>NZ_LT703007.1 GCF_900149695.1 Anderseniella sp. Alg231-50 | reverse complement strand
GCCGTCGGTGAGGGTCAGGCCTGAGGTGGTATTGGTGAACGCCAGGGCATATTGCGTGTTATCTGTTGTTGCAGGGCCATCGGCGCCGAACAGGGCGGTGATATCGACCAGTGCTTCAGTGGTGGAAGCAGCAGCAATTGCATCGCCATTGGTGTTTACAACATGAGGATCGTCGCCTTTGGTGATGGCGCCGGTGTTGATCACCGAGGTCACCCCGGTTGACGGCGACCCGGCATCCTGATCGCCTTCGTCAAGTGCTGCGGTTACCTGATCATCTGCGACGGCACTCACCACCGGTGCATCGTCAATCACTTCGACCGATGTGACCGTGCTGGCTGTCTCGCCATTCGTGTCGGTCACGAACAGCGAGATGTTGGAAACTACAACACTGCCGTTACCAGGCAGATTCTGCAGTGGCCCCAGCAATTCGACTTCTATGTCTGCCGTTCCGGTGTTGTCAGCGGGAATAATACCGCCGTTCAATGTGAGTGATATCCGGATGACTTCAGTGCCATCGACAGTGCCAACCAGATTGCCGGTCGAAGAATCGATAGCCCATACAATCGGGGCGGAGAGGCTCAAGTCGAGGCCGGTCACCTGTATGCCCGACTGGTCGGGAGAAAAGGCAATAGCATTTACCGTGGATGACCCGGCAAGGATGGTGATCTGCGAGCTGTCGGTTTCCCCGGTTTCGCCCGGTGTCGTACCAATGCCGTCCAGATCGGGTTCCTCGACCAGCAGAGCCTCCGGTGACACGCCGATGATCTGAGGTGGGATGTCTTCGCCTTCGATCAAAACCCCTTCAAATTCCACCGGATCCGTGAACTCCCGGTCGAAGGCGGTCGGAGGCAGCAATTCCGTGAGATCAAACGGGTCACCTATCTGCCCTGGTCCGGCAGCAAAATTGCCGCCGCTGCTGGCCGGTGCCGTGGGTTCACTGCCATCTTCACCCGCTGCCGTTTGTGTGTTCGCGGAATTGATCGCCGAGACCATAACGTTTGCCGGAATCTCAATGCCGGCCGCCGTCTGGATGGTCGGCACATTGTTGACGCCATCGCTGATCACGATCAAAGAGCCGTCCGTGCCGCGCAGAACGAGATCATTACCGGAGACCAGCACCGCCGCCAGCTGGAAATCCGCCGGCAGCACAACCGGTTGACCCTCCGTGACGGTCACCGTTTCCCGGATAGCTGCAGTGTCTATCTGGTCGGTTTTCGCGGTGGCCGACCCGGTTGTGTTGTTGTCGGTCCGATCTTGTTGCGCGATCGGGTCTTCCTGGTCATTATCCCGCACTATGGTGCGAGCCTCGCGGAAAGATGGGGCAATACGCGCGTCAACCAGTGTGTTCGAGGAGACCGGACTCGACAGCACAATGGAGAAATCCTCCACCGCTTCTACATGGCCATCGTCATAAGTCTTGAGCGTGAAGCTGAACCCGGTTTCCTGGGCATTCGAGTCAATAGTTATTGTCAGCGGACCGTTACCGTCTCCGGTAACAGTGAAACCTGCCGGGGCCGCCGATTTGACGGCGTCGGCAAACTTGGAGGTGAAGTCCGCATTTTCTACCGGCGTGTATGATCCGCTATTGTCCAGCTGCAGTTCCATCTGAACGGAATGGGACTGTCCTGTTTCGGGCACCGGGCCGCCAGCCGACAGCTGATAACTGGCGTTTCCGCCTTCAACGACGCCATCGGTTCCCGAAATCTTCCATTCCGGTCCCTGTGCAGCCGGGACTGTCTCTGAACCGGTGGTTGCTTGTGCAATTTGAGTCGAGGTATGTTCGGAAAGTTCCGTCTCCGGATTTACCGATTGCCCGGTTGAACCCGCCTCGTCGGCAGGACCGTTCGAATAGTCTGTCATCTTGTGCCATCCCTACATCTTCCGGCCACTGCCGGCGTGCAATTTTAACTGACCTGTTTACTCTTTATTAACGGAACAATGGGGCGTCCTACACAACGAGTCCATGCCCGGGCAACGGTTTTTTCACGCAAAACACATATTATGATATGAGGAGGCTGCGAATATAGCGAAGAAAGCACCAGTTTCGCGCCGTATGGTCAACGGATAACGCAATGAAACATATTATGATATGATATGAGGAGTCGATGAATGCTGAAACAACAATCTATAGCGTACCGAGTGGGCTGAACATGGAAACCAGGGTGTTGCAACACAACAAATCGCGGCTGGCAGTGCGTCTGGAGGGCGTGTACTGGCAGCAGCTCGAGCAACTTGCCAAAGCAGGAAAACAGAGCCTCTCAGCACATGTCCATTCCCTGCTTTCGCGGGTCCCCGACAAGCAGAACCGTGCTTCATTTCTGCGCTGTCATTGTCTGCAGGCACTGAATTCACAATTGCAGCACAACGTGTCGTTTCCGGGAGGGAGCAATCTCGGCGAGATCATTACGGCATGTCCCAGTCCGGTTTTCGTCGTCTCCCGGGATCGCAAGATAGTCGCCTTCAACCCGGCTTTCGTGTCGTCCGTTCTCGAAGCAATGAAAGACGAGGATGGCGACCAGCCCGCCTCTCCGAGACTCACATTCAACCAGCCGTTCAAGAAAATCGTCGAGTACCTGGCCGACAATCCAAACAAGGTAGTCTCGGGTCAGGTAGGTTTCATGACGGACACGGCGACGCTGCAGAGAAGTGTGCGCTTCGCACTGCTGGACCGGTCGTTGGGTGCACGCAGCCCTGTGGTGGTGTTTGTCGAGGCCAGTTGATACCTGCCAGGTCGTGTGATCAACAGATGAGCATCAGCCGCTAGCCAGCCGGTCCTTGAGCGCTTTCAGCACACGATCCTTGGGCCCATCTGCAGCCACCTTTCCATTTGCTATGACCACGAGCCGGTCCACGAGTTCGAGCATGCTGTAGCGATGCGTTGAAACGATCAATGTCTGATCGCTGGAAAAACTGCTTTTCAGTTCTCCAATGAGGGCACGTTCACTTGCCAGATCCATGGATCCGGACGGTTCATCGAGAAACGCTATCCTGGGTCTTCTGATAAATAGTCTGGCAAGGCAGACCGACTGACGCTGGCCACCTGACAGCAGGGCTCCACGCTCGCCGACTTCCATGTCGTATCCGGAGGGATGTTTCATCGTGAAATCGTCTACACCGGACAATCGCGTCGCGCTCAGGAACTCCTCGTCGGAAACATCTCCCGCGCCAAGCAGGATATTTGATCTTACGGTGCCATGAAACAAGTCGGAATCCTGCCCTGCCACGCCAATCGCGCGCCGCACCGTATGTGGATGGTGTTGGCGGATATCGACACCGTCAATCAGCAAATGCCCGGTTTGGGCATGGTAGATTCCGGCAAGCAAACGGCCAATGGTGGTTTTCCCAGAACCGATTTTCCCGATGATACCGACCCGCTCGCCCGGGCGGATTGTAAGGTTGAATTCCGACAGTGCGGGTGTCGGTGAATTCGGGTAGGTCATCGAGACTCCGCGGAACTCAATCAAGCCTGGCTCAATGTCAGTGTTGACGAAGTTCTTGCCCAATGGCCTTTCGCTCTCCAGGCGCATCAGTGCATTCAGTGTCGACAGTGCGGCAAACGATTGCTGTGAACGAGCAAGCAGCGATGCGAACTGCCCGAAAGGTGCGACGCTGCGCCCGGCCAGGATCACACAAGCAATGATGGCGCCCATGGTAATCTGACCAGCGTCGAACATGTAGGTGCCAGCCAGTACCACGCCGATGGTCACCATCTGCTGAACCGCTGTCGTGACGTTGGTGATCAGTGCCTGCAGCTTTCTCGAGCGTTCCATTGTTTTGGCCGTCTTGCCGACCAGGCCTTCCCAGAGACGCTGCAGGACACCTTCGGCCCGCAACGTCTTGATTGTCTCAAGTCCGGCAATGGATTCCACGAGCAGCGAGTGTCGCTGTGCAGCTTCCTTCTGGGTCTTGCGTGCCGCGGAACGCAGTGGCAGTTGAATGGCCAGGCCGAATATCACCACCAGTGCCGCACCGATTACCGGTACCGCAGCAATCGGACCTCCGATCTGGTAGATCACGAACACGAACAGGCCAAAGAAACACAAATCCGTCAGTGTTGCGAGCGTGCTTGAGGTAAAGAAATCGCGCACGGCATCGAATTCCCGCAGTTGGCTGGCAAAGCTGCCCGTGGTTTCTGGCCTGTCGCCCAGTTTCAGCGACATGGCATGGGAAAACAATCGCGTAGCCAGCAGAACATCCGCCCGCCGGCCTGCAGCATTTGTCAGCCAGCTGCGGATGTTTCGGAACAGAAAATCGAACAGTATTGCCAAGCAGACTCCGGACGCCAGCACCCAAAGCGTTGAAACAGCCTTGTTCGGCAACACCCGGTCATAGACGTTCATGATGAACAGTGGCGACGCCAGTGCGAGAATGTTGACAAGGGCGGCTGCCAGTATGACCCGCACATACGCTGGCCAGAGTTTGGCCACTGCTCCCCAGAACCAGTGTCCCCTGAATTCTGAGGAGGCCTGTACCACGTCTGCAGCCAGTTGGGCTTCAGGCTTGACGAGAATCGAATGACCTTCATAGGACGGCGCAAGACTGCGCAATCTGATGGTCGTTTGGGTGCCGGTAACCGGATCGTATATGTCTGCCCTTTTGCCGCGCTTCTTTTGAAGCAGGACGCATGCTCCCTGGTCTTTCAACAACAAGATGGCAGGTAATGCGATCGGATGGATCTTGGCGAGAGGTCGCTTGACAATGGCAGCCCCGTATCCGGCCCGCTGCGCCGCTTCAATGAAGAGGTCCGGAGTCAATCTGCCATTGACCAGCGGCAGACCGGCCAAAGCGGAGTCTACAGAAACTTCGCGGTCAAACAGGCCGGAGAGAAACAGCAGGCACCGCAGCAGGGGGTCCTTGCTGTCTCCCGACACATCGACGTCGCCTGAGTGAACGTTCATTTACCAGCCATCCATGCGTTAAGTATCGCCAACTGCCGAGTGTTCTTCGCCGGTTTCCGCCGGCAGTTTTCCGTGCGCGACCTGTGCTCGGTACAGGTCATGCTCCTCGGCATTAGTCGCGAAAACCCGCTGTCAGTACAGGGGGCCTAAACCTGTGTTGGCGCGGTCCGGCTCATGCCTTTCGTGGGTCTCGGCTTCAGGAGTGGGAGGCACCTTCATCAGATCGCGGGCATATGCGTCTGCACCAGGACGCGCGCGCACACCAAGTGTTGACAGCAACTGGCCGGTTGCAGCGAGAATCCTGTACCGGGCAAACCTGACCGCTGTTTCGGATGTCACCACCGCACTTTGGGCTGAAAAGCGAGTGTTCTGCGTGTCCAGCACGTCGAGGAGGGATCGTTCGCCAATCCCGAATTGCTGTGAGTAGGACTCCACCAGACGGCCAATCGTACGTTCCTGCCTGCGCAGTTCCTGGAGCCTGCGCCGCTGTTGTTTATGGGTATTCCAGGACAGTCGGACAGCTTCTTCCACGTCTCTGGAAATCTGGTGCAGTTTCATCCGGCTTTCATCAACGCGCCGCACCTGTTCCTGAACATTCGCCCTGTCGATGCCGCCATTGAGCAGGTTCCATGACATGACAACGTTGCCCTGTATGTCATTGTCCTGGCCGCGAATGCCTGACACGTCGTCGCCAGCTGACGCACGTCCTTCAAGGCTTAGTTTCGGGGCGAACCGGGCCTTCGCCTTGCGTACAAGTGCATCTGCCGCGTCAATGTCGGCCTGGGCAATCTTGATGGACGGGTTGTTGACGCGCGCGTGCCCGATGGCTGCACTCAGCGAAGGTGGCAAACGCCTGGTGATCGGTCTCGGCTGCGACATACGTCCCGATGATCTGCCGACCAGTTTGAGAAACCGGGCCTCTGCCGCGGTGAGATCTTCCTTGGATTCAGCCAGCCTTGCTCGCGCTGCAAACAGGCGTTCTTGCGCCTGATCCCTGTCGGCGGTGCTTATCGAACCGCCACTTGCTCCTCTGCCTATTCTGCTCAGCAGACTGCGGTGATAGCCTTCGTTCCGTGCCGCGATGGTTACAATCCGCCTCAGGCGGAGAATGTTCAGATACTCTCTTGTAACGGCAAGAGCGATGAACTCGCTGCGCTCAAAAACCCGGAATGATGCACCGTCGACTCGGGCCGCTTGACGCTCCACTTCCGACCGGCTTTCAAAGCCATCAAACAACAACTGCCTTGCAACAATGCTTGCGTCGCGGCGCAGGAACACATGATCGTCGTCGCCGTTCAATCTGGTCGTCGCACTGTCGCGCAACTCGCCGCCGATGCGCGCTTCCAGATCCACTCTGGGTCTGAACAGTCCGCGCCCCTGTTCCAGTTCAAACTCAATAGCTTCGCGATTTGCTATCGCCTGGCCGATTTCCGGATTGCTGTCAACGGCAATGCTGACAGCTTCGGTGAGAGACATTGCCTGGCCAGGGCCGATCAGAGCCCACAAGAAACCAGCCGCTGCAAAAGTCCGTTTGCCAAAAAAACGCATTACCATCCCTCACCAGACCAGCATACTCGTTGCGCCGAAATGAAACAGCATGGCGCACTTGTAACTGGAAGTCCTTATTACACATTTTTGCCATACAGAAGTAAAAAAATCGTGCCCAAAACTCGTTTTCCTAGAATTTGTGTCTTTTGGGCAACACAGTGAAACTTCCACAATTCACCACTGAGATTTCGGGTGGAACGGTTGTCCTGTTTCTTGCTCATGTGCATCCACCATCCGGCAAGACTCCGCCGATTGTTTGCCGAATCAAGTTAGTTCTTATGCTGATCATTGGCGTTATTGCAACCAGATTGAAGCAACGCCCGTTTTAGTCTATGCGCGCAACGCCCATGTCATCCAGAATGGTGTAGACCGCAGGCACGATGAACAGCACCAGCACGGTGGTTGCCATCAGGCCGAATGCAAGGCTTGTGACCAGCGGCACCAGAACCTGGGCCTGCAGCGAGGTTTCCGTCAACAGCGGCATCAGCCCCACAACTGTTGTGAGCGAGGTCAGCAGGATCGCCCGGAACCGGGCTCCGGCGGCCAGTGGTGCCGCCTCGGCCACGGAGTTTGTGTCGCCGTGATAGTGCTTGATGAAATTGACCAGCAGGATCGAGTCATTCACAACGATTCCGGCCAGCGCCACGAACCCCAGCATTGACGGCATGGTGAAGTCCAGGCCAAGCAGCATGTGCCCGCCAATCGCGCCAATGAAGGCGAACGGGATGATGATCATCACCACAAGCGGCTCGATGTAACTGCGAAACTGGAACGAGAGCAGCAAGTAAACCCCGATCAGCCCAAGCACGAATCCGCTCAGCATTGAGGCCTGGGTTTTTGCGGCGTCCGCATTGGCGCCTTCGAAACTTGACGACACACCGGGATGGTCCTGTTTCAGTTTCGGCAGGAACTGGTCCCGGGTGTCAGCAAGTATCTCGGTTGAATTGCCGAAACGGCTGTCCAGTTCGCCCTGGATGGTGACAGTGCGGCGTCCGTCCACACGGCGGATGCGCGAAAACCCGCGGCCGTTTTCAACCGTTGCAACGACACTCAGCGGAATCTGGCTGCCGTCCGACGCCGTGACGGTGAAGGTGTCCAGGTCAGCCAGTGAATCCGAGCTTGCGGCATCGAATTTGACATTGATTTCGTAGCTTTCCGCGCCGGACTGGATCTCATCGACCTTGAAGCCATAGAAACTTGACCGGATCTGGTCGGCAATCGTGCGTCCGTCCACACCCAGCGTGGCTGCCCCGTCACGCAGCGTAATGCGCAATTCCGGTTTTCCTGGGCGCAGGTCGTCCGTAACATTGTAGACGCCCGTGTAGCGCCGCAACCATGTCACCATTTCTTTCGCTGCCGCTGACAATTCCGCCAGGTCGTTGCCCATCAGCCGGATGTCGATGGCGCGGCCGCCGGGGCCAAATGTGCCCTCGGTAAAGTTCAGGGTCACCACGTCGGCGAGCTCACCTGTTTCAAAACGCCATTGCTCGATCACGTCGGTGATCTGCGAGGTTCTTGTTTCTGAATCGAGCAGGTCGGCAATCACCGTTGCCACATGGGGCCCGGTCTCACCCGCATCTGAATTGAAACTGAACCGATGCGTTATGCTGCGCACCAGTTTCTGGCCGCCCGGTTGCTTCGGACTCAGGCGGGCATTCACGGTCTCCAACGCCTCGTCAATGCGTGCGACCACGGCCTCGGTGCGCTCAAGCGGCGTTCCCTGAGGCATCATGATGCGGGCTTCCATGACATTGCCGTCCAGGTCCGGAAACGGAGAAAACTTGATCAGGCCGCCGACCATCGCTCCCACCGCAAGCAGCAGCACGCCGATCGCGGCACCAAAGGTCAGGTACCGCCATGTCACAGCTATCCTGGCCAGCGGGACGACAAGGCGGTCGCGAAGCCAGTTGACGCCGGTCTCGACGGCCTGCTGGACCCGGCCCTGTTTGGAGCCTGACTTTTCAAGCGCATGATACAAATGGTTGGGCAGAATGAGAAAGGCTTCGACCAGCGAGACGATCAGCACGAACAGCATGACAACGGGCACCACGCGCAGTATCTGGCCGATATCGCCTTTCAGAAACGCCAGCGACCCGAAGATACAGGCTGTTGTGGCAAATGAGGCGAATACCGAGGGCAGCACCTGTCCGGCGCCATCGATGGCTGATTGCTTGCTTGAGCTGCCGGCGGCGTACCTGCTGGCGATGTTCTCGGCGATCACGATGGCATCATCCATCAACAGCCCGATCACGATGAGCAGTCCAACCATGGTCAGCATGTTGATGGAATACCCCACCAGCACCATCAGGAAAAACGCGCCTGCGAACGAGACCGGCAAGCCGGCGGTCACCCAGAATGAATAGCGAAATCCGAAAAACAGCCAAAGCACCAGGAACACCAGCGCAAGACCGAGGACAGCATTGTTGATCAGCAGGCGCAGGCGGTCGGAAACGATTGACGACACGTCATTGGTAACAGCCATCTTGACGCCGGGGGGCGCTTTTTTCCGGGCATCGCCAAGGAAGCCGTTTACCCGTTCGATCACAGTCAGTGTATCCTGGTCCGTTGTCTTGGTAATGGACAGGATGGCGGCAGGTTTGGCATTGAAATCAATGCGTTGTTCATCCAGCTTGAACCGGTCAGTAATATGCGCGATATCGCCCAGGCGTATTTGTCCACCATTGCTGGCTGAGACAACCACCAGGTCGCGGAATTCATCCACCTTGCGTCGCTCCCCGGCATAGCGCACCAGAAATTCGCGGTCTGTCGTCTCCAGGCTGCCGGACGGCAGGTCGATCGATTCCTTCTGCACTGCGCGTGCGACGTCTTCTGCCGACACGCCGAGACTGCGCAGGTTCGGCCGGGAAAGCTCGATGCGTATCTCATGGTCGGAGAAACCCAGAACCTCGATCTTGGGTATGCCGCCCCAGAGTTTCATCTGGTCCTTGATGTACTCCGCATAGGCCTTCAGGCTGACCGGATCTTTCGGTCCGGTGATCGCCACCGATGCGACAAAGTCCGTGCGGCCAAGTTGCGAAACCACCGGGCGTTCGACATTTTCCGGAAACTCCGTAATACCGTCGACCGCATTGGTAATGTCGGATGTGAACCGGTCCAGATCAACCGTGTCGGTTTTTTCGACCGTGACCGTGGCAATGCCTTCGAGCGCCTCGCATATGACCTCAGCGACGTTGTTGACGCTGTCAATGGCATCTTCAATCCGCTGGCAGACGGCCTGCTCGACCTCTTCAGGCCTGCTGCCTGGCCAGACTGCTGTGACCTGCAACTTGCTCGGTGCAATGCGTGGAAAGGTTTCACGCTGCAGGGACGGAAAGGAGAAGATGCCGAGGGTCAGAAGGCCCAGCATGACCAGGGTTGCAGCCGTCGGATGTCGGACGAAATACCCGATCATTTGATGTTGTCCGCAAGCTGGCGCTGAATCTCGGCCTCCAGTTTTTCATCCCTGGTGACGCGCAGCAGCATGCCTTCGATTGCCGGCAGCAGGTCGGACACAACGACCCGGTCACCGGGCTCCACGCCAGAGCGGATAACGACATTGCCTTCCTGCGCCAGGCCGGTTTCCACCGGCCGGATGACCAGCCGGTTGTCCTTGTCGGCAAGGTAGAGGTTTTCATCGTGCAGGGCGGAGCGGGGCACTAAAATCTGATCGGCCAGTTTGCCGGCCCGTATTCTTACTTCGACAAACATCCCCTTCGACAGCGGTGGGCGTTGCCCGGGCCTGGCTGTTTTCCAGGTGTCCTGTGCAGTAACGATGGCGCCTATCGAGCGGGTCTTGAGATCAATCGTATCGGAAATGCGCGAGAACCGGGCAGGCCACATGATTTCGGTCTCACCGGCGTTCAGGTGAATAGTGGCGGAAAATCCCAGTCGCTTGACGACATCACCGATCGTTTCAGGTGTTATACCAACGGGGCCGTCGCCACGTGTCGTCGCTCTGGCCAGCGCTGAAAACTGGGCCAGCGGCACCTGTGCCTCGACTTCGGCAGTCTCGATGCCATCGGCAGCGACAAGCACCGATCCAACTTGTGCATACTGGGCTATTTCGACAGAAACCTCGCTGATACGGGCATCGAAAGGCAGCGCAATTCGGGTGCGGGCGAGGTTCAGCCTGGCCTGGTCCAATTCGATCTGGTTGAGTTTTTTCTGCTCCACGAGCGCGGCGCGTTGCGATGGTATCAGCTTAAGCGTGTTCTCCAGGTCCTGGACCTTCTTGCGTTGCACCAGCGTATCACGGGTCTCCTGGTCAAGCGCAGTTCTGGATGTCGCGCCGCTGCGAACCAGTTCTTCCTTCCGCGCCAGCTCGCGCTCCCTGATCGTAAGGGACTGGCGTTCGATTTTGAGGCTGGCCTTGGTGTTGTCCTCGGTCAGGTCAAATTCGGTAATCTGCGCATCGGCCCGGCTGATGTTGGCTTCCGCCTGGGCAATCGCAAGTTCATAGTCGCGCGGTGAAATTCGTATAATCTCCGTCCCGGCGGGCATGATCGCGCCGCGCATGAGGCGCGGGTGCTTGTACTCAACCTCTCCGGCCGCCTGCACAACAGCCTGCCAGGTTTTCGCTGGCTGTACGGTGCCGAAACCACTGACAGCGGGGATCAGGTCAGCGCGCACAGCCTCGATAATGCGGACATTGCGGACTTCTTCCTGCGGCGCGGTTGTCTGCGGCGGCTGGCGCTGGTTGACAAACCACCAGACAACGAAGACACCCAGCAAAATGGGTGGCAATATCAGAAGTTTACGCCACATGACTTGAGCCCTTGCTTGAACGTGAATCAGCCCCGGTCCGGGGTGCTCATACTTGCAGGGATATGGGACGTAATCCAGCCCCGGAATCCGGCGCTAATGCGGCGTCACATACGAAAAAGCGCACCCGGTCGGGACCAGGTGCGCATAAGTGCTGGATTGTGGCAGGCGACGGTTGCCTTATGCCGCGTCCTGAATGTGTTTCACGGCTTCTTCTGTCGACCACACAGCGTTGGCCATGTACCGGAAATTGGTCAGGGCGGCGAGATAGCCGTCGCCTTCCGGCAACATGGCTGCAGCGGTTGCGTCCTTGACCACGGCAACTTCAAAACCCTGTTCCAGCAGTTCCCGCAAATGGCTTTCGGTACATAAGTTGGCCGACATTCCAGACAGGATGATCTGGTCAACCTTGTGCTTGCGCAATTGCAGTGCCAGGTCGTTGGACTCGTTGCCGTACAGCTTGTGCGGCGAGGTCACGATGGTTTTGCCATCAAAGATGTACGGTTTGTACTGCGGCATGAAGTCAGCGCCGGAGTTCTCGAACCCTTCTGTCGTAAGGCTGCCCTTGCGATCGAACATGCCGATCTTGTGCATCAGTTTTTCAAGCGCACCTTCAAACCGCCAGCCGTGGTCGGTCGGATAGTAATAGTGCGGGGAAACCGCAACGGTCAGGTCCCTGGCTTTGGCGGCGCGGAACAGCGTCTCGATGTTGGCAACCGTGTTGTGGTGTTTGACGCTGGCGCCCACCACGCCCCAGGTCACGCCTTCAGGGCTGAGAAAGTCGATCTGGGGGTCGGTGACCACCAGAGCAGTCCGCTTCAGGTCCAGTTTCATGTCACTTGGTGGCAGGGCAGGCTTTGCAGGCTCCGCATAAGGGTCGTCGGCTGCATTGGCCGCGCCGGAAGCTGCCACGCTGGCGGCTGCCGCTGCACCGGCGGCAATACTGCCTGTGATGGCCGCGCGGCGGTTCACCTTGTTGTTGTTGAAGTCATGATCATTGCACATCTTGAAAACTCTCCTGTTCAGGGGGCGACGGGGTTAACTTGGGGCAATCGATGTGCTTTTTCGTCCAGATGTCGTGCCCAGCTGGGTTTTTCAGTGCTTGAAAGTCCAGAAGCTGCGTTATGGTCTGCACATGCCGTTCGAACGTGTTTTCAATGAAATAGCCGTCAGGGCCGAGCCATTTGCTCTATGCGAGTTGCAGGGGCAGTGTTCGCTTGGTCTCGACAGCCAGTCCGGCACCACGCTGCATTATATTCTGGCAGGCCGCGGGGAACTTGTTTTCAAGGGCCGCACGCCGGTTCCGATAGAGCCGGGCACATTGGTGCTTGTGCCGACACTTCGCTCGCACACCCTGCGCAGCTTTGGTCATCCAGGCACGCCGGTTCCGGATTGTCATCCCGCAGAACTTGATCTTGCATCCCACCTTCGCAGCGATGGCAATGGTGCGACTGAAGGCAAGCTCCTGGCCATCTGCAGCCACGTCAATATCGGCCTGCGTGGCACCAGCGATCTCATCAATCTGATTCGTGAACCGGTGATTGAGAAGGTAACGGCGCAAAGCCCCATGCTGGCGCCCATCGAACAGATGCTGGTTGAATTGTCATCGCCGTCTCTCGGCAGCAGGGCACTGATCCGCGCCATCCTGACCCAGTGCATGATACATCTTCTGCGCAACAGGCTTGTGGCCGGTGATGTCGGTCTCAACTGGATGGCTGCATTGGTGGACGAGCGTCTCTGGACGGCGCTGCGGACCATGCTGGAAAAACCCGGCCATCCGCATTCGCTGGACAGTCTCGCTGCTACAGCAGGTATGAGCAGGTCGTCTTTTGCGGACAAATTTTCCAGGGCCTGCGGCCACGGGCCGATGGAAATGCTGCGCGGTTTGCGCATGCACACCGCTGCGGCATTGCTTGCCCACTCGGACCTGCCGGTGAAACGGATATCCGAGCAGGTCGGGTTTCTCAGTCGCAGCGCTTTCTCAAGGGCCTTCTCGAGCACCTGCGGTACATCTCCTGATACCTATCGCAAGAACCACAGGAACAATCGGGATTGAGCAGGACAGCTCCATTTGGGTTTGCAACCTTCTGGAATGGTTGCTAGCCCATGGATCTGCGATGGCACTTGCGTGAACCCAGCGAGGAAATGAAATGGCCTGGATAGAAACTGTTCCCTATGAGGATGCGGAGGGAAAACTGAAGACCTTGTACGACCGGGTCAAAGGGCCCGGCAACAACGTCGACAATATCATGATGATGCATTCGCTCAGGCCACACACGATGGAAGGCCACATGGCCATCTACAAATATGTCCTGCATCACTCCGGCAACACTATCCCGAAGTGGTTTCTGGAAACGCTGGGCGTCTGGGTCAGTTCGCTCAACGAGTGCAGCTACTGCGTTGAGCATCATTTTTGCGGGCTGCAACGACTCCTGAAGGATGACACCAGGGCGGCGGCGATCCGTGCGGCTGTCGAGGCCCGGGCCATTGACGATGCGCCTTTGGATGGCAGGCAGAAGATCGCCATGGAATACGCCAGGCAACTGACCGAAAACCCAGCCGCCATGCGCGAAGGCATAGTTGCCGAATTACGGTCTGCCGGATACACCGACGGCGAAATCCTCGAAATCAATCAGGTGTCCGCGTATTTCAGCTATGCCAACCGCACCGTACTGGGCCTGGGGTGCTCGACGGACGGAGACATTTTGGGCCTGTCACCGAACAATTCCGATGATCCGGACGACTGGAACCACGCCTGAATTTTGGAAGTTGCTATCCGACAATCCTCGGCCACAGGTCTGAGTCAATCGGATCGCCGCCGGCCAGATCGGGCAGGGGTGGCATTTCCTGCAACCCGTCTCGCGGGTGAAAAATCACATCATCGCCGGCCCAGCGCGAAACATGGGCACGGCGCCTGTGACTGGCTGACTGATTTCCCGGTGAGCCATGAACCGTCAATCCGTGATGCAGGGTGCAGTCTCCCGGTTCCAGGTCGAACCGGACGAATTCCAGCTCGTCGCGCATGGCGTCTATATCGGGCACGTCCGGCAAGGCTTCCTTGTACTGGTTGGAGCCGCTGAAGCTGGCTGGTCTGAACTTCTGGCGCCAGTTGTGTGATCCCTTCACGTACTCGACAGCGCCGGTATTCTTGGTTACCGGATCGAGCGCCAGCCACAGGGTGGAAATCTGATCACCGTCAATGGGCCAGTAGGTCATGTCATGATGCCATGGGGTTCTGGTGGTCGTCCCGGGCTCCTTGATCAGCCACTGGTCGAAGAAGATATTCACCTTGGTCGACTGCATGATCCGGGCGGCTGCTGCGCCTGCCGGAGAATTGAAAACGAAGTCGCGGCAGGTGTCGTCCCGCGTCCAGATGAACGTGTCGTGGAAGAAGCGGCCGCTTTCTTTCCGGTCTTCTGCCAGCTCCGCATGAAGTTCACCCGGGGCTTGCATTGATCGTTCCGCGGCGTCGCGCAGCACTGCCACCCAGTCGGATGAAAACAGCCCGCGCAGGCAGACAACACCGTCTTGCCTGTAGGTTTCGATTTCACTTTCGGTGATGTCGCGCACCGCGCTGGACTGGGTCATGGTACAGGGTCTCAAACGTTGTTGTCGTCAGATTGAAGCAATCAGGCCGCGATACTGGCCGCGGTAGGGATTTGGACATGTAACTGGAAATTCTGTCAATTGACATCTGGCGCAGGCGCAGCATTATGGGTAGTCAGACGGGGCGATCGTTGTTGGACGGAGAACAGACCATGAGGTCGGGTTTCTTGAGCGCGCTTGCGTTCGCCTTGTTACTGCTCACATTCGTTTTTCTACCGGCGCACGCCGATCCTGCTGAACGAACCATCATTACATCGCGGGATGCGGATTACTTCGGGTTTGACCTGAGGACGCAGGCCGATGTGTCGCTTGATCAATGCAAGGCGCTTTGTCTTGAAGATGAACAGTGCCACGCGCTCACCTACACCAGCAAGCAGCGCTGGTGTTTCCTTAAATCCGATCATGGCGTGGCAAAACCGTTCGTCGGCGCGGTCGCCGGGCGACTGGTGGAGAAATCGACGCAACCTGAAATCGCCGCTCCGCCGCCGCTGAATTTTTTGCCGGACTATGTGAAGGCTGAAGTGCGCCAGACGCAGTCTGAAATCGGCAGCCCCGATGCCGCCGAGGCGCGCGGGTTCAACGCGTTGAAGGGTGCAGGGGCAGCAGGCCTGGTTTCGGGGGAAGTTCGGATCGCGCGCGATGCCTATCTGGGTGCACTGAGACTGGATGCGGGTGACGCTTCGCTCTGGGTTGGTCTTGCCAGGGCGGCACTTCGAATGATCCCCGGCCCGGGTGAAAACAGTTACCGGTTCAAACAGACCGCCTCTTCGGCTGCCCAGATTGCCTATCGCGAAAGCAAGAGCACTGCACTCAGGGCCGAGGCATTGGCGGTGCTGGCAGATGCGCTCGACAAGCGGAATCTGTTCCGGCCTGCGCTGGAAGCCTACAAGGCCAGCCTCGGGCTGGTATCGTCGGCGGAGGTGCGCGCGGCCTATAGGGAACTGCGCGAACGCAAGGGCTTTCGGGTCGTCGGCCATTCAGTGGACAGCGACGCTACCACACCACGCATCTGTGTGCAGTTTTCCGAGGCCCTGGTGCGCTCCGGCACTGACTATGCCCAGTTTGTCACTGTAAACGGCGTACCTGCCAAGTCACTGGAGGCCAAGGACAAGCAGGTCTGCGCCGAATGGCTGGCCCATGGTCAGACCTACGCGGTTGGACTTCGGCAGGGCCTGCCATCATCGGTGGGCGAGGTGCTGGAGCAACCGGTGGTTCTGAATGTTTATGTTCGCGACCGTGCTCCGGCAGTGCGCTTTACCGGAGACCGCTTTGTCCTGCCCAGTACGACCCGGCACGGCATCCCGCTGGTCTCGGTCAACACAGACAGTGCCCGGCTTGAGGCCTACCGCGTAGGTGACAGGGCACTCGCCCGTTTGTTGTCCGGCAGTTCTTTCCTGCGCCAGCTGAAAGGTCATGAGGTCGACAACATCAAGCAGGAGCTTGGATCCTCCGTATGGCAGGGCAGCATCGATATTGCCAGCAAGCTGAACAAGGAAGTGACGACAAGCTTTCCGGTTGACAAGGCGATACCCGACCGCAAACCGGGCATCTATGTGCTGACCGCCGTGCCCAAGGACGGCAAGAGCGATCACTGGGACGCCCGGGCAACGCAGTGGTTTGTCATTTCCGATATCGGGATAACCAGCTTTACCGGTGAAGACGGCCTCAACGTGTTTGTGCGCAGCCTGGCTTCGGCGAAACCGCTGGCAACAGCGGATGTGCAACTGGTCGCCCGCAACAATGAAGTGCTGGGGACCACCGTCAGCGATGCCAAAGGACGGGCCAGCTTTGCCGCCGGCCTGGTTCGCGGCGAAGGTGCAATGGCTCCGGCGGCAGTTCTGGTGCGCCACGGCAGCAATGACTTCGTGCTGCTTGACCTGACCAAGGCCGGTTTCGATTTTGCGGACCGTGGCGTCGCGGGCAGGGCATCTCCCGGCGCGATCGATGCGTTTTCGTGGACCGAACGCGGCATCTATCGGCCCGGTGAAACAGTACATGCCTCCGCACTGCTGCGGGACGTATCGGCTCATGCCCTGGGTGGTTTGCCTTTGACCTTCATCTTCCGCCGCCCAGACGGTGTCGAAGACCGGCGTATCGTATCCAGCGACGACAGGCTTGGTGGCCATACGGTGGGCTACGAGCTTCAGGGCAATGCAATGCGTGGCACCTGGACCGTGCGGATGCACACCGACGTCAAGGCTCAACCGGTTGCGGAGATGCGCTTCCTTGTCGAGGATTTCGTACCTGACCGGCTGGAATTTGATCTTGCTGCCACGCCAGCGGAAATTGCCGTAACCCAGCCCGCCACAGTCGCAGTCGACGGGCAGTACCTGTACGGGGCGCCGGCGGCTGGTCTTGGGGTTGAGGGCAGCGTCCGGATCAAGACGACACGCGAGTGGGACGCCTATCCAGGTTACTCCTTCGGCCTGGCGGAGGAACAGGTGGAAACCGTGACCCGCAGGCTCGACGCGGTCCCGGACCTGGACGGCACCGGCAAGGCCGAATTCCCGGTCGTCCTGACGGGAGCGCCGGCGACAACGCAATTGCTCAGCGCCAGTGTCGTCATGCGCGTGCGCGAACCCGGCGGCCGGGCCGTGGAAAGGGATGTTGCTCTGAAGGTCAAGCCTGAGCGCATGGTCATCGGCATCAAGCAGGAAGCTGGCGAGGCGCAGGTCGCGGAAAATTCAACAGCCGGATTCAAGGTCATTGCCGTTACACCGGACGGCAGCAAGGCGCGTGTCGCCGGCCTGAAATGGCGGTTGATCCGCGTAGAACGCAACTACCAGTGGTACAGGACCGGAGACCGGTGGAGTTATGAAGCCATCGACCTGACCCGGCAGGTGATGGACGGGCAGGTCGATGCGCCGGCAACAGGGGAAGCCAGCATATCCGTTCCTGTCGGCTGGGGCCGCTATCGGCTGGAGGTGACCGATCCCCGTTCCGGCGGCGCCGCCGCCAGCGTGGAGTTCAATGCCGGATGGGTTGTAGCCGCCGCCTCCCTCGACACCCCGGACGGGCTCGAGATGGCTTTGGACAAGGCATCATATGCTGCCGGTGATACGGCGCGGCTGACAATCTCTGCACGCCATGCCGGCGAAGTGCTGGTAACCGTCGGCACCAACAAGCTGTCCGACGTCAGGACAGCCAGTGTTCCGGCAGGCGATACGGTCATCGAGATGCCGGTGGGTGCAGACTGGGGAGCAGGTGCCTACGTAACCGCCACGCTGTACCGGCGCGGTGATGCCGAAAAAAGCCGGCTTCCGTCTCGCGCCATCGGCGTGAAATGGCTGCAGGTCGATCCAGAACCACGCAAGATCAACCTGGCTCTGGATGTGCCGGAAAAAATTGCGGCACGGGGACTGCTTGATGTTCCCATGACACTGACTGGTCTCGCCGAAGGTCAGCAGGCCTACGTGACAGTAGCAGCCGTCGACGTCGGTATTCTGAACCTGACCCGTTATGAACTGCCTGATCCGGCCGGCTGGTATTTTGGTCAGCGCAAGATCGGACTGGAAATCCGCGACATCTATGGCCGCCTGATTGACAGTTCGCTGGGTGTCGAAGGACGGATCCGGAGTGGCGGTGACGCTGCAGGCCTGTCGTCTGACGGCAGCCCGCCGACGCAGAAACTGCTGGCGCTGTTTTCCGGGCCGGTGGAAGTGGGTGCCGACGGCAAGGCATCGGTAAGTTTTGATTTGCCGCAATTCAACGGCACGGTCCGTCTGATGGCGGTGGCGTGGTCGAAAGATCAGGTCGGCAGTGCATCCGGCGACGTAATCGTCCGCGATCCGGTTGTGCTCTTGGCATCCGCTCCGAAAGTGATGTCGCCCGGCGACACATCACGCCTGCGGCTGGACATCGCCAACACCGACGGCCCGGAAGGTGATTATGTGGTCGAAATCATCGCGGAAAACGGCTTGTCTGCCGATCAGGGGCTGCTGCCCAACATCGTCAAGCTGGCGCAAGGCGGCAAGACATCCCTGTCTGTTCCCATCTCGGCCACCGGCGTCGGTTCCGGCCAGGTGAGCGTACGGCTGACCCATGATACCGGCATCGATCTGGCCCAGACGCTTTATGTGCCGGTCCGCCCCGCGGCGTTGCCGGTCACGCGGCGCAAAGAGATGACGCTGGCGGCAAATGGCGGCGCCATCGCCCTGGATGAGCAGTTGCTCGCAGGTTCTCAACCTGACGGTGCGATGGTAACCGTCGATGTAACAAGGACGCGTGGTATTAATACGGCATCGGTGTTGGCGTCGCTTGATCGCTATCCCTATGGCTGCACGGAGCAGACCACCAGCCGTGCACTGCCGCTGCTCTATCTGAGCGATCTGCCGGGAGACCCCAAGGCAGAGGATGCGGGCGATGTCGGCAACCGGGTTCAAAAGGCGATTTACCGGGTGCTGGCCAACCAGTCTTCGACCGGAAGCTTCGGCTTGTGGTCGCCTGGCTATGGCGATCTCTGGCTCGATGCCTACGTCACTGATTTCCTGACCCGGGCCCGGGAAAAGGGGTTCAAGGTCCGTGAGAAAGCCATGCTGGCAGCGCTTGAAAACCTGCAAAACGTCCTGTCCTATGACCAGAACGTCAAGGATCGCGGCGGCGGCATTGCCTATGCCCTTTATGTGCTGGCACGCAACCGCCGGGCGTCGGCGGGTGACCTGCGCTACTATGCCGACACCAAGATGGAAGAATTCCGGAGCCCGATGGCACGGGCGCAGCTTGGCGCGGCGCTGGCGCTCTACGGTGATGCTAACCGATCCGGCACGGCGTTCCAGTCAGCCCTGGCACAGGCGCGGAAGGACAAGGGTAACCTGTCACGTTCGGATTACGGCTCCAGCCTGCGTGATGCCTCGGCCATGCTGGCGCTGGCGTCGGAAACCCAGCCCCGGCCGCAATCAATTCCGGCAATGGTGGACCTGGTATCGGCAAAGGCGGCCCGCGACCGGTATTCCACCACGCAGGAAAATGTCTGGATGCTGCTTGCCGCGCGCGGCGTGAGGCAGGCCAATGCGTCGATGAAGCTTGCGGTGGGCGGCACCGATCATGCCGGTGGCTATTCCGCCAGGACGACAGGTGAAGATCTTGCCGCCACACCGCTGGAAATTGTCAATCGCGGGAAGGAGCAGGTGCTGGCAACGGTGAATGTGCTTGCAGCACCGCTGGCGGCACTGCCTGCAGGCGGCAAGGGCTTCACCATCGAACGCAGGTACTACACGCTGGATGGGGTTGAAACCGACGTCAGTCAGGTAAGGCAGAATGACCGCTTCGTTGTAACGATCAGCATCGTGCAGCAGAACAACTGGCCCGCGCGCATCGTGGTCAGCGACCTGTTGCCGGGCGGCTTCGAAATCGACAGTCCGAAACTGGTGGGCAGCGCCGACCTCAAGTCTTTTGAATGGCTGGGCAATGCCAGTGCGGCGCACAGCGAGTTCCGCGCCGACCGCTTTATTGCGGCGTTCGATGTGCGCAAGGGCGGCAACAGGGAGTTCAGCGCGGCCTACGTTGTGCGTGCTGTCTCACCGGGCAAATTTGCCCAGCCCGCCGCCGTGGTCGAGGACATGTACCGGCCCCAGTTCACGGCACGAACAGCACAAGGGCAAATTGACGTAAACCCGGCCCGGCCATGAAACACAAGCCGGGCATTGTCGCACTGGCCCTCGTCGTCATGGTGGCGCTTGCCGCGATGCCGGGCCTGGCGGCCTTGGACGAAGCCTATCCGCCGCCGTTGCCTGAAAGCTCGACACAATCCGTCGAGGTTGTTGATCGTGACGGAAAGCTGTTGCGGGCGTTCGCTGCCGCAGACGGGCGCTGGCGCCTGCCGGTCCGGCTGGACAAGGTCGACCCGGAGTTCGTGCGCATGCTGGTCGCCTACGAAGACCGCAGGTTCTGGCAGCACGGCGGTGTGGACCCGCTGGCCATGATCCGCGCGGCGTGGCAGATGCTGCGTCACGGTCGTATCGTGTCAGGGGGATCGACCATCACCATGCAACTGGCACGGCTGCTCGAGCCGCGGCCTGAACGTTCCTTGACTGCCAAGGTGCGCCAGATGGCGCGGGCGCTGCAGATAGAGCGCCGGCTGGACAAGCGGCGGATACTCGAACTCTACCTTACTCATGCACCTTATGGCGGCAATATCGAGGGAGTGAGGGCTGCCTCGCTTGCCTGGTTCGGCAAGGAGCCGAAGTCACTTGGCCTTGCCCAGGGCGCACTGCTGGTGGCCCTGCCGCAATCGCCGGAACGTCGCCGGCCAGACCGCTATCGCGAGCGCGCGAAAGCAGCCCGTGACCAGGTGCTGGCCCGCATGGCTGAAGGCGGCTTCATCGCATCCGGCGAGGTGGCGCGAGCCTCTGCTGTTCCGGTCCGGGCACGGCGGCTGGCCTTGCCGGCACTGGCGCCTCATCTGGCGCAGCAGGCGCGTTGGTTGCGGCCCACGGAACAAGTGCATCAGGTTACGCTGTCTCGTCCGGTGCAAAAGGCACTGGAAGTGGTGGCATCAGAGGCTGCCCAACGGCTCGGCCCGGATTTGTCGGTTGCCATGATGCTGGCGGACGTCCATACCGGAGAGGTGCTGGCGGAAGTCGGGTCGGCGGGTCTGCTGGACGTCAGGCGGTCAGGCTGGATAGACATGACCGGCGTACCGCGGTCTCCAGGGTCTGCACTCAAACCGTTTATTTATGCACTGGCCCTGGAAGACGGCCTGGTATTGCCGGAAACACTGATTGAGGACCGCCCGGCCAGTTTCGATGGTTACAGGCCGCGGAACTTCGACCTGACCTACCAGGGCGATGTAAGTGTGCGCCAGGCGCTGCAACTGTCGCTCAATGTCCCGGCTGTGAGGTTGCTGCAGGCCACGGTGCCGTCGCGCCTGCTCGGCCGGTTGCACAGGGCAGGGGTTGTGCCAGTGCTGCCGAGGGACAAGGCGCCCGGCCTGGCCATTGGTCTTGGCGGTGTCGGCGTCACACTGAAAGACCTGGTGCAGGCATATACCGTTTTCGCCAATAACGGTCGCACCGTGACGCTTGGAGACGGTGTTACAGGAAGACCTGCCGCCGCTGCGGGGCGGGCGATGTTCTCGCCTGTTGCCACCTGGCACGTGTCCGACATTTTGTCAGGTGTCGCACCGCCGCGTGGTACTGCACGATTGCCGATCGCCTACAAGACCGGCACCAGCTACGGCAATCGAGATGCTTGGTCCATCGGGTTCGACGGACGCCATGTGCTGGGTGTGTGGGTCGGACGGGCAGACAGCGCGCCGGTGCCTGATCTGAACGGAATAACCGTGGCGGCACCAATCCTGTTCGACAGCTTTGCGCGCACCGGACTGAAGTTCGAGGCCCTGCCGCAAGCGCCTGCCGGCGCGGTGCGGATAGAGGCAGCCGATCTGCCTTCCGGGCTCAGGTTTTTCACCGCGCCGGATGCCGGACTGCCGCAGGTCGGCCTGCACGAACCCGCATTGCATATTGTCTATCCGCCGGACGGGGCGCACGTGGACCTTGGCCTGGCGTCGGGCGGGGCTGTGCAACCACTCATGTTGAAGTTGCAGGGCGGACGGCCCCCGTACCGCCTGTTGGCCAACGGTGTTCCCGTCGGCGAGCCGCTGCGGTCGCGCAGTGGCTTGTGGCAGGCTGGTGGTATAGGGTTTTCACGCCTGTCCGTTATTGATGCCCGGGGACGATCTGCCAGTATCAGCGTGTATCTGGAATAGGCGACGGCAAGTCTGTTGTGTGAAAACGAGAAAGGAACCGATCATGCCAACCGAAGTACTTTACAGCACCCAGGCCCGCGCAACCGGCGGGCGCGACGGCGTCTCCGGCACGCTGGATGGCGCATTCAATGTGACGCTTTCAACACCGAAGGAACTGGGTGGAGACGGCAAGGACGGCAATAATCCCGAGCAATTGTTCGCTGCCGGTTATGCCGCGTGTTTTCTCGGCGCCATGAAATTTGTCGCCGGCCATTCTGAAGACCTGAAAATGAAAATTCCTGACGACACCACCGTCACATCCACCGTCGGTATCGGACCTCGTTCCGAAGGTGGTTTCGGCCTCGATGTGAAACTTGAGGTTTCGCTGCCGGGCGTCGCAAAGGACAAGGCAGCCAGGCTGGTCGAGGAAGCCCACCAGGTCTGCCCGTATTCCAACGCGACCCGCGGCGCGCTCGACATCAATCCGGTGGTTGTCTAGATCGAAACGATGACAGGTCAGCTGCCGCGCAGGCGGAAGCGTTGAATCTTGCCCGATTCATTGCGCGGCAACTGATCCAGAAACCGGATCGCGCGCGGGTACTTGTAGGGCGCGATGGTGTTTTTGACATGATCCTGCAGGTCGCCCGCCAGCCTTGACCGGTCTTCAACGGCAACCGGTGTTACCACGTAGGCAACCACGACCTGTCCGCGTTCCTCTGATGCTTCACCGACGACGGCGCATTCACGAACATGCGGGTGCAGCAGCAGCGTGTTTTCGACTTCAACACCTGAAATGTTGTAGCCGGAAGAAATAATCATGTCGTCGAGACGACTGTGATAGGCGAGATACCCGTCTTCCGTCATCGAACAGGCATCGCCGGTGATGTTCCAACCGTGCTGCACATATGCCTGCTGGCGGGCATCATCCAGGTAGCGGCATCCGGTTGGCCCCCTGACCGCCAGCCGCCCAATCTCGTTGGCCGGCAGTTTGCGGCCGGTATCGTCAACGACTGCCAGTTCAAAGCCCGGTATGGCCGGGCCTATAAAACCGGCGCGCACATCCTGTCCGGTTGAACCGGCAAAGGCATGCAGCATTTCCGTTGAACCGAGCACTTCCGCCAGTTGCATGCCCGTCGCATCGGCCCATGCCTGCCTGACAGGCAAGGGCAGCGCCTCGCCTGAGGATACCGCCAGGCGCAGTGTTGCCAGTGACTGGTCTGCCTTAAGTTTTACCATCTGCTGGAAGAACGTCGGCACGGTAAAGCAGACAGTTGCGCCGTAGGTCTCTATCGCATCGAGCAGTTGCTCCGGTGAATAGCGTGCATTGAGAACACTGCAGGCCCCGGCGTGTAACGGAAACACCAGCAACCCGCCGAGGCCGAAGGTAAATGCCAGCGGCGCGGTACCGATGAAGACATCCTGCCGGTCAGGGGCAACCATGTGCCGGCACATGGTTTCGCAAATGGCGATCACATCGCGATGAAAATGAACGGTGGCCTTGGGTTTGCCGGTGGTGCCGGAGGTAAAGGCAATCAGCGATATGTCATCCGGCAGCGTGGCGCAGGTTTCATGTTGTGGCGAAGCGTCGGCCATCAGCTCGAACAGCTCGCCGTGACCGGCTTCAAATCCGATGACCGGAACATTCCTGCCAGACGACCTGACAGCGAGTGACAGGTCCTGCATCAGGCTGGTTTCACAGATCGCCAGGGCAGGTTGTGACATGTCGATAATCACCCGCAGCTCGTTGTCGCGCAGCAGTGACATGGTCGTAACGGCGACCGCACCGATTTTCTGTACGGCCAGCCAGATGAGGGCCACTTCCGGAGAATTGCCGCCGCGGATCAGCACGCGATTGCCCGGTTCGATGGCGTAGCGGTGCACCATGACCGATGCAGTCCGGCAGACATGCTCGTCCAGCTCTGCATAGGTCCAGGTGCGGTCACCGCCTCGTATTGCCGGACTGTCTCCATTTCCATTTGAAACATGCCGGTCAAGCAGCAGGGACACGCAATTGAGAGTGTCCAGACCTGCGCTGGCTGCCAGAGGTTGTATCTGCGGCCACTGTTCCCGGGGCGGCAGCCGGTCGTGCACAAACCGGTCCTTCTGCGGGCTGGCCGGCGGCGTCATTCAGGTGTCCAGTCCGGTGCAATCAGGCGACGCTTGCCATCGGAGGATTTGCGCACCCCCGGCTCGTCCAGTTGCACCCGGTCCCAGAGCTTGCAGGTCACCTGCTTGTGGTTCTGGTCGAGCCCTTCACAGTAGTTGGTATATTCACATAACCTGATTTCGCCGCCGTGACCGGTTTCGAGTTTCCTGAACCAGTCCGGGTCGGCGAGTGCCTGGCGGGCCGCGCCGATAATGTCAGCAGTACCGTCATTGAGCGCTGCTTCCGCCATATCGAAATTGTGTATGCCGCCTGCCGCAACAACCGGTGTGTTGAACCCGGCTCTGCGCACCGCCTCGCGAATGGTTTTCGTCGCGGCCATGTTGCGGCCAAACGGGCCTTTCTCGTCGGATATGTATTGCGGCATGCACTCGTATCCGCTCGGCCCGGTATAGGGGTAGGCGGCAGCGCCCACCTTGGGCTGCTTGGCATCGTCAAACTTGCCGCCGCGCGACAGCGACAGGAAGTCCATACCGGCACGGGCGAAAGCTGTTGCAAAGTGGCAGACATCGTCAAGTGAGCTGCCGCCTGCAACCTCCTCTGAAGCCAGGAATCTCGAGCCGACGATGAAGTCGTCCGGCACCGTCTTGCGGACCGCTTCATACACCTCAAGCGGCAGGCGAACCCTTGCATCTGCCGCGCCGCCATATCCGTCATCACGCCGGTTGGTCGCCGACAGGAACGAGGCCATGGTGTAGGCGTGGGCGTAATGCAGTTCAACACCGTCAAATCCGGCCCGGCTGGCCCGGCTGGCGGCTTCGGCAAACAGCTCCGGCAGCACCTGGGGCAGATCTCTGATGTGGTCCAGATGCATGTCATTCACCTGTTCGCGGTAGCCTTTTGTCAGCGCCTCGAATTCGCGCGCGGCCAGAACCGGTTCCAGCTCACTGTCGGTCATGGCAATCATGGCCTGGCGGACATCGGCTTCGTCAGTATCACCCATGCCGAGCACCTGCCTGTGCTGCGGCGTGACGGTGAGGAAGCGCTGCAGGAACTTGACCCGGTCGGGGCGACGCTTGATTGCCAGGAAATCGATCAGCTGAATGAACAGCCTGGTTGTCCCGCCGCTTTCCCGGCGCACCACGTCAACCAGTTGTTCAAGCCCGTCCAGGAACCGGTCATGGCCGATGCGCAGCAAAGGTCCGGACGGTACATCGCGGATGCCGGTGGCTTCCACCACGATGACTGCCGGGCGTCCTCGTGCGAACCGGCCATACCAGTCGAGTACTTCAGGTGTCACGTGGCCATTGTCCGTGGCCCGCCATGGCACCATTGCGGGTACCCAGGTCCGGTTGCGCAGTGCAAGCCGGCCGGACAGCAAGGGGGAGAACAGGGCCGCCGCCGCGCGCTCTTCCGCGTCCGGCAGATGACCGGGTTCCGGTTTCCATCGTATTTTTTCAGGCGGCTTCCACATGTTATCGTGAACTCGTTGAAACGGTCATTGGCCGGTGGGCGGCATCATCGCCGTCGCCTCGATCTCCACCATCGCGTCGTCTTCAACCAGCGCTGTGACCTGAACCACAGCCATGGCCGGGAAATGCCTGCCGATGACCCGCTTGTAGGCGGCACCCAGCTCGCGCTGGCAGGCGAGATATGCCTGTTTGTCGGTGACGTACCAGGTCATGCGCACAATATGTTCAGGCTTAGCGTCTGCCTCGGCCAGCACGGCCACAATGTTGCGCAGTGTCTGCTCGGCCTGTCCGGCAAAATCCTTGCTCTCGAACACTTCCTCGGCGGTCCAGCCGATCATACCGCCGGTGAACACCATGCGTCCCTCAGCAGCTACGCCATTGGCATAGCCTTTCGGTTGTTTCCAGCCTTTTGGCTGCAGAAATTCCATCATCTCATTCCTCTCTCAGCCGGAAGCGCTGGATCTTGCCGGTCTGTGTCTTGGGCAGCGCGCTGGTGAACACAATTGAGCGCGGATACTTGAACGGCGCGATGGCCTGTTTCACATGATCCTGCAGGCGCTTGATGCAGTCATCATCTGCGCTGACCTCTTCGATCAGCACTACATGGGCCTGCACAATCTGGCCGCGATCCTCGTCCGCCACACCGATGACGGCACACTCAACGACGTCGTCGTGGGATAAAAGCGCTGCTTCCACTTCCGGCCCGGCGATGTTGTAGCCGGAAGATATGATCATGTCGTCGCTGCGCGCGGCAAAATGAAATACCCCTGCCTCATCCTGGATGAAACTGTCACCGGTCAGGTTCCAGCCATCGCGCACATAGTTTGCCTGTCGGTCATCGTTCAGATAGCGGCAGCCGGTCGGACCCTTGACGGCGAGTTTACCGATTGTGCCGCGGGGCACTTCGTTCATTGCGTCGTCGACCACAATGGCCTGATAGCCGGTGACCGGGGTGCCGGTCTGGGCAGGTGCGGCGGACCCGAAGCGATTTGAGATGAAGATGTGCAGCAGTTCCGTCGAGCCGATGCCGTCGAGCATCTCCTTGCCGGTCTTGTCTTTCCATTCCTCGAAAACCGGGCCGGGCAGGGTTTCTCCGGCAGAAACCGCAACTCGCAGGGATGACAGGTCTGCGCCTTCATCCATCGCCCGCATCATGGCGCGGTAGGCGGTCGGCGCGGTGAAGCACACGGTCGCCTTGTAGGTCTCGATGATCTCGATCATGTTGGGCGGTGAGGCGGTCTCCAGCAGGGTGGCCGTTGCCCCGAAGCGCAATGGGAACACCGCCAGTCCGCCGAGGCCAAAGGTGAAGGCAAGCGGCGGCGAACCGATAAACACGTCGTCGGGTGTAACACCAAGAACCTCCTTGGCATACCCGTCCGCAATGATCATCAGGTCGCGATGGAAGTGCATGGTCGCCTTCGGTTCGCCGGTGGTGCCTGAAGTAAAGCCGAGCAGGGCGACGTCGTCCCGGCTGGTCTGTACCGCGTCGAAGGAGACCGGTTTATCGAGTCCGGCACGGTCCAGTTCAGCGTCGTGATTGGCCGTGCCGTCGAACCCGATGACTTTTTCAAGCGACGGCGATGTCTTTGCGCAAGCCACGATCTCGTCCATCATACGGGTGTCGCACAAGGCGAGGCTCACCTGCGCCTTGTCGACGATTTTCGACAGTTCGCCGGCCCGCAGCATCGGCATGGTATTGACTACAACGGCACCTGCCTTGGTTGCGGCCAGCCAGCACGCCACCATGGCCGGATTGTTGGCAGACCGGATCAGTACCCGGTTGCCCGGTTTGACGCCGTAATCCTCCGCCAGTGCATGGGCGAGGCGGTTGGTCCAGTCGGACAGTTCCTTGTAGGTTCTCCGGCGGCCATTGCCGATCAGGGCCACATGGTCACCAAACCCCTGTTCGACCATCCGGTCTGTCAGCTCCACAGCCGCATTGAGCTGCTCAGGATAGGCGAACCCGTCTAGCAGGAACTCCGGCCACTGGTCGGTGGGCGGCAGGTTGTCCCGGCTGAACGTATCCACATGAGCGCTTGGTAACAGGTCCATTGGCTTAACCTCCTGCCAGCATCTGACGCGCGATAACGACTTTCTGTACATCCGATGCGCCTTCATAAATGCGAAGTGCCCGGATTTCACGGTACAGGCTCTCCACGATGTGGCCGCTGCGCACGCCGTCGCCACCATGTAGCTGCACCGCGCGGTCGATCACATCCTGTGCCTTGTCCGTCGCGTGCAGCTTTGCCATGGCGGCCTCGCGGGTGACCCGGGCAGCACCTGTGTCCTTGGTCCACGCCGCGCGGTAGACCAGCAGGGCGCTGGCATCCACATCCAGCGCCATCTCGGCCACGTGACCCTGGACCATTTGCAGCTCAGCCATCGGGGCGCCAAACAGCTCGCGTTCGCGCACCCTTACAAGCGTTTCATCCAGTGCCCGGCGTGCAAAGCCCAGCGCTGCAGCCCCGACGGTTGAGCGGAAAACATCGAGGACCGACATGGCTACCTTGAAGCCTTGTCCCGGTTCACCGATCAGCGCGTCGGCACTGACACGGACATTGTCAAACTCCAGCCGGGCCAGCGGGTGAGGGGCGATAACCTCAAGGCGTTCGGCAATGTTCAGGCCATCCGCATCCGCCGGTACCAGGAAGCACGACAAGCCTTTGGCACCCGGCGCTTCCCCGGTGCGGGCGAAAACACAGTAGAAGTCTGCAATACCGCCATTGGAGATCCAGGTTTTCTCACCGTTCAGCACGAAATGATTGCCATCGCGTGCGGCTGTCATGTCCATGGCGGCGACGTCGGAACCAGACTTGGGTTCACTCAGTGCGAATGCCGAGAGTGCTTGTCCGGCTCTCGTCTTGCGCAACCAACCCAGCTGCTCGGTCGTGCCGAACAGCGAAATCGCACCGGTGCCGAGGCCTTGCATGGCAAAGGCGAAGTCGGCCAGCCCGTCGTGGCGTGCCAGTGTCTCGCGGATCAGGCAAAGGCTGCGCACGTCCAGTACGGCGGGTTGGTCAGGATCGATTGCCGAGTGTTTCAGCCAGCCGTCCTGTCCAAGCTTTGCCACCAGTGCCTTGCAGGCCGCGTCCACATCCGAATGATCCACCGGCAGGTTGGCTTCACACCAGTTGTCCAGCGCTGCTGCCAGTTCGCGATGCCTGTCTTCGAAAAACGGCCAGTGGAGAAAGCTGGTGTCCGGCATGATCAATTGCCCTCGAACACGGGTTTTTCCTTTGCAACGAATGCCTCATAGGCACGATGAAAATCCTGGGTCTGCATGCAGATGGCCTGCGCCTGCGCTTCGGCCTCAATGGCCTGTTCCGGGCTCATCGACCATTCGTGGTTGAGCTGTGTCTTGGTGATGGAATGGGCAAAATTCGGTCCAGCTGCAATCCTGGCCGCCAGCGCCAGCGCGTCCGCCTCAAGTTCTGCTCCATCCACCAGTCGGTTGAAATATCCCCAGCGCTCGCCTTCCTGCGCCGTCATGGCGCGCCCGGTGTACAACAATTCAGCCGCGCGTCCCTGGCCGATAATGCGGGGCAGCATTGCGCATGCTCCCATATCGCATCCTGCCAGCCCGACCCGGGTGAACAGGAAGGCGGTTTTTGCGTCCGGCGTTGCAATCCGCAGGTCTGATGCCATGGTGATGATGGCGCCTGCGCCCACGGCAACGCCGTCGACTGCTGAGATCACCGGCTTGCCGCAGGCCAGCATGGCCTTGACCAGGTCACCGGTCATGCGGGTGAAGTTCAAAAGCCCTTTCATGTCCATTTTGGTTAGGGGCCCGATGATGTCGTGCACATCACCGCCGGAGCAGAAATTGCCCTCATTGGGCAGAAACACCACGACATCCACATCGTCGGCATAGACGAGGGCGCGAAACGTGTCGCGCAGTTCCGCGTAGCTGTCGAAGGTCAGCGGGTTCTTGCGCTCCGGCCGGGCCAGCCGGATCGTTGCGACGCTGCCGTCCATCTGCCAGTGAAAGTGCTCGGGCTTCAGCCCGCTCATGTCACTCATGTGTGCTCTCCCAGAGATTGATTGAGACGGTCCATGCCGGCCATCATCGCTTCGGCTTCGTCAGGCGAGAGGTCGGCAAGTAGCTCGTTCACCCAGCCTTCGTGCACGCCCGCCATGTGGATGAAATCGTCACGGCCTTTTTTCGTCAGCCGGACCACCATGGCCCGCCGGTCACCCTTGACCGGTACCCGCATGACGTAGCCGTCAAGCACCAGGCGATCGACAATGCCGGTGACATTGCCGTTGGAAACCTTGAGGAAGGAGGACAGGGCACTCATCCGCAAGCCCCGTTCGTAATGGTGCAGCGCCGCCATGACGTCAAATCGCGGCAGCGTGGTGTTGAATTCCGCCCGCAATCTCTCCCTCAACACTGCCTCCATATGGCGTTGAAGTTTCAACAGGCGCAGCCAGAACCGCAGCCGTTGTTTCGATGCCGGGCGTTGTTCGGGTTGTTTCAAAGGCGTGCTCATCCTGCGATCCCTTCCGGCATGGCAATAGCTTCTCCGTTGCGCGGCGCTGCATTGTCGGCGCACAACTGCAGCACCATGTCTGCAATTTCATCCGGCTGCACGAACTGGCCGGTTGGAGATCCTTTCAGCAGGCTGGCCGCAGCCTGCTCACGGCTCATGCCGGTTTTCTCCACAATGTTGTCCAGTGTCCGGTCCAGCATCGGTGTCCGGGTATAGCCAGGACATATGGCATTGACCGTAACACCCTTCGGGCCGAGTTCCGCGGCCAAAGCGCGGGTCAGGCCAACCACGCCGTGCTTGGCGGCACAGTAGGAACTGACATAGGCGCTTCCCCGCAAACCTGCCACGGAAGCGATGGCGATCATCCGCCCGTAGCCGGCAGCGAGCATGGGGGCCAGCCCGCACTGAAACGTGTTGAACACGCCGGTCAGGTTGACATCGATCGTATGCTGCCATTGTTCCCCGGTCAGTCGGCTGAACGGCTGGCTTTCGGCCACCCCGGCATTGGCGATCACGATGGACACCGGGCCGTGCTTGTCTGCCGCGGAAGAAAATGCGGTGCGCAAGGCGTCAGCATCGGTGACGTCGGCAATGGCAAAGCTCATCTTGTCGTGGCCGGCTGCCGTTTCCCTGAGAGGTGCTTCGCGGCGTCCGGTGATGGTGACGGCGGCTCCTGCCTCTGCCAGTGCCACGGCGATGGCAGAGCCAACGCCCGTGCCGCCACCTGTAACCAGCGCATGTTGTCCATCGAGGTTTGCCTGCATGATCACACCTTCAGTGTCTGTTGTTCGGACCGCTCCGCCAGCCGGTAGGCCTGGTCGCGTCCTGCCAGATAGGGGGCCGGCCATTGTGCCTGTGTGTCACCCAGCGCTACGGCTGCCCGCAGTGTCCAGTACGGATCGGCCAGATGCGGGCGGGCCAGGCACACCAGATCGGCCCGGCCGGCCATCAGGATGGAATTGACGTGATCGGCCTCATAGATGTTGCCGACCGCCATGGTGGCGATACCGGCTTCATTGCGGATGCGGTCGGAAAACGGCGTCTGGAACATGCGGCCATAAACCGGCTGGGCCGACACGGATGTCTGGCCGGCAGACACGTCGCAGATATCCACCCCGGCGGCTTTCAGCATGCGGGCGATGTCTACAGCGTCCTGTGGCGTGATGCCCGCATCGTCCATCCAGTCATTGGCGGATATCCTGACCGAAATCGGTTTGTCGTCAGGCCACACGGCGCGCACGGCGGAAAACACCTCAAGCGGATACCGCATGCGGTTTTCAAGGCTGCCACCATAGTCGTCGGTCCTGTGATTGGTCAGCGGCGTGATGAAGGACGACAGCAGGTAGCCGTGGGCACAGTGCAGTTCGATCATGTCAAATCCGGCACGGTCAGCCATCTGCGCAGATGCCACAAACTGCTCGCGTACCAGGTCCATATCGGTCCGGTCCATCGCCTTGGGTGTCTGGTTGCGTGGCGACCAGGCGATTTCGGACGCTGCCAGCAGGGGCCAGTTGCCGTCCTGCAGCGGCGCGTCCATCTCTTCCCAACCGAGCTGGGTTGAGCCCTTGGCGCCGGAGTGGCCGAGCTGGCAGCAGACCTTGGCGCCTGTCTCCGCATGAATGAAGTTCACCAGCCGTTGCCACGCCGCTTCATGTTCGGCTGCATACATGCCCGTGCATCCCGGCGTGATCCGTCCGTGCGGGCTGACGCAGGTCATTTCGGTATAGACCAGTCCGGCGCCGCCCTTGGCGCGCTCACCATAGTGCACCAGGTGCCAGTCGGTCGGGCAGCCGTCCACCGCCTTGTACTGTGCCATCGGCGATACGACCACACGGTTTTTCAAGGTCATGGCGCGCAGGGAATAGGGGGCGAACATCGGTGGCCGCACCGGTTTGTCTTCCGCCACTCCGGAGTTTGTCTGGAACCAGCGTTCTGCCTGCTGCATCCATTCAGGATCGCGCAGGCGCAGGTTTTCGTGGCTGATGCGTTGCGACCGGGTCATCAGGGAATAATTGAACTGCACCGGATCGAGATTGAAGTAACGCTCAATGTCCTCGAACCATTCCAGCGAATTGCGCGCTGCCGACTGCAAACGCAATACCTCGAGGCGGCGGGCATCTTCATACTTCTCAAACGCCGCCTGCATGGACGGTTCAGTGTGCAGGTAGTCGGCCAGTGCAATGGCGCTTTCCAGAGCCAGTTTGGTGCCTGATCCGATGGAAAAATGCGCGCTCGCCGCGGCATCGCCCATCAGCACCAGGTTGTCATGGCTCCAGCGCTCGCACAGCACGCGCGGAAACCGGATCCAGGCGGAACCGCGTATATGACCGGCATTGGTCATCAGCGAGTGCCCGCCGAGATAGTCCTTGAAGATCGCCTCGCAGGTGGCGATGGACTCCTGCTGGCTCATGTGTTCGAAACCGAAATGCTGATAGGTTTCGTCAGAGCACTCGATGATGAAAGTCGCGGTGTCGGGATCAAACTGGTAGGCGTGCACCCAGATCCAGCCGTGTTCTGTCTGTTCAAAAATAAAGGTGAAGGCGTCGTCGAATTTCTGATGCGTGCCAAGCCAGATATAATGGCATTTGCGAACGTCGATATCCGGTTTGAATACGTCTTGGAACTTGCCGCGGGCAATCGAATTGACACCGTCGGGCGCGACCACCAGGTCGTGGGTTCGCATCAGGTCGTCGATGTCCTTGATCTCGGTCTCATAACGCAGGTCCACGCCCACGTCGCGGGCCCGTTGCTGCAGGATTTGCAGCAACCGCTTGCGCCCGATGCCGCAAAACCCGTGTCCTGTGGAGAGTTGTGTCGTACCCTTGAAATGAACCGCAATATCGTCCCAGTAGGCAAAATGCTCGCGGATGGATGTCGCGCTTATGGCGTCGTTGGCCGCCAGGTTGTCCAGGGTTTCATCGGACAGCACAACGCCCCATCCAAAAGTGTCATCGGCCCGGTTTCGCTCATAGACGATGACCTCATGATCCGGATCACGCAGTTTCATTGAGATTGCGAAATACAACCCCGCCGGGCCGCCGCCGATACATCCAGCCTTCATCGGGTCCAACCTCCTGCCAGCAAAAGTGCTGCGTTAGATGGTCAGATCATGCATCAGGTCAATATGTTTTAAAAGTAAAATATTTAGATATGAATTATAAAGAGACATTGAAATGTAGTTTTGATTATAAAAAACAGAAGGTTGTATCGGTTTTATGATGTAAAAAATTCGAATGAGAGGGCGAGAGTGCGGTGTCACCCACGGCAAGGCGGGGCGTATTGGCCGGTCATATCCTCTTGTCCCGGTTCTTCCAGTACGGTTCGCGCAGGATGTTCTTCTGAATCTTGCCGATCGGTGTTTTGGGGAACTCGTCGACGAACTTAACGATGCGCGGCCGCTTGAATTGCGCCAGGCGGGCGGCGCAATGGGCAACCAGGTCCTGCTCGGTAAGCTCGGTATTGTCCTTCAGGCACACATAGGCGGCCGGCACTTCACCCCACTTGTCGTGCGGTATGCCGAAGACGGCGCATTCGGCAACCGCTTCATGATCGTAGATGGCATTCTCGATCTCCTTGGGATAGACGTTCTCGCCACCGGAAATGATCATGTCCTTGGAGCGGTCGACCAGGGTGATGAAACCGTCCTCGTCAATGGTGCCGACGTCGTCCGTATGGGCCCAGCCATGCCGCCAGAAAGCGGCCGTTTGCTCCGGTTCGTCATAGTATTCCAGCATCACATTGTCGCCGCGAGAGACGATTTCTCCAATTTCACCAACAGCAACCGGATGCCCGTCCTGATCAATTACCGCCACATCCACATTGTAGGCCTGACGGCCCACGGACCCGAGTTTTTCAGGCAGGTACCAGTGACGCAGCGAGGTCAGCACACCCATCTCCGACTGCCCGTAAATCTGGGTCATCTTCACGTCGGGCAGCACCTCTATCATCTTGTGCTGCACCCAGTCGGGCATCGGGGCGCCGGCAAATGACAGCTTGCGCCAGCTTGCGAACTTCGCCCCATCGAACTGCGGATCGCTGACCACCATCGACACCTGTGTCGGCACCATGAAGGCGGCGGTCATGCCGGATTGCTGCACCATGTCCGCGAAATCGCCAGCATCCCATTTGCTCAGCAGCGTCGTGGTGGCGCCTGCGAGGATGGCCGGCTGAAACATGATGTTGAGAGCTGCCACATGAAACATCGGGGTGGCGATCCCGACCACGTCGCGCTCGTCGATGGCCTCTTCCACCATCACCGTATGCGCGGTGACCGCCCGGTTGCGGTGGCTGACCAGGACGCCCTTGGGTCGGCCGGTGGTGCCACCGGTGTAGGTCATGCAGAACGGATCATCTTCGTGGATGTCAGCCGCCGGTGCATCAGCAGGTGATGATGAGAGAAAATCGGCAAATTCGTCACTGTCATTGCTTGCAATGCGGATGGCTTTCTTCAGCTTGGGCAGCCGATCTCGCACCGCATCGATTTTTTCGCCGAACAGGTCTTCGTAGAACAAGAGTTCGATGTCTGCCTTGTCCAGTACATAGGCCAGTTCGTCCGGCGCATACAGAACCGAGGTATTGACCAGAACCGCGCCGGAGCGGGCAACGCCGAAAAAGGCGATCCCATATTCAGTGCGGTTGCGGCTTATGATGCCGACCTTGCCACCCTTGGCGATGCCATGCGCGATCAACGCGTTCGCCAGCCGGTTGGCCGCGTTGTCGAGTTCAAGGTAAGTCAGCGAACTGCCTTCCCAGAGGATTGCTGATTTATGAGGAAATCTTTCCGCAGATCGCCGCAGCATATCGCCGGTCAGCATGATCAACCTCTCTCAATCTTGTTTGACCCCGCTACCCGAACCAGCCGGAAACGGTAAGGGACTGCTAGAGGTTATCGCCCGAAGGTTCTCAGGGTTGCCGTTGATTTTCCGCCAAAAGTCGTCGATCTGCAAACAAGTTTTGCAAGAAGCGTGTTTTGATTTCCGCAAAACTGTCGGAGAATGAAAGGCTGGCTGGGGAACCTGGATTCGAACCAGGACTAACGGAGTCAGAGTCCGTGGGTCTACCGTTAACCTATTCCCCAATACTCATGCCGAACGGGCGGTATGACTGGTGGCTTAGCCAATTCGGCTTGCCGGTGTCAAGCCCGGCAATTCAGGATAGATGCAAAACCGCTAGTTGCGCAGTTTTTGCAACAACGAGCCAAGCCCGGTGTCCTTGCGCAGGGATGCCGCCGCAGTGGCCGCCGCCGGGGCTTCCGGTGCAGGCTGTGGCTGAGCGCCGTTTGCCTCGGGCTGTGCTGCTTCCGGTTGTCCGATTGACAGACCGGATACATCGAGTGGTTTTTTCAGTAGTGATGAGCTTGCACCGGCTACTGCTCCAGCCGCTGCGGGAGCAGGGGCCGCAGCCGCCGCTGGGGCCGGAGCTGCTGGTGCCGGGGCAGGCGCTGCCGCCGGTGCGGCCGCAGGTGCCTGGGCAGCCGGGGCTGCAGGTTGCGGTGCAACTGCCGGCTGGGGCGCAGCAGCAGGCGCAGGCTCGGCGGCCTGTTCCGCGAACTCGCCGGTCTCCGGGTTGAAGTCAGCCGCTTCCGGAGCTGAATCCTCGTAGCCGACATCGTAGGACTGCATGCGCCAGCGCGCCACGATGGCTTCCAGGAAGCCTTCATCCGGCACATCGATGCTCCAGTTGCGGGTAAATGATGCGGTGGAACTCTTCGGCAGGGCATGGCGCGGCAGCAGGTCGAATTTGATGCGGGTCGGCAGCGATACGCCTTCACCGAAGGTGACTGCTTCGCCTGTGCCCATTGTCGGCATGAATTCCATCAGGGAAGCTGCGGCGTCGGAAATACCGGCCTTCAGGATTTCCTGGTCGCGCTCATTGGTCAGGCGCATGGAAAACACGGTGTTGCACTGTGACAGGATAGTCGGATCCAGTTCCGACGGGCGCTGCGTGATAATCGCCAGCGAGACGCCGTACTTACGGCCCTCTTTGGCAATCCGCGAAATGGCCCGTTTGGTCGGTTCAAATCCACTGGTCTTGTCAGACGGCACATACCTGTGGGCTTCTTCGCACACAAAGGTGATCGGCACGCGTCCCTGGCTCCACAGGCCGAAGTCGAACGCCATGCGCGCCAGGACGGATACGCAGACATTGATCACTTCCGACGGAAGGCCGCCAAGCTCGAGCACCGTGATCGGCTTGTCGTCGACCGGGATACGGAAGATACGGCCAACCACTTCAGCCATATTGTCGGATATGGTCATGTGACCGAACATGAATGCATAGCGCGGGTCACGCGTCATGGTGTCGAGGCGTGCCTTGAGCCGCTTGAACGGGGCAAGTTCACCTTTCAGGTCGAGTTTGCCGAGGTGTTCCTCAATCAGGCTCATCAGGTCGGACGAGCGATATGGCACCGGTGTATCGACACCCAGATTCATGGTGTCTGCAGGGTCCTTGGAACGCAGGCTTGGAGCCGCCGCCTTGTCGCGGCGGGTACTGGCGGCGTAGCGGGTCTTCGCGAGCGGGATCAGCTCGCGCAGAATTTCAATGTCCTGCTCCCGGTTTGGCTGGTTGCCGATCAGGATTTCAACGACTTCCTCGAAATTGAGCATCCAGAACGGCAAAGACATGTTCGCAGGCTGGATAACTTCGGCGTACTCCTTGAAGGAAGATGCATATTCACGGTGGACATCCAGCAGAAGAATGTGTGCCTTTGGATTTTTCTCCAGGATGCGGCGCAGGATCAGTGCAACCGAACATGACTTGCCGGTGCCGGTTGTGCCCAGTACGGCAAAGTGCTTGCCGAGCAGTTCGTCAATCTTGACCATTGCGGGAATGGTTATGTCCTGCTGGATGTGGCCGATGCGGATCGAGGTGTCTTCGTCGCTGGCATAGGCCATCGACAGTTCGTTCTGGGACGCACGACAAACAATGTTGCCGAGACCTGGATAGGACGACACACCACGCCGGAAGCTCTTGGGGTTGCCGTGATCATCCTTCGGCAACTCGCCGATGAATTCCACTTCGACAATACGCATTTCCTGTTCCGGGTTTTCGTGCGACGGCGTGGGAGAACTCAGGGCTGAGACCAACGCAAGCGTCACGGTCGCTTCGGTATCCACTTTCAACAGTGTGCCGATTTCCGGTGAGCCTTCATTGCCTGCGGAAAACGCATCGTCGGCATCAAGCAGGATGATCGCATGGGCACCGGTCACGGCCACAATGCGGCCAATGCGTTCACTGGCCATATTCATGGGCCCGCGCGAAGTGGTAGCAGCAGCAATGGGTTGCGTGGTCATTTGGTGTGCCTTCTAATGAGCCGGTTGTGCCGGCAAACTTGTTTCAGCTTGTGCTGTGTCGTGTTGTGCCGAAGCAGTTTCTGCTTCGATGGAAACTTCATCATTTGTTCCGATCGGGATGATGAACCGGGCACAGGTGCCCTCGTTTTGCTTGCTTTCCAGGGTGAACTTGCCGCCGTGCGACTTGATCAGTGCAGCAGAAATCGGGACGCCCAGTCCGGTTCCCTCATTGGCATTGCTGTGTCCGCCGCGAACCTGGCCAAACGGTTGCGTCGCCATCAGCAGTTCTTCCTGGCTCATGCCGCGACCGGTATCCGTGACGGAAAACGCTACATAACCGGTGCCCTCGGCCACTACCTCAAGAACCACTTTGCCGCCTTCGTCGGTGAATTTCACGGCATTGCTCAGAAGATTCAGCATGACCTGTTTCAACCGCAGCGGGTCAGCCTTGATGGCCGGCAGGTCGTCGGCAATGTTGCAGATGACCGTAACCTTCTGTTCTGCGGCACGCATCTCGACGAAGTGCACACAGCTTTCCACCATGGGTTTGACATCCAGCATTTGCAGATCGACTGTCAGTGCGCCGGCCTGAATTTTGGAAACATCAAGAATTTCGTTGATCAGCTGCAACAGGTGCTGAGCGGCTTCATTGATGTAAGTGGCATATTGATCGGTCTGTGCATCCGGCAGGTCCTTGTGGGACTGCATCATGTCGGAAAAGCCGATAATAGCGTTCAGGGGTGTGCGCAATTCGTGGCTCATGGACGCGATGAACTCGGATTTCGCCTTGGATGCGAGTTCAGCCTCGACGCGGGCCGTGTTCACAGCCAGTGCCGAGCGCTCCTGAGTAACGGCCATACGGATTTGATCGGAGAACTCCCCGATTAGCGACCCGGTTGCAAACCAGCTTTTTCCATAGCTATTCATGCGACTATCCCTTGCGGGGCTAAACATACCGCTCAAGGTCTAATCATGCGTTAATGAAATCCCGCTCAATGTAACCATGAAAAATCAGCTCGCTTTACCTTGTCCGTAAAGCTGTTACAGTGAACGTAACGAAACGTATTGAGGCAGGTTGCCTTTATGGTCGCCCCCTGGAATGGCTGAGTACGCTGGGGCCAGGCGCGGGCGACGGGTAACCTGACAGGGTGTTGATTTGGGCGCTGAGGGTAAAACCGGCGCGAAACCGGCCAAAACGCGCCGGCGCCATGGGTGGCATCTACGCCGCCCGCCGCGTCGGCGTGACGAGGTGGCTGAGCCTGAGAAAAAGGCGAAGTCCGGTACGGCTACGTCCGGTAAGCCAACCGCAAGATTCCGCAAGATTCCGGGTGAAACCATCTATGGTGCGCTTGATCTGGGCACCAATAACTGCCGCCTGCTGCTGGCGCGCCCGGCAGATTCGGGTTTTGAGGTGGTTGACGCGTTTTCCCGCATCGTGCGGCTGGGAGAGGGCGTATCGCAAAGCGGAGAGATTTCCCAGGACGCGATAGATCGCACGATAAAAGCCCTCAGGGTGTGTTCCAACAAATTGAAATGGTGGGATGTCCGGCGTTTTCGTCTGATTGCCACCGAAGCCTGCCGCATGGCAGGCAATGGCGAGCGCTTTATCGAGCAGGCGCAAACCGAGATCGGGCTGGATCTTGAGGTTATTGACCGGGAAACCGAAGCAAGTCTGGCCGCCGCCGGGGCGTCGCCGCTGATTTGCGGCAAGGCACAGTCGGTGGTGGTGTTCGACATTGGCGGCGGGTCGACCGAAATCCTGTGGCTCAATGTCGTCGACGGACGCTACAAGATTGACGACTGGACCTCAATTCCCGCAGGCGTGGTGACAGTTGCCGAGAAATTCGGCGGCAAGCACGTAAATTCTGAAAGTTTCGCGGCGATGCGCGCCCATGTGGCTGAACTTGCCCGGCCGTTCGCGGACCGCTTGCGCAACGGGTCGGGAATTGATCCGGTGCCCGATCATCTGTTGGGAACGTCGGGGACGGTCACCACAGTGTGCGGCATCCACATGAATCTGCGCCGCTATGATCGCGCCCGCGTCGACGGCGCCTGGATTCTGGGGGATGAAGTCAGCGCTGTCACCAATGATCTGTTGTCCATGACCTATGAACAACGTGCATCATCGCCGTGTGTCGGGCCGGAACGGGCCGATCTTGTTCTGGCAGGCTGTGCCATACTGGAGGAAATTCGCAACCTGTGGCCGGCAGACCGTATCCGCGTGGCGGACCGCGGGCTTCGCGAGGGCATCTTGACTTCACTCATGAACGAGGATGGAAACTATGCCAGGCCCACGTAGACCAAGCGGCAAGAAACCCCGCTCTACGGGAACCTCGGGCCGCAACCCGACCAAGACGGCGCAGAGGGTCAAGACCGCGCGTGGACGCAGACTGTCGTCCACCCGCTGGCTGGAACGCCAGTTGAACGATCCGTACGTGTCGCGCGCCAAGCTGGAAGGCTATCGGTCGCGCTCCGCCTTCAAGCTCGCCGAAATCGATGACGAGTTCAGGTTCCTGAAACCCGGTGGCCGTGTGGTGGACCTTGGCGCGGCTCCCGGCGGATGGTCGCAGATTGCGGCACGGCGGACAAATGCCGATTCCGGTGAAGGCAAGGTGGTCGCCATCGACATGCACGGCATCGAGCCGATCGCCGGTGTCACCATATTCAAGCAGGATTTTCTTGAAGACGGTGCAGCAGATGCCCTGATCGAGGCGCTTGGCGGGGACAAGGCGGACGCGGTGGTGTCCGACATGGCAGCTCACGCCACCGGCCACCGCCAGACCGACCATTTCAAGATCATGGCCCTGGCCGACGCAGGCCTCGTGTTTGCCCGCCAGGTGTTGAAGCCGGGCGGAACTTACGTGTGCAAGGTACTGCGTGGCGGCGCGGAGAGCGAATTGCTGGCCATGCTGAAGCGGGAATTCAGAAGCGTGCGTCATTTCAAGCCGCAATCCAGCCGCGAAGATTCCGCCGAACTGTTCCTCGTGGCCATGGGCTATCGCGGGGCCAGCGAATAGGCTGATTATCTCGCCTTGGTCCCATCAACCGGCTGTCGATCCGGCGATGAATCCGATAATGGCCAACATGCCACACCCGGTGTGGATAACTGTCGCTTGCCGCGGCCTTCAACTGGGTGTTACAGACAGTCGTCAATCTGGTTGCGAGTCGTGTTTGGAATGACGCCGAACGCGCTGTGACCGTTCCTTAGATCAACAGGGGGTCGAACGGACCCGAAAAGTTGTTCTAACACTTTAAAAGTGCGAAAGGATTGGCAATGGCCGCCAAACTGCGTTCCGACTCGATCCCCGAATACCTGACCTTTGACGACGTGCTGTTGAAGCCTGCGGCGTCAGCCGTGTTGCCTGGCGATGTGCAGACACGCACCAAACTCACCCGTGATATTGAATTGTCGCTGCCCATATTGTCCGCGGCGATGGACACGGTGACCGAGGGCCGCCTGGCGATTGCCATGGCGCAGGCCGGTGGCCTGGGGGTCGTGCACCGAAATATGGATCCCGAGCGCCAGGCCAACGAGGTTCGCCAGGTCAAGAAGTTTGAAAGCGGCATGGTGGTCAACCCGATCACCATCCGCCCTGAAGCCACTTTGGGTGATCTGCGTGAACTCAAGGCCCTGCACAGTATTTCGGGTATTCCGGTCGTGGATGACGGCAACAAGCTGGTCGGCATCATCACCAACCGCGACGTTCGCTTTGAAGACGACCTGAACCGCAAGATCGGGGATTTGATGACCCGTGACCTTGTTACGGTGAAAGAAGGCGTCGACAAGGATGAAGCCCGCAAGCTCCTGCACAAGCATCGCATTGAAAAACTGATTGTCGTTGATGACGATTTTCACTGCACCGGCCTGATTACCGTCACCGACATGGACAAGGCTGCGCTGAACCCCAACGCGGTCAAGGACGAACAGGGGCGCCTGCGAGTAGCGGCAGCGACCGGTACCGGTGAAGGCAATTATGCCCGCGCTGAAATGCTGGTCGATGCCGAGGTGGACCTCGTTGTGGTCGACACTGCCCATGGCCATTCGCAATATGTGCTGGAGCAGGTACGCCGCATCAAGAAGCTGTCCAACAAGGTGCAGGTCATCGCCGGCAATGTTGCCACGGCGGATGCAACCCGAGCATTGATCGATGCGGGAGCCGATGCCGTCAAGGTCGGTATCGGGCCCGGTTCCATTTGCACGACCCGCATTGTCGCCGGTGTCGGCGTACCCCAGCTCACCGCCATCATGGATTGCGCCGAAGGAGCAAAGCAAACAGGCGTTCCTGTGATCGCCGATGGCGGCATCAAGTTTTCCGGCGACCTGGCCAAGGCAGTTGCGGCCGGAGCATCGTGCGCCATGGTTGGCAATCTGTTGGCCGGTACCGATGAAAGTCCCGGTGAAGTTTACCTGTATCAGGGCCGTTCCTATAAATCATATCGTGGCATGGGGTCAGTCGGCGCCATGGCGCGCGGTTCCGCCGACCGCTATTTCCAGCAGGAAGTGAAGGACCAGCTCAAGCTGGTGCCGGAAGGCATTGAAGGCCAGGTGCCTTACAAGGGACCGGTTGGTGCCGTGCTGCACCAGCTGGCCGGGGGACTTCGGGCCGCGATGGGATACACCGGGTCTGCAACCATCGAGGACTTGCAGACCAGGGCGGAATTCCTGCGGATTTCCGGCGCCGGTCTTCGCGAAAGCCATGTGCATGACGTGCAGATCACCCGGGAATCACCAAACTATCAACGCCAGGGCTGAATTCGGGAAGCCGGAGCCATGACCAATCCGCAAATGCTCGTGCTGGCTGCAAGTGCGCAAGCCTTGCTGACCATCGTTGTTTTGCTGGTACTTGGTGCGAGACGGCGCACCGCTTACAAGGCCGGAAAAGTCGGCAGGGAGGCCATGCTGGACGACCGGGTGTGGCCATCCCATGTGCTGAAAGCCAGCAACAACTACAAGAACCTGTTCGAAATACCGCTGTTGTTCTTCGCCGCGGTTGCCACTGCACTTGCCATCAACGCCGTAAGTGTGGTGTTTGTCTGGCTGGCATGGGGCTTTGTCAGCGCCCGCATCGTGCATTCCATCTGTCATTGCGGGTCGAACAAGCTGCCGGTTCGGTTCTGCAGCTTTTTCACCAGTGTCTTTGCAGTCACCATTATGTGGGCCATGTTGGCCGCACATGTTTTTTCGACGGGAACAATCTAATGCATCTGTCCGGAAGGCTCGCAGCCGCTGTCGAGGTTATCGCTGATGTAAGCGACCGTCATCGCCCGGTGAACGGGGCCTTGTCTGATTGGGGTAAGGCGCACCGGTTTGCAGGTTCCAGTGATCGCGCGGCCATCGGCAACATAGTGTACGACATCATGCGCCAGCGCGCGGTGCTCGCGTCGATGATGGGCTCCGATACGCCGCGGGCGCTGGTACTTGCCTGTGCCGTCAGGCTGATGAATATCACCGTGGAAGAGCTGGCTGAACTGTGTGTGTCGAAGCATGGTCCCGGCGAATTGACGCAAGCAGAAACAGAAGCGCTGTCTGCCGGGATGCCCGCCGATGCGGCGCTCCATGACCAGGCCAACATTCCCGAATGGCTGATGCCGTCCTTTGAAAAGGCGTTTGGCGACAATGCGGTGCGCCACGGCAAGGCGCTTGGCGTTCGTGCGCCGGTGGATGTTCGCGCCAATCTGCTGAAGACAACGCGGGAAAAACTGCTCAACCAGCTGTCGAAGTTCGACGCGGTGGAAGTCCCGTTTGCGCCTGATGCCGTTCGCATCGAGGTACCCGAAGGCCTGAAACGCACGCCCAATCTTGAAGCGGAGCCGTCCTTCCAGCGCGGCGCTTTTGAGATACAGGATGCGGCATCACAAGTCGCTGCCCGCATGTGTGCGGTAGCGGCCGGCCACCAGGTTGCAGATATCTGCGCAGGGGCGGGCGGCAAGACGCTGGCCCTGGCATCGGCCATGGGCAACAAGGGCCAGATACACGCCTGGGATGCCGACAAGAACCGCCTGAAACCGATTATCGCTCGGCTCAATCGGGCAGGGGTACACAATGTCCAGGTCATTCCGGCCGACGAACCGGACAAGCTCGATGAACTGGTTGGTCGCATGGACCGGGTGCTGGTCGATGCACCGTGTTCCGGGTCCGGCTCCTGGCGGCGCAAGCCTGATGCAAAGTGGCGGCTGACGCCTGAAAGCCTCATCAACCGAGGTGATGATCAGCGTGCTGTGCTGGCCCGAGCTGCTCCGCTGGTGAAACCGGGTGGACGGTTGATCTACGTGACATGCTCTTTGTTGCCGGAAGAGAACACCGACCAGATCGAGGTGTTTCTCGCGTCGAATCCGGATTTCTCTATCGTGCCTTATGCTGATGTCTGGACTCAGTGCCTTCCCGGCGATGCGCCTGCGTCATCTGACGGCAGCGCTGATACACTGTTGTTGTCTCCGGCAGATCACAATGTCGACGGCTTCTTCATCGCCGTCATGCAGCGGCAGGACTAGGGCGTTTCAGGTTCCAGTGTTGTAAAAATACAACACTTTGCGAATTTTTTGCCCAGGCACTTGGCAAGGCTGCGGGAACTGTGGCATATGCCGTCACCCAATTCGTGGAGTAACGCACATGCTATTCGATCGCCAATTCGCGATGCCGATTGCTGCGACAGGTAAATCACCTGCCGCATGCGCTGCTCTTGTGCCCGGAGCTGCCACGTCAGTTTTCTGAGCCGTGCTCGGCGCCAGCCGGCATCCTTTGACCTTTCATGAAAGACTTTAACTGTCCCGGTCTGCCGGGCCTGTGTGTTCGTGCGTTTGCTCACGCGTTTTCCAGGCTGCGGCCGGCTGGGCATTTGCAATGAACCGGAGTTGACGCAGCATGGATATCCGTGATGCCAACGAAATTATCGCCTGCCTGCCGAAGGAGCGAACCGTTTATCGTTATTGCAACGATGAATATGCCGCCCGGCTACTGGCACCGAAACTGGGCTCCGCCGGTGTGCCGGTCCGTGACATCCGGGCCAGCCGCTGGGGGCGCCTGCTTGATCGCAAGCCTGTCGCGACAGTGCTGAAACACTGTGGCGGAGCCAACTTGAGTAACAATGACTTGCTGGGCATGCCCCGCGAGAACGACCGGGCTTATGTCCTCACGCTCGGGCTGTGGGGTTGGCGGGGAGGGGACCGCAGCTACTATCAGACTTCGCGGCCAGGCGTGAACCTGGTTCTGCAGGTGAACTTCGACCGGGAGCATGACGAGACCTATCAGCGCGTGGCGCGGCCGGTCTCGAAAACGGATCTGAATTATTCAGCTCATCCGGTTTGCAAAAGCGGTCGCACTACAATGGCATGGGTACGCCTGGATCTCGACCTTGCCAGCGGCCAGGCGTTGATCGAAGAGGTGCAGAATGACTGGCTGCGTGGCGCCAGCTCGGCTCGTTCCGCAGCTATCAGAGCAATAGAAAGCGGGCGGCCTAACGATGGCGTCTGGGGTATTGGTCCTGCAAGGAGAGTAAAGCCTTACTGCGAATATGTTCTCAAGCGTCACGCCAATGACTGGGCCGAAGTCGCTCTGTCAGCTGCGATCGGCTTTCTCTGCGATGAAATCGGCATATCGCAGGTCTGGTATCATAACAGCGATACCGGTGTGCGTATGAAGCGGATCAAATGGTCGAAACCGCCGCGGTCAATCTATAGCAGTCTGCCGCGTAGTTTCTGCTTTGAGCGAACCTCCCAGGCACCGGCGTTTCTTGTGCCAACTGCGCCCAAGGCTCTTGGCCGCCGCATGAAGCGCTGCCAGGAAGTTTTCTGGCGCATGGATGCTACCCGCAAACTCAACTGAGTTTGCGGGTAGCGTTGCATTCAACTCACATGTGATCCACGCATCTGCATGATGGCCTTTCGCACCTGCAGCCACGCCTCGGCGTGCTGATGCTCGCCTGAATTGCGCAATTCACTGGCTTTTTGAGCTGCGTGTGCTTCCGCCTTTTCGCCATATGCATCAATCAGAGCGCGGGCATGTTCGGCAGTTTGTATTGCGTTCATAAACAGCGTCTCCTCCTAAACCGAGCAAACACCCTCCAGCCGTAACGGGGGCATGATACCACAAAGACCGTCTGAGTTGTGAATAGCGCGTGGCAAGATTGACTGTTTGTCTTGCGGACTCGTCGGCTTTTCTGTATCCGCTCGCTATGACAGACCGTCTCCTCATTATCGATTTCGGTTCGCAGGTAACCCAACTCATCGCGCGTCGGTTGCGCGAACTGAGCGTGTACTGCGAAATCCATCCATTCCAGAATGTCACGGATGCCTTCCTGAAAGAGTTTGCACCGAAAGCGGTGATCCTCTCCGGCGGGCCGGCATCGGTGTTTGATGACGGTGCGCCAATGCCGCCGCCGTCGGTATTCGACTTGGGAATTCCCGTTCTTGGCATCTGCTATGGCCAGCAGGTGATGATGCATTGCCTTGGCGGGCTGGTGGAACGCGGTGAAGGCACGGCGGAGTTTGGACGCGCCTATGTGACGCCGGCAGAAAGCAAACTGGCGTTGCTGGACGGCTGGTTCGATGCCGGCGACGAACAGGTCTGGATGAGCCACGGCGATCATGTGTCGAAGCTCGCACCAGGCTTCGAAGTCTATGGCACATCACCCAATGCGCCGTTTGCCATCACGGCGGATACGTCGCGCAGTTTCTTCGCCGTGCAGTTCCACCCGGAGGTCCACCACACGCCGCGCGGCGCAAAGTTGTATGAAAACTTTGTCAGGCTGGCCGGGTTCTCTGGCGACTGGACCATGGGCGCCTACAAGGACCAGGCAATTGCGGCCATTCGCGAGCAGGTCGGCTCCGGGAGGGTCATCTGCGGCCTGTCCGGTGGTGTGGATTCCTCCGTTGCCGCGGTGCTGATCCATCAGGCCATTGGCGACCAGTTGACCTGTATCCTGGTGGATCATGGCCTGATGCGCAAAGACGAGGCGCAGCAGGTCGTCACAATGTTCCGCGAGAATTACAACATCCCGCTGGTGCTGGTGGATGCAGCCGATACCTTCCTGGACGCGCTTGAGGGCGAGGCTGATCCGGAAACCAAGCGCAAGACGATCGGGCGCCTGTTCATCGAGGAATTCGAACGCGAAGCCAAGAAAGTCGGCGGTGCGGATTTCCTGGCCCAGGGCACGTTGTATCCCGACGTTATCGAGAGTGTGTCGTTCTCCGGCGGCCCGTCGGTCACCATCAAGTCGCATCACAATGTTGGTGGCTTGCCGGATCGTATGAACATGCAGCTCGTCGAGCCGCTGCGCGAACTGTTCAAGGATGAGGTCAGGGCGCTTGGCCACGAACTGGGCCTGCCGGACAGCTTCATCGGGCGGCATCCGTTCCCGGGTCCCGGTCTTGCGATCCGCTGCCCCGGCGGTGTGACCCGCGACAAGGTCAGGATCCTCCAGGAGGCTGACGCCGTTTATCTCGATGAAATTCGAAAAGCCGGTCTTTATGACGACATCTGGCAGGCATTTGCGGTCCTGCTGCCGGTCCAGACCGTCGGTGTCATGGGCGACGGGAGAACCTACGAGTTCGTCTGCGCGCTTCGTGCTGTCACCTCTGTCGACGGCATGACGGCAGACTTCTTTCCCTATGACATGGAGTTCCTGGGTCGTGTCGCAACCCGCATCATCAACGAGGTCCGCGGCATCAACCGGGTCGTCTATGACGTAACCTCGAAGCCGCCGGGCACCATTGAGTGGGAGTAGGGCCGGGCAGGTGCTGGAGCACCTAATCCCTGCCGTCACCAATGGGATCGACAGGCACATCCGGTTCCGGCGGTGAATACTCCGGTTTCTCACCACCTGGTTTTGGCGGGCTGGATTTGCCGCTGGCAAGCTTGGCTTGCGCGCACTCTGCCCATTCGAGCGCCTTTGTCAGGCCCGACAATGAAAACCGCACTTTGCTTGTTTCGCCAGCCTGAAGCGTGTAGCTCCAGCTAATATTGTCGCCGGGTTTTGCCTCGCTCAGCGCCTTGTCGCTCACGACTGGCTCAATCGCATATTCGTTTACTGAAACCGGCGTGGTGATTGCCTGGCTGGAGATGTCCAGGACAGGGTTTTTGTCTATTGTCAGGGCGAACCCGGTCTTTGTATCGGCGAGCTCAAGCACATCGACCAGCAATATTTGCCATTTTGACTGGGGGTCGGCACGCTGAAACGTCAGCGTGTGGCTGAAACCCAGCGGCGCCCGCTTGTCCAGCCTGTGGGTTACAACCCGGCAGTGCGATCCCGGCTTGCAGGAAGCGATGAAGCTGCGCGAATAGATGCGGGTTTCATCAAATTTCTCATGCACCTGCTGATTGCATAACTGCTCGGCCTGAGCATTGTTTACCGTCAGCAAAAGGCCTGCCGAAGCAAGCCAGATAGATAACCGCCGCATCATGAATTCCCGCCGCTAGCACATTCAACACACACCGCAGCTGCCGGATCCACTTCCAGGCGGGCTGCCGCAATTTCATCCCCGCAGGTGACGCACCACCCGTATTCACCGTCCTCAAGCCGCCGCATGGCCTGGTCGAGCCGGGCCAGTTCCGCGGTGCGTGCGCGTTCCTGTGCCTGCGCCATGGCCTGGCGCTGCATGGCGTCCATCCGTGACAGCCTGCCCACCGACTGCTGATCCAGTTCGACGGCATCGCGGTCTTCCGCCGAGATTGACGACAGCTTTTCGAGTTCGTCGCGCCGTGCCGTCAGCCGGGCCCTGGCTGTTTCCGGATCAGCGGTCATTTGGCTTGCGCGCAATCAACCCATTTGGTGGCGGCGGCCAGGTTGCCGAGAGCAATCTCGTGGACAATCCTTTTGCCGCCGACCAGTTGCACGGTCGCATTCATCGTCTTTGACTGCAGCATGGTGGTCAGCACGATGTCGGACACATCATCATCGACACGCACGCTCTTCATGTCTTCGGCCGCGATCAGGAAATCCGGCGCGATCCGGGTTTCGTCCTCGCCGTCGAAAAGCAGATCAAAACCGGCGCCGGAGTCAATTGACGAAGTGCTCGTCACAAGCGTGAGCCACGAACCCGAAACAGAGGCTCTCTCGAGCGCAATGCCAACATTGTCGACGCTGGACAGGGAAATGGAACACTTGCCCTTCTCGATGCACCGCGCTGTAAACTTGCCGGTCTGCACCATCATGCCGCCATTGCTGGCGGTTGCTTCGATGCCGCAGATTTCAGCGCCAAATGCCGGTGTAACCAGCCCCAGTGCAAAAATAGCTGTCAGGGCAGTGCTCAGACGTCTGTTCACGGGGGAGTCTCCTGTGCAAAGGGGGCGGCTGGTGCCGTAGTTATGAATTTGTCGCCGGTGGTAACCTGCGGCAGGCGGTCACGCGACCTATTGATGCCACTTCTAAGATGTCATGGTCAATCACTGTGGCAACAGTTAGAGTACAGGACAGATTCTTTTGCCGCATACTAGGTGGGTGTGCCCGACAAAACGGAACGGACAAGGACAAGATGACAAAATTGATTTGGGGAATGGTTTTGTTCTTCGGGGTTCACCTGATGTCGCTGACGCCCCTGCGCGCCGCCATCACCTCAAAGCTCAGTGAGAATGCCTACAAGGGCATTTATTCCCTGATCTCGCTGGCAGGCCTTGGCCTGATGATCTGGGGATTCATTCTGGCCCGCGCCGGGCCTGATGCCGCGCGTATTGTCTATGATCCGATTGTCGGCAGCAGCCTTGGCACCACGGTACTGGTGCTTGCCGCTCTTGTCCTGCTGGCGTCGGCGCACGGCAAAAGCCATATCAGGCTGTGGGTCAAGCACCCGATGTCACTTGGTGTCGCCCTGTGGGCAACAGGACATTTGCTGGTCAACGGCAATCTGTCCGAAGTGCTGCTGTTTGGCGGCTTTCTGACTCTCGGTGTACTCGACATCATCGTGAACACTGCGCGCGGCAAGGTGCCGTCCTATGAGCCCAAGCTCAAACACGACATCATCGCAGTGGTTGCCGGCGTTGTGATATTCGGCGTCGTTTTCAGCCTGCATCAGACCCTGTTCAGCGTGTCGCCGGTTTACTGATCCGGTGCGGTGACCGACAGCTGTGCCTTCATCATCGGATGGAATGCGCAGAAATAGGATGTTTCCATACCGGCAGTAACGGCAATGCTGGCTTCGGCGTCCCTGACCAGTTCACCGGTATCCCAGCTTGCATCAGATGCCGTGGCAGTATGTGGCGCGATATCCCGGTTGATCCAGGTGATGGTGTCACCAACCGAAACTTCAAGCCTGTCTGGTGTAAATTTGAAACCACTGATCTCGACACGATGATTGCGGGCTTGGGCAGCTGCGCTTCCGGGCCACGTAAAGAGCAGGGCGGGAAAGGCCGCAGTGGCAATTGCCGCCGCAGCCTTGTTGAGGAAAATACGCCGTTTCATGGTGCCTATTTGCTCACGGCCTTGACCATCATTTCAGCGTGATGCTCATGCGCCTTGAAGATTTTCAGGCCGGCTTCAAACAATGATTTTACTTCGGCATTTTCGATATTGGGAATGAAGGCATTGCTGACCAGGTCGTTGACCGCCTTGTGGTAGGCCAGCTCGTTTTCTGCATAGCGCTTGTCAAACGCAGCCCCGCGTAACTGGCTCATCTCGTCGACCAGTTTTTCGGAGTTTGCAGTCAGCTGCTTGCTGAGAAAGTTGTCCTGCGGCTGTGCGTTGAGTTTCTTGAGCAGCGCAAGGGCCTGCTCGTTGACCGCAGTGTGGTCGCGGATCATGGTGCGGGCGAACTCGTGAATGGCCGGATTGCTGGAGATCGCCAGCGCCAGATGGGCATAACGAATGTCGATATTGTCCGCCACATAGGCAACGTGGGCAATCTGCAGATCGTTCAGTTCGGCAGGAGATTGTGCGGCAGAGGGCGTTGCCTGCATCACGAGCGCGAGCATGGAGGCGGCAATGAGCAGTTTCTGTTTCATGGGGCTTTGTGTCCTTGTCAAAGTGATCAGCCCAAGCGTTCCTGGGCGGTGAGCGCATTAAAACGAACGAGTTGCGGACGTTCCATTTCAGATCGTCCGGATTATTTGACCGATAGTCCCATTTCGTTGTGGGTTTTAGGATTATGGTGTAACAAGCCTGCATGGACCTTTTGAGTGACATCCTTTCGCGTCTGCAACTGGCCGGTACGTTGTATTTCCGGACCTCTTTCACCTCGCCGTGGAGCATTGCGGTGCCGTCGTTTGAAAACGTGGCGCGGTTTCACTTTGCCCATCGCGGCCGCTGCTTCGTCCGGGTGAGCGGTGCGGACGAACCGGTGCAACTGGAGCAGGGCGATCTCATAATCATCATGCGCGGTGCCGGTCATACGCTGTTCTGCGACCCGCGCACCGAAAACCTGTCGGTTCAGCTGGATCGGGTGGTTCAGGAATCCGGATTTACCGGCAGTGGCACGCTTGTTTACGGAGAGCTGGGAACAGACCAGGAAACCCAACTGGTTTGCGGTCATTTTGCGTTTGAGAAAAATGCCAACCATCCGTTGCTTGATGCGCTGCCTGACCACATCCACGTTCGCAATTATGGCAGCGCGGCAGGCACCTGGATGGAGAACACTCTTCGTGTCATCGGCGCTGAGGCCGGCAACGGCCAGATGGGCAGCGACATGATCGCACTGAAGCTCTCGGAGATCGTGTTTGCCCAGGCCTTGCGCACCTATCTTGCGTCCAGCGGGTCCGACAAGCCGGTGCTGGCAGGGTTTGCCGACCGGGCAATCGGCAGGGCACTTGAGGCCATCCACAAGGACCCGTCACATGCCTGGTCGCTGGAGACGCTGGCAAAAACCGCCGGTTTGTCAAGAACCGCCTTTGCCAGCCGCTTTACCTCAACCATGTCCAATACCCCGATGGGCTATGTTACCCAGTGGCGCATGCAGATCGCCCGCCAGCGCCTGGCGGAATCGCGATTACCCATCATCGATATTGCGGAAGAGGCAGGCTACCAGTCCGAGGCCGCCTTCGGGCGGGTTTTCAAGAAGCAGCTGGGTGTGGCGCCTGCAAGCTACAGGCGGCAGATCCAGCAGTTGGCCTAGGGTCAGTGTGACCACCCGTCCATTGGCGCAGCGGTCGCGTTCCTGTATCAGTCCACCTGTTGACCATGTTCGAACCGGATTGATCCATTCCCATGCTGTTGTTCCTTGCCGTTGTCCTGTTTGCAGTTCTACATCTTGTTCCGGCGTTTCCGTCTCTCAAGGCTCGCCTGAAGGACAGGTTCGGCAAGGCCTACGGCATGTTGTTTGCCGCCGGCTCAATCCTGTCACTGGTGTTGATCGTGCTGGGCTGGCAGATGGCGGACCGGATTGCGGTGTACGATCCGCCAGCTTGGGGGTTCAGCGCCAACCTTGCCCTGAGTTTCGTCGCATTCCTGCTGCTCGGCGTGTTTCTGTTCCGTGGCAAGGCCCGCCAGTTACTGCGTTTACCTCTGGCCATGGCCGTGGTGTTGTGGGCAACCGGCCATCTGCTGGCCAATGGTGATCAGGCAAGTGTCATCCTGTTCGGCGGGCTCCTGGCCTATGGTGCAACCCATCTTGCCGCCGGATTCGCGCAAGGGTTCAGACCGTCGCCGGAAGTGCGCCAGGGACATGATGTTATCGCGCTGTTCGTGGGCGTTGCTCTCTACGGTGTCATGATCCAGATGCATCAGCACGTTATCGGCGTGGCGCTGTTTTCCATTCAGGACATGGCCATCTTTGCCAAGTGATCCAGACACCACCGGGCGCCTGATCGGCATCGCGCGCCGGGCGGAGCGGCTTGTGCCAATGCAGGAAGTATTGTCCGGATCCGTGACTGTTGCTGCGGGTCTTGAAGGTGATCACAAGGGGACGAAATTTCCAAAGCGCCAGATTACCGTTTTGGCGCTCGAAGCATGGCGCGCCGCAGCAAGTGACGCCGGCGAGCCGGATTTGCCGTGGACCGCCCGCCGGGCGAATTTTCTGGTGCAAGATGTTCATCTGCCGCGTGCTGCCGGCGGCGTGTTGCGTGTAGGCGACGTGCTGCTTGAGGTCACCAGCCAGACAGTGCCGTGCAAGCGTATGGATGACGCGTTGGCCGGACTGCGCAAGGCGCTGCATCCGGACTGGCGCGGTGGTATCACCTGCCGTGTACTGGAAGGCGGTCATGTCGCACTGGGCGATACGGTCGAAGTGCTGGTCTCCCCGCCGCAACGAGTGATAAGATTGCCCTGAAATAGAATTGACTTGCCGATCCAAGGAGCTTGAATCCCAATGTCTGTCCAGAAACAGGTCCGGCGCCTGACCGCCCCCGACATTGCAAGCCGAAAGAACGGCGAGCCCGTTGTCTCTCTGACCGCCTATCACGCCCATACTGCCGGTATTGCCGACAAGTACTGCGACTTTCTGCTGGTGGGAGATTCTCTCGGCATGGTGATGCACGGGTTTGAATCTACGGTGCCGGTGCCGCTTGAACTGATGATCATGCATGGCAAGGCAGTGGTGCGGGGGTCTGAGCGCGCCCTTGTCGTGGTCGATATGCCGTTTGGCGCCTATGAGGAAAGCCCGGCAGTTGCGTTCAGGAATGCGGCCCGGATCATGAAGGAAACCGATTGCGGCGCAGTGAAACTTGAAGGTGGCGCCCACATGGCGGAAACCATCAGCTACCTGGTGCAGCGCGGCATCCCTGTCATGGCGCACATCGGTCTCACCCCGCAATCCATCAATACGATCGGCGGTTTCAAGACCCAGGGCAGGCAGCGTGACCAGTGGGCAGCCATTGAGGCCGACGCCAAAGCCGTGGCTGAGGCGGGCGCATTCAGTGTGGTGCTGGAAGCCATGGCCGAACCGCTGGCTTCGCGTATCACCAGGTCCATAGCCATCCCGACCATCGGCATTGGTGCATCTGCTGCCTGCGACGGGCAGATTCTTGTCATGGAGGACATGCTTGGCCTGAGCCCCCGCGTGCCGAAGTTCGTCAAGGAGTTCGGCAAGGTCGGTCGCGCCATTGAACGCGCCATCAAACTATATTCGCAAGATGTGCGCACCCGTGCCTTCCCGGCACCTGAAAACACTTATGATGTGAAGGACTGAATAACGCCGATGCGCTTCAACCGTCGCCAGATACTTGCCGGAACCGCTGCATCCTTTGCGGTGATCGGTGGTAACCCCGAGATGATGCAGGCGGAAACGGCGAGCGACGGTTTCGTTGAACTGAAAATACAGAAGGTGCCGCGTGTCATTCTGGAAGGGGGTAGAGAAACCCGGTTGTGGACCTACAATGGCATCAATCCCGGCCCCGAAATTCGCGTCAAAAGACACGGCCAGGTCAAGGTCCGCCTGGTCAACGGTTTGGATGAACCGACCATGCTGCACTGGCACGGCATCCGCATCGACAATGCCATGGATGGTTCGCCGTTGACGCAGAACCCCGTCGAACCGGGAGAAACATTCGAATATGTGTTTTCCGCTCCGGATGCCGGCACCTACTGGTATCACCCGCACATTGGATCATCGAGGCAGGTGGAACACGGGCTTTATGGTGCACTGATCGTTGAAGAAAAAACGCCGCCCGCCGAAACCGAAGAACTGACCCTGGTGCTGGATGACTGGCTCATCAACGACGACGGCACCATCAATCAGCAGGCCTTTGGCGACATTCGCATGGCAGCGCACGGCGGCAGGCTGGGCAACTGGTTTACCGTCAACGGCAAGTCCCGCCCGCGCCTTGCTGCTCCGGCCGGCAGGCGCCTGCGCCTGCGCCTGATAAGTTGCGCCAACGCCCGCGTCATGAACCTTCAGCTAAAAGGCGCGGAACCATACATCGTCGCGCTGGATGGTCAGCCCCTTGGGGCAGCCCGTGCATTGGGGACGGATCCGCTGCAGCTTGGCCCTGGCGGACGAACCGACCTGATGATCCGGCGCGGGGCGGATGAAATCATCCTGGCCAACCTGAACCGGGCCAACGAACCGCTGGAGGTTGCCTATATCGATCGCACTGGTGATCAGGGAGCCGCAGATACAGGTGACATTGCATCCTTGCCGGGCAACGGCTTGGCGAAAACCCTGGACATTTCCGGCGTTGCCCCGATTGAACTGGTCATGGAAGGCGGTGCCATGGGCGGGCTTGCGGGGGCGAAACTGCGTGGCCGCGACGTAGACATGCGCGAGCTTGTGCAAAATGGCATGGCCTGGGCCTTCAATGGTGTGGCCGGCATGACAGAAGAACCGTTTGCCAGCCTGAAGAAAGGCGATACGGCAGTTTTTGACTTCGTTAACAAAACCGCCTGGCCCCATGCCATGCATTTGCACGGTCATCACGTGCTGCCGCTGACGGTTGACGACAAGCCAGTGACCAGCCTGGACTGGCGTGACACAGTCGTCATGGCTGCAAATAGCCGGATGCGGGTGGCGTTTGTCGCCGACAACCCCGGTAAATGGATGCTGCATTGTCACATGCTGGAGCATCAGGCTGCCGGCATGATGACGTGGATTAATGTCGAAATTTGAATGTGGGTGCGGCACTGCATATATCCTGATCAACTCAATTTGCCTTGATCGGTTTGAACGCCTGCTTTACCCAAGGCGCAACGAAGCGCGGTGAAAGCGAAAAGAGCCGCCTTTTTTCAACACGTGGATTGACCGATGAGTGACGATGGACTGTTTCGTGAGGTGGATGAAGAAGTCCGCCGCGACAAGCTAACCCAGATTTGGGATCGCTTCGGCAACTTGATCCTTGCCGGTTGCATTGGCATCGTTGTCGTGGTTGGCGGCTTCAAGGGCTGGCAGTATTGGCAGGCCCAGCTGGCGGAAAAAGCCGGCATGGAATGGTATAATGCCATCACCCTCAGTGCCGCAGGCAAGAGCGCCGAAGCAGATGCGGCATTTGACGAGATCACCAAGTCCGGCCACAAGGGTTATTCGGTGCTGGCCAAGCTGTCGCAGGCGGCCCGCCTCGGCCAGGACGGCAACAATGCTCAAGCGGTGAAAATATACGATGCCGTGGCAGCCGACACCTCCGTCGACAAGCCCTTGCGCAACCTGGCGCGGATACGCGCCGCTTATCTCCTGGTGGATACGGACGGGGTCTCCGATCTTACCTCACGCCTGTCGGGCCTTGATGGCAGCGATTCTTCCTGGCGTCATGCGGTGCGTGAAATTCTGGCGCTGGCCCATGTTCGCGCGTCTGACTTCAAGGCTGCCGATGAACAACTCAAGCTGATCCTTGCAGACCCGGCGACACCCGCCGCACTGCGGGCCCGCACCGTGCTCGTGTCCGCACAGATACAGTCGATGCTGCCGCAAGCCACCAATTAGAAAGTCTTGATTCCATGGCCTCCGAGACGGCACAGGCCAGACGGCTTCCAACTCTTGCGATCGTTGGCAGGCCGAATGTTGGCAAATCAACCCTGTTCAACAGACTGACCGGCAAGCGTCTGGCGCTTGTTGATGATCGCCCCGGCGTGACCCGTGACCGTCGCGAGGGCGATGCCAGAATCGGCGGCCTGAAGTTTCGTATAGTTGATACGGCTGGTCTGGAAGACGCCGGTCCTGAGACGCTGGCGCGGCGCATGACCGAGCAGAGCCGCGAGGCCATTCAACAGGCTGATGTCTGCCTGTTCATGATCGATGGCAGGGCCGGTGTCACGCCGTCGGATGAACATTTTGCCGAACTGGTCCGCAAGACCGGAAAACCGGTCATCGTGGCTGCCAACAAGGCGGAAGGCGGCAAGGGCGAGTCCGGCCGTCTGGAAAGTTATTCACTGGGCTTGGGGGATCCGGTTGCGATTTCGGCTGAGCATGGCGAGGGTCTTGGAGACCTGCACGACGCGCTGGAAGAAGCCTTCAGACTGCACGGCCCGGCTGCCGAGGAAACAGATTTCGATGATGAGGCAGACGGTTTCGACGATGTCATTGCCTTTGATCCTGACGATGAAGACGCCGGTGACGGTCTGGCACCCGACAGGCCTTTGAGGCTCGCCATCGTCGGCAGGCCCAATGCCGGCAAATCCACGCTGATCAACCGGCTGGTGGGTGAAGAACGTATGCTCACCGGCCCGGAGGCGGGCATTACCCGGGATGCGATCGGCATCGATTGGGAATGGAACGGTCAGCGCATCAAACTGTGGGATACCGCCGGCATGCGCAAGAAGGCGCGTGTGAACGACAAGCTGGAAAAGATGTCGGTGTCCGATGGTTTGCGTGCCATCAAGTTCGCCGAAGTCGTCGTGTTGCTGATAGACGCGACACAGCCGCTGGAAAAGCAGGATTTGCAGCTGGCCTCGCTTATGGCGCGCGAGGGCAGGGCAATGGTGCTGGCGATCAACAAATGGGACATGATCGAGGAAAAGGACGCTTTGCGCCGTGAAATCGAGCTTGAGGTTACCCGGCTTCTGCCACAGGTCTCCGGCATTGCTGTCGTGACATTTTCCGGCCTTAGCGGCCGCGGTGTTCACAAGCTGATGCCCGCCGTGATGGAGACCTACAAGCTGTGGAACATGCGGATACCGACGAACCGGCTCAATGGCTGGCTGGAAGAGCAGATACAGCGTCATCCGCCGCCGGCACCCGGTGGCCGGCGCATCCGGTTGCGTTACATGACCCAGGTGAACGCCCGTCCGCCGACGTTCGTGGCGTTCTGCTCAAACGCGTCAAACATGCCGGAAAGCTATAACCGCTACCTGATCAACGGCCTGCGGGAAGACTTTGGCCTGTGGGGCGTGCCCGTGCGCATCAACCTGCGCGAGGGTAAGAACCCTTATGCCCACAAGGCGAAGAAACAACGATAATCCGTTGTATTGACTCTATTTATAGCGCGCGCTGACTTCACCCAGTTCGGCACAGGTGCTGATGATCTCGTCACCGGGGTCGACATAGACCAGCCCGGTCACCACACCGGTTGTGATCACGTCGCCTGCTTTCAGCATCAGGCCGCCGGCGTTGAGATAGTTTGCAAGCCAGGTGAGCGCAATGTCCGGTCCGCCGAGCGCGTTGGCGCCGACACCGGTTGTTGCCGGCTGGTCGTTCCTGGTGACGTTCAGCTCCAGTGCCGCGTACTTACTTGCCGGCAACACATCGTTTGCCGGGCCAAGCACGAAGGCGTCATTGCATCCGCCATCGGCAATGTTCCACATATTGCCGTCTTCAAGGCCTCCCGGCAGCCGCCGGTTGACCAGTTCCAGCGACAGGTGCACCGATGCCGCCGCGCCAAGTACGTCTTCGACGGAATGATCCGTCGCACCCGCCGGCAGGTCTCGCGCCATGGTGAAGGCGATTTCCGGCTCAACGAGGCGAATGGCTGACGGGCTCACCGGCACATCGCCGTCGTCGGGGAAGGTGCGTTCAGCATAGACCGGCCCCGGGAAGGGGCCGTCTGCACGCAGCATGTCTTGCGCCATTTTGCTGGTACAGCCGATCTTCCAGCCGGTTTGTTTCCAGCCGGTCAGTCTGGCCGCGTCACACTGAACTGCAAATGCATCTGCCTCACTTGCCGGGGCATGGCCGGGATAGTCGTTCAGTTTGCGGCCTTGCGTACGTGCATCCGCCAGTGCTTGTGCAATGTTCATTTATCAGTTCCGCTGTATCAGGACACCGTCCTTGAAATCGTGAACGGCGCCGTTGGAGGTTGCATCCGCCGAGCATAACGAAATCATCGCGTCCGCCAACTGCTCCGGTGTGGGCAGGGTTTTCTGGTCTTCACCGGGCATGGCCTGGCGCCGCATGCGGGTGGCTATGGGGCCGGGGTTCAGGAGGTTGGCGGTGGCGTTGGTTGTCTCCAGTTCCGCCGCCCAGGTGCGCACCAGCATATCAAGCGCTGCCTTTGAAACAGCATACCCGCCCCAGTACGCCCGCGCCTTGTGAGCAGCTCCTGAGGTTACAAAGATCGCGCGGCCTGCGTCCGACGCCTTGATCAGCGGTTCCAGGGACCGGATCAGCCGGTAGTTGGCCATCACATTGATCGCCATCAGGTCATCAAACGTTTCCGGCTTCAGATGCTGCAGGGGGGTCAGTGAACCCAGGATGCCGGCATTGCCGACCAGGATGTCGAGCTTGCCCCAACGCTCCGCAATGGGAGTGCCCAGTCGGTCGATTCCGGCAAAGTCCTTGATATCCAGCGGCACCAGCGTGGCAGACTCGCCACTGGCCTGAATGTCGTCATCAAGCTCTTCCAACCCTCCGACGGTGCGGGCTGTGGCAATCACATGGGCGCCTTCCTGAGCAAGCCTCAAGGCTATGGCTTTGCCGATGCCGCGAGATGCGCCTGTAACAAGCGCAATGCGTCCAGCCAGTGATTTCGCCATGGATCAATTCCTGAAGTTCAAATGGGACATGAGGCCCGGTGGTGCGCCCGGATCAGCCGGCTTCGGCCAGCAGGGACAACTGATGAGGATTGCCGCCGTCGCTATAGTCGGTAAGGGCAGTCGGGTAGTCACCGGTAAAACAATGGTCGGTGAACTGTGGACGGACGGGATCGCGTTTTTCATACCCGGTTGCACGGTAAATGCCGTCCACCGACAGGAAGGTCAGCGACTGCACGCCGATATATTCGCTCATCTCCTCGATCGTGTGAGTTGCAGCGAGCAGGGCCTTCTGCTCAGGCGTGTCGATACCATAGAAATCCGGGTGCGTGATGGGGGGAGAGGCAATCGCCATGTGGACTTCCTTGGCACCCGCCTCGAACATCATCTGCACGATTTTCACCGAGGTTGTTCCGCGCACGATGGAATCATCGACCAGCATGACGCGCTTGCCTTCAATAACCGCCCGGTTGGCATTGTGCTTGAGTTTCACCCCAAGTGCCCGGATTTGCTGTGTCGGTTCAATGAAAGTGCGTCCGACATAGTGGTTCCGGATAATGCCGAGTTCAAAGGGCACGCCGGCTTCCTGTGAATATCCGAGTGCGGCCGGCACACCGGAATCGGGGACCGGGATCACAACATCGATGTCCGCGCCTGCTTCGCGCGCAAGCTCGCGGCCCATTTCCTTGCGCACCTGGTAGACGGAGCGCCCGCCGATGACACTGTCGGGTCGTGAGAAGTAGATGTATTCGAAAATACACGGACGCGCCTGCTGCGGCGGGAACGGTTTGAGGGACTGGACACCGTCTTCGGTAATGACGACCACTTCGCCGTTTTCGATTTCGCGCACAAAGCGCGCCCCGATAATATCCAGCGCGCAGGTCTCGCTCGACAATATGTAGGCACCGTTCAGCTCACCCAGAACCAGGGGCCGGATGCCGAGTGGGTCGCGCACGCCGATCATTTTCTTTGAAGACATGCAAACCAGCGAATAGGCGCCTTCCAGCGCCTTGATGGCATCAATGAAACGGTCAACCAGGTGCCGCTGGCGGGAGCGGGCCACCAGATGCAGGACTGCCTCGGTGTCGGACGTGGACTGGCAGATTGCACCATCGGCAATCAGCGAGCGGCGCAGCGCCAGGCCATTGGTGATATTCCCGTTGTGCGCTACCGCAAAACCGCCGGTGCTCAGCTCCGCGAACATTGGCTGCACATTGCGCAGCACCTGTTCGCCTGTTGTGGAATAACGGGTATGGCCGACCGACGCGCGGCCCTGAAGGCGCTGCATGGTGGAGGGTTTGGAAAATGCATCGCCGACCAGGCCGATCCGGCGTTCAGAGTGAAAGCGTTTGCCGTCGAAAGAGACAATACCGCATGCTTCCTGACCCCGGTGTTGCAGGGCATGCAGGCCGAGTGCGGTCAGGGCAGAGGCATCGTCATGGCCGAACACGCCGAACACGCCGCATTCTTCGCGCAGGCTGTCGCCATCCATATCCAGTTCGAAAGTCAGTCTGTCGTGAGCGTCCGTCATCATGCTCTGCCTTCTAGTGGCCTTTATCCTGGTCCTTGGCCGCAGACTGTATCATCTACTGCTGGCCTTGCGTGCTTTCGATAATCTGGTCGAGCGTATTGCGCTGGTTCGACTGATAACCGGTATTGCCTTCGCCGCTCGTGCCGCGCGTGGCTTCACTGTTTGAACGCGACCCGCCTGAAATCCTGATCTTGCCGTTCAGGTCTTCGGCCAAAGCGGGCTGCATCCAGCCAATTGTCAACATGGTGTCCACGAGGAAAAACGACGAATTTTCCACCAGTGGCAACATGGCCGCATCACGCAATTCATTAGGCACCTTTTCGCGCGGGATATACCAGACGAAAAGTGTAAACATGATTACCATCAGGGCAAGGCCGCGTGTCAGCCCGTACAGAAACCCCAGTGAACGGTCAATCGGGCCCGCGCCCGACTCAAGCAGCGAATCGGAAAGCTTCACCGTGATGATTGACAGGACAATCAGCATCACCAGGAACACGATTCCGGCAATTGCGATGATGATCAATGTGTCATTGTTGTCCAGATAAGGCTTCAGGACGTCTGCTGCCTGCTGCCGCAATTCCGGAACGGACAGAACCAGCGCAGCCGCACCTGCCGCACCGCCCCAGGCCACAAGTGACATTATCTCGCGGAAAAATCCTCGCATGACTGCCAGAAAACCGGAAATCAACATAATTGAGACCAGTACGACATCGAGCCAGGTGAAAGACATGTTCAAAAACTCCTCCGGCACAAGCCGGCGCGGTCAAAGCGGCAAACGCACGTCCACATAATTCATACTTACAAGACAAGCTCGCCAATTGATCAGCAAGTCGGGTCTGTGTGCCATGGAAGCATGTCAAAATCAATGTGACAGTGTGGTTACACACATCGTAAATTGGATAACTGGCGCAGCGCAGTTCAAGTTTGTGCCTTAACGCCTGCCGAAGAGCAGGCGAGTTGTGTCAGGGAATACTGCTCGCACGCATGAACCGCTTTGCCGAGTGATGAATGCTAGCCTTTGGGAAGCCCCGCAATATAGGCCACCAGGTCCGCAACGGAGGCCATTTGGCGAAGATCCGGCGCGGTCCGCTGCTTCATCTCACCACCGTGCGCAACAATGGCGGTTTCCAGTCCCAGCTTGGCTGCCTCCCTGGCGCGCTGATCACTCTGACCGACCGGGCGCAGGGCGCCTGACAGCGCGATTTCACCAAAAAGCGCACAGGAAGGGGGAATCACCGCACCGGTCAGGGACGATACCAGCGCTGCCGCTACTGCCATGTCCGCAGCCGGTTCCTTGACGCGTATGCCGCCTGCGACATTGAGATAGACATCTTGCTGGCCGACATTCACGCCACCATGGGCTTCCAGCACCGCAAGCACCATGGCCAGGCGATTCTGGTCCCAGCCGACCACGGCGCGCCGCGGCGTGCCGAGGGCTGATGGCGAAACCAGTGCCTGAACCTCCATCAGCAGCGGTCTGGTACCTTCCATGCCGGCAAAGATCGCAGAGCCGGGTGTCGGCGTTTCGCCGGACCCCATGAACAGCCTCGATGGATTGTCCACTTCAAGCAGGCCTGCGTCCGACATTTCAAATACGCCGATTTCATCGGTCGGACCGAAGCGGTTCTTGACCGCCCGCAGAATCCGGAACTGATGTCCCCGGTCGCCTTCGAAATACAGCACCGTATCCACCATGTGTTCAACAACCTTTGGTCCGGCGATCTGGCCGTCCTTGGTGACGTGCCCGACCAGCAGGACCGCCGCTCCTTTTTGCTTGGCAAAGCGTATCAGCGCTTCAGCCCCGGCGCGAAGCTGCGAAACCGTGCCCGGTGCGCTTTCGATCACCGGCGACCACAGGGTCTGGATGGAATCGATCACCACCACGGCCGGCGGTTCGCCTTCGCTCAATGTGGCCAGGATATCAGACACGTTGGTTTCCGCCGCCAGCAGGACAGGGGACTTGCCAAGCCCCAGCCTGCGCGCCCGCAGCCGCACCTGGTCAATCGCCTCCTCGCCGGAAATATAAACGGCCTTGTGGCCCGCATTGGCGACGGTTGCCAGCGCCTGGGTCAGCAGGGTGGATTTGCCGATGCCCGGGTCACCACCGATCAGGATGCCGGATCCCGGTACAAACCCGCCACCGGCCACCCGGTCAAGCTCGGCAATGCCGGTCATGATGCGTTCCGGCATTGGCGTCTCACCCTCAAGCCCGACAAGCCGTGTTGCCCGGCCCTTCGGCATGGCGGCACCCTTGGCGCCTGAAACCGGCACCTGTGTCGAGGTTTCCTCGGCCAGCGAGTTCCAGTCGCCGCAATTCTCGCAGCGCCCGGCCCATTTCGAATATGCAGCGCCACAGCCCTGACAGACGAATCTCAGTGTGATCTTTCCCATATCGCGTCATAGAACAAAAAGAGAACAATGTCGAGCGGCTTTTCGACGGTATTCACAACCTTGCCTGACGGCAACCATCTTGCCGCAAATCCGGTCCGACAGTGGCGATGCCGGTTACATCAGGCTTCACTTTTTTGCTTTCCCACGCCGCACAGCCATGAAATGTTCCTCTCACAGGCGGTGATCATTTATCGCATGGTGTGATCTGGAGCAGTATTGGACAAGGTGGGGTCATGGCTATTGATGTGTTGGACCTGGTCGATCTGGACAAATATCCCATTCATTTGCCGACGTCCGGCGACTTTCGAAGCTTGCTTGCACAAACCCAGGCTCAACTGAACGACGATGGGTGCGCCGTACTGCGCGGATTTGTGCGGGCCGACCGGATCACTGGCCTGGTTCAGGAAGCGAACCGGGTTGCAGACCGGGGACATCGCTCGTTCAATCGGACCAATGTGTATTTTACGCAGGATAACCCCGCTTATCGTGAAAGCCATCCGCTGAGGCGGTTTTTCGACCGCTCCAACTCGTTTGTCCCGGCTGATAATTTCGGGCCGGAAAGCAGCATCAGAAGCATTTATGAATGGCCGCTGTTTTCAGCATTCGTGCAGCAGGCACTGTGTGAAGACAGGTTCTTTCGGTATGCCGACCCGCTCGCTGATGTCATAGTGAATGTCGCCGAGGAAGGCGCCGGTTTCCCGTGGCATTTTGATACCAACAATTTCACGGTCACCCTGGCGATCCAGAATGCAGAGCAGGGAGGGGAGTTCGAGTATTGCCCCAACTTGCGAACCCCGGATGACGAAAACTATCCCGGCGTTGAAGCGGTGCTGGATGAGAACAGCTCAACGGTGAAGACACTCGCGCTGCAACCGGGAGACCTGCAGATTTTCAAGGGCAGGTATTCGCTGCACCGCGTTCGCCCGTTAGCGGGCCCGCGCAGGCGCTATGTTGCGATTTATTCTTTTGTTGAAGAACCTGCCATGGTCGGCAGCCCGGAACGAACCCGGCAATTATACGGACGCGTGTTGCCTGTCCATATGGAGCGCGCAGGCGTGAGGGCAGATACTCTGGTTGACTGAGGCCAGTGGTGACACCCGGGAGCTACAGTTCAATCTCGATCGGGCCTTCTTCGCGGCCGTGGATGAACTGGTCGACGTAAGCATTGTTGCTCTGGTCTATCTCATCCGCCGGGCCGCACCACACGATCTTGCCCTTGTAGATCATGGCTATGTCATCGCCGATCTTGCGGGCGGATGCCATGTCATGGGTGATGGTGATGGTCGTCGCACCCAGCCGTTTCACACTGTCGACAATCAGGTTGTTGATGACGTCGCCCATGATCGGGTCAAGACCCGTGGTCGGCTCATCGAAGAAGATGATTTCCGGCTCCGGTGCTATGGCACGTGCCAGACCGACGCGCTTGCGCATGCCGCCGGACAGTTCCGCCGGCGAAATATCGGCCAGTTCCGCACCCAGGCCTACTTCCGCCAGCTTGTCGATTGCAATGGCGCGCGCCTCGGACGCCTTCATTTTCCGGCCCTGGATCAGGCCGAACGCAACATTGCGCCAGACGCTGAGGCTGTCGAACAGGGCGGCTCCCTGGAACACCATGCCGAACCGGCTCATCATCTGGTCCAGCGCCGGCCCTTCCAGCCCGATGACTTCCTGTCCGTCCACCCGGATCGAGCCCTTTTCAGGATGCAAAAGTCCCAGAATGCATTTCAGCGTAACCGATTTGCCGGAGCCTGAGCCGCCGATCACCACCAGTGATCGTCCCTTGCCAACCCCCACATTGACACCCTTCAGCACATGCTTGCTGCCGAACGATTTGTGGACATTTTCAAGTACGATGTGCGGCTCAGCCATCACTCGCCTCACTCGCTAAACAGCAGCGACGTCAGTGCGTAGTTTGCTGCCAGGATCAAAATGGAGCCGGACACGACCGCGTTGGTCGTCGCTCTGCCGACACCTTGTGCACCACCCTTCGAGTTGAAGCCGTGATAACAGCCCATCAGCGCGATGATGAAACCGAATACGGCAGCCTTGATCAGGCCTGAGGTCACGTCGGCAACCTGCACGAAATCGGTGGTGTTCTTGATATAGGCCGCATAGTTGAAGCCGAGTGACGAGGTGCCGACCACAAAGCCGCCGAAGATGCCGATAATGTCGGCAACGCCGACCAGTATGGGCATTGTGATCACCGCCGCCAGAATGCGCGGGCCCACGAGATACTTGAACGGATTTGTCGACAAGGTGGTCAATGCGTCGATCTGCTCGGTCACGCGCATGGTGCCCAGTTCAGCGGCTATGGCCGCCGCAACCCGGCCGGTCACCATCAGGCCGGCCATGACCGGGCCGAGCTCGCGGGTGATACCCAGTGCCACGATGGACGAGACCAGGTTCTCTGCATTGTAGCGCGTGCCGCCAATGTAGATCTGCAGCGCCAGTGCACCGCCGGTGAAGAATGCCGTCAGCCCGACCACCGGCAGGGAATTGTAGCCAATGCGGACAATCTGTTCGAGCAACTGGCGGAAATACCAGGGCGGCAGCAGTCCGCGGATAACCGCATCACGCGCAAAAATCGTGACCCGTCCCACCTCCGCAAACATGGAAAAAATGAAACTGCCGATGGTAGCCAGAAAAGTCACCGGTAATCGCTGCCTCTTGATGCCGTTGGTCGTCCTGCCGTCATTTTGCTCTGCATCCCCCGCAAAATGCACTCATGACGAGTACACTTTTGCGTAGCGTCTGCCAAGAGATGTTAGAATTTCGTAAGACAGGGTGCCTGCCCAGCGCGCCCAGTCATCTACACCGATGTTTTTCCCCAGCAGTTCGACTGCGGTGCCGCGGCGAACCTGTTCCGGGTTCAGGTCGGTGACATCTATGGTAATCATGTCCATCGATACCCGGCCGACAATAGGTGCCATTTGTCCGGCAATGCATACCTTGGCAGGTCCGTCCTGCTGCGCCGGCCATGACATTGCGCGCAACAGGCCGTCAGCGTATCCGACACCGACGATGGCAACGCGCGAGGGCCGGTCCGCCCGCCATGTCGCGCCATACCCGACACCGTCACCGGCAGCCACGTCGCGGACCTGCAATACCGGAGCATTGAGGGAAATGACGGAACGCATCGGGTTCGGTTTGCCGGTCAGCGGATTGCCGCCGTAAAGGGCGACACCGGGGCGCACCAGATCATGAGAAAACTGAGGCCCGAGAAATGTGCCGGGCGCATTTGCCAGTGAGGCAGGCAGGTCTGGAAACAGTGTGCGCAGGCCGGCGAACCGGTCGCGCTGGTTTGCGTTGGATGGGCTGGTCTCGTCATCACCGCTGGCCAGGTGGCTCATCAGCAGGCACAGCCCGGCACGTCTCATCAGGTCCGCATCAGCTGAAAGAGCTTCTGCCTGCGCATGATCAAATCCCAGCCGGTTGATGCCGGTATCTATGTGGACGGCGGCCTTGTGTCTGCCGCCGGCAGCGTCGGCCCATTCGTGCAGGTCTTCCGGGCATACCAGGCTGGGACGCAAGCCATGGGCAATGTAGAAGTCCGATTGCCCTGCAAACAGGCCATCGAGAACATAAATGACTGCCTCGGGCAGGGCGTCGCGTACCTGTTTGCCTTCCACGGGCAACGCCACGAAAAAGGTCCTGCAACCAGCTGTCCACAAGGCTTGCGCGACTTCAGTTGCGCCGCAACCATAGCCATTGGCCTTGATGGTGGCGCCGCATTCGGCGGGCGCTACCTGCCGGGCGATCATGCGCCAGTTCTCAACCAGCTCGGCAAGGTTGATCGTCAGCTCGGCGGCGGCCAGTTCGGGTGGGACAGCCATGAAGCGGTTAGTCGCGGATATCTGGTGCGTAACCAGGCCGTACCAGGTTTTCAAACCGGGTCAGGTTCGCGTCAAAGTGCAACGACACTGTACCGGTGGGACCGTGGCGTTGCTTGCCGATGATCACGTCTGCCACACCGACTACCCCGTCCATGCGTTCCTGCCATTGCAGGTGTTCGTCGGTGTTGGGTTTGGGTTCATCACGGCCCAGGTAATACTCCTCGCGATAAATGAACATGACCACGTCCGCGTCCTGCTCAATTGAACCGGATTCACGCAGGTCGGCCAGTTGCGGCCGCTTGTCTTCACGGTTTTCCACCTGGCGTGACAGCTGTGACAGCGCCAGGATGGGTACATTAAGTTCCTTGGCCAATGCCTTGAGACCAGTGGTAATTTCGGTAACTTCCTGAACACGGCTCTCCGAGGCCCTGCGGGCAGAACCTGCCAGAAGCTGCAGATAGTCGACCACGATCAGGCCCAGGGTGCCGCGCTGGCGCTTCAGGCGGCGCGCACGGGCGGCAAGCTGGGCGATATTCAGACCACCCGTTGCATCGATATACAGCGGCATCGCGGACAGCCGCTGGCTTGCTTCGACGAGGCGGTCAAACTCGTCAGGCGTGATTTTGCCGCGCCTGATGCGTTCCGACGAAATTTCAGCCTGCTCGGACACGATACGGGTGGCCAGCTGTTCGCCGGACATTTCCAGCGAGAAGAACGCGACGATACCGCCATTCTTCACGTTCATGGTGCCGTCGGCATTGTGTTCAGCCTGATAGGCTGCGGCAACATTGTAGGCGAGATTGGTGGCAAGCGATGTCTTGCCCATGGCAGGGCGTCCGGCAAGCACCAGCAAGTCGGATGCCTGCAGTCCACCAAGCTTTTCATCCAGGTCTTTGAGGCCGGTCGATATGCCCGACAATCCGCCATCGCGCTGATACGCGGCTGCCGCCATGTCGATGGCTTCTGTCAGCGCCGTACCGAATGGCTGGAAACCCTGGCCGTATTTTTCCGACTCGGCAATTTCATAAAGTTGCTGTTCGGCCTCTTCAATCAGATTTCGAGAGGATTTGTCGACCGGTGTGTCGAAGCTGTTGTTGACGATCTCCGACCCGATGCCGATCAGCGCGCGGCGCTGGGCGAGTTCATAGATGGTGCGGCCATAGTCTTCGGCGTTGATGATGGTGGTGGCAGATGCCGCCAGACGGGCCAGATAGGCAGGACCTCCGATGTCCTGCAGGGTTTCATCCTGCTCAAAGAAGGATTTCAGCGTCACCGGCGATGCCAGCTGGCCGCTGCGAATACGTGTTGAGGCAGCTTCAAAAATGCGGGCATGCACGCCTTCATGGAAATGCTCCGGAAGCAAAAAGTTGGACACCCGGTCACAAGCCTCGTTGTTGACCAGAATGGCACCCAACAATGCCATCTCCGCCTCCAGATTATGCGGCGCGGTGCGATATTCTTCCGCGTCAGACGGGTCGCTGCCATCCTGACTGAGTTTGAGAACTGATTCCATGACCTTGTTGATAGCGCGCCCGGCCTTATGCCGCGAGGCCCAATCTGCCGTGGCGCCGACCTTTCCACTATTGCTTGCTAATCTGTGGATAATGCGGTGATTCGACCGAAGACGCCTTCACAACCTGTTTTCGCCGGTCTGCCTGCTTGCGCCGGTTGTAAATCTTGCCTTCGATCGCGCGCAGACGAGTCTCTTCCCGGGCAATGTAGTCCCGGGTCAGGGGCAGGGCATACTGATTGCCTGCTGCCTGCAGCTGGAAATTGTTCAGGCCCAGATAGCGGAAGCTCAATTCGGACGAAGCGAGATAGAACTCCCACATCCGGGCAAACTTCTCGTCATAAAGGGCGATGGCCTGTTTTCTGTGTGCCGCAAAGCGTTTGCGCCATTCAGCCAGCGTGCGGGCGTAGTGAAGCCTCAGTATTTCGACATCGGTCATGTACATGCCGCTTTTTTCGACTTCCGGCAGGACTTCCGACAGGGCCGGGCAGTAGCCGCCCGGAAAAATGTATTTCTGTATCCAGGCGCTTGTTGCTCCGGGACCATCTGCCCGTCCAATGGAGTGGAGTACGAAAACGCCATCCGGTGCCAGCAGGTCGCGGACCTTGCCGAACAATTCGCCATAATGGGCGACGCCGACATGCTCGAACATGCCGACGGATACAATCCGGTCAAACTTGCCGTCCAGTTCCCGGTAGTCTTTCAGGTGAAAACCGACCTGGCCGTCCAGTCCGGCATCCTGGGCACGCCGGCTGGATACCTTGTGCTGTTCTTCAGACAGGGTAACACCGGTAACCTCCGCGCCCGCAGCCTGAGCGAGATAAAGCCCCAGACCACCCCATCCGGACCCGATGTCGAGCACCTTCATGCCCGGTTCAATCACAAGTTTTGCAGCAAGATGGCGCTTTTTGGAAAGTTGGGCCTGCTCCAGGCTTTGGCCGGTCTTCTCAAAATATGCGCACGAATACTGCCGGTCATTGTCCAGGAACAGATCGTACAGGTCGCCCGACAGGTCGTAATGATGTGCCACATTGTTTCGGGCCCGGCCAATCCGGTTGTCCTGCTGCAGGCGTTTCAGCCGTTTGCGGATAGCGTAGGGCAGGCGCACCGGAACCGGTGTCTTTGCGGTTTCCAGATTGGCCATCAGCAGTTTCAGCACGTCGTATATGTTGCCGTGTGTCACCGTCAGCTGACCGCTTGTGTAAGCCTCACCCAGATAAAGGTCAGGGTCCACGAGCAGGTGCAGGACAGTGGCCTGGTCATGAATGCGGAAGCCCGCCGGTTTGCCGGTGGCATCACCAAATCGGGTTTCACTGCCATCCGGCATGGAGACGCTCAGGTCTCCGTGCTGCACCACATGGCTCAACATCTGTTTGAGCAAAGTCTGCATCGGTTCGATTCCTCGATCCATTGCCACCCGGTCTCAATATACCGGCAATTTTGGCAAACACTTTGCTTTTGGTCAATTTCCGTAAGGGTAGTATCAGGCGCAAAAAAGCCGCCTGCGCTGTACGCAGACGGCTGTATTGAGTTGTTTGATCAGCATTTATCGCCCATGAAAGGCGGCTGGTTATTCGTCTGTTTTTTCCGCTTCAGCATCGTCTGCTTCACCAGCTTCGTCTGCTGCTGCGTCTTCAGCGTCTTCTTCTGCAGCTGCATCAGCTTCGGCCTGTTCGAACAGTTCTTCGGCTGCGCGGCGGATTTCGTCACGCTCATCCGCGTTGCCGGTCAGGTCTTCACCGCGCGCCTGTGCTTCGGCTTCATCCTGCGTACGGGCAACATTGATCTGCACGGTTGACGAGACTTCGCCATGCAGCGCAACACGTACGTCGTACAGTCCGATGGTCTTGATCGGATCAGGCAATACCACATGGTTGCGTGTAACGCTGACGCCGGTTTCGCTGGCTGCCGCCGCAATGTCGCGAGTTGAAACCGAGCCGTAAAGCTGACCGGATTCACCAGCCTGGCGGATCAGGATGAAGCTTGAACCGTCGAGTTTTTCCGAATCGGTCTTGGCAGCTTCAACAGCGGCTGCGTTCTTGACTTCAAGCTCTGCGCGCTGGGCTTCGAATTTTTCCATGTTTTTGGCCGATGCCCGAAGCGCCTTGCCGCGTGGCAGCAGGAAGTTGCGGGCATAACCGTCCTTGACGCGGACCGTATCACCCATGGCGCCGAGTTTTTCGACCCTTTCCAGCAGAATGACTTGCATGATTTAGTACTCCTTGATTGATTCAGTAATTTGGATGTTGGGATTGAAAGGCAACCACCTCAGTCGGGCGGTTTGTTTCGTTTGCGGATATTGAAGCTCTGGTCGAACATGCCGAGCATGATCAGCGGGACAATCGCGATCGCCGACAGAAACAGCATGGACAGGTAGAAGAGGCCGAGCAGAAAACCGCGCATGGGATGGTTGTCGAGCAGTCCGTGCATCACAGCCAGGCCCAGTATCGCGTAAGCCAGCATCAGGGCTGCGGTGAATACCCACGCAAATGCCCCCAGCGTGCCGGGCAGGAAGGTGCCCACGGCCGACGCCGACAATATCCAGATCGCCCAGCGTGGAAAGGCCAGTTGGCTGAACGGCGCCCATGGCCGCAGTCCGGCGCCGGTCTTGCGCAGCACGCTGCCGGCCAGATACATGTTCACCATGGTCGAAATGCACCAGACAATGCTGAGTGCGGCCGGCAGCACCAGCACGACAAAAGACCTTATCTGTTCAATCTGATCGGCAGCAGGGGCGTTGGGCTGCTTGGCCATTTCATCGAACAACGGCTGTAGGACTTCGCCGACCGCTGCGCGGAAACTGTCGACATCGGGTCCCAGCGCAAGAATGACCAGCACACTCAAGATGGCGCTGGCGATGGCGGTCCACACAACGAGACGGCCTTCTGGATACCAGGCTCTGTCTGTATCGGAAACTTCGCCTTCATCGGCGGGGCCAACTGAAGCTGGCCTGTTCTGCAGCGCCAGGTGACTGAGCACTACCGGGGCAATGCCGGCACTCAGCGCCACATAAAAAGCCGCCTTCCAGCCGAACCCGATCAGGTAGCCGACGATCATCACCAATGCGCCGAGTGCCGCGGTTACGGCACCCCAGCCCAGACCGGCAATGAAAAGTGGAAAAGACGCCAGGTAGATCATCATCAGGCCGACCGCATTGCCCGAGCTGCCGCCTGCCTGGAGCAGGCCAGCTGCCAAGCCGGCGATAATGCCTATTACAATCCAGTTGTTCATCATCTGGGCTGTCCCGCATCTTGCGATGGGTTAGAGGCAAATCCAAAAGCCTGCCCCAACCGGTTAATACCGAGCTGTCCCTGACCGGGCTGAATTGCCTGATCAGGGGGAATGCTTGTGTCTTACTTCACGACGTAGGGCAGAAGGCCCAGGAACCGTGCGCGCTTGATCGCCTTGGCCAGTTCACGCTGCTTCTTTGCAGAAACAGCCGTGATGCGGCTGGGCACGATCTTGCCGCGCTCGGAGATGTAGCGCGACAGAAGGCGTGAGTCCTTGTAGTCTATCTTCGGCGCATTGTCGCCCGTGAACGGGCAGCTCTTGCGGCGGCGGAAGAATGGTCTGCGTGCACCTGACATCAGCTGGCTCCTTCTGCTTTGGGCGCATCTTCACGCGGCGGACGCGGGGTGCGGGGACCTCTGTCGCCACGGTCTCCGCCGGGACGGTCACTGCGCTCACGGCCGGCGCGCATCTGAACCGAAGGATCTTCTTCATGTTCTTCGACACGGATCGTCATGAACCGGATGACGTCTTCATTGAGACCCATCTGGCGTTCCATTTCAGCAACCGCAGGTGCAGGTGCATCGAGGTTCATCAGTGCGTAATGGGCTTTGCGATTCTTGCGAATGCGATAGGTAAGTGGCTTCAGGCCCCAATATTCGGAGCGCCCGATCGAGCCGCCATTATCGGTGATAACGGCTTTGAACTGGTCTGTAAGTGCATCCATCTGCGCGGTGGAAATATCCTGACGCGCCATGAATACATGCTCATACAATGGCATGAATTCAGCCTTTCTGTTTGATCCAAAGTCTTGTTCTTAAACAAACTTTCCGGCGCATAGCCTCCCCCGAGCCCATCGGAAAGAAAGGCTCGAGACACCGGTTCCTCGAAAGAGCAGGGACACGGGAAGCCGGGCTTTCAAGCCCTGTCATGCCCAGGAAACGAACATGACCTTCCGTTCAGCCCCCGACCGGAAAACCGCTCAAGAACGCGCGCTTTATACGGCAATCTGCCCGGTTTGCAAGGTTTAAGATTGGCGGCTCCCGACCCTGACAACTGTGCGGCCCGATCATGGGGCAGGCGTCTTGCCTTCAAGAACTGTCGCCATTTTACCTGTATCGATGTTGCCGCCACACAATATGAGACCAACCCTCTTGCCGCGCATTGCCTCGCGTTGAGCCATCAACCCGGCAAGCGGCGCGGCACCTGCACCTTCTGCAACATTGTGTGTGGCGCGATAATACAGCCTGATTGCATCAGCCACCTGGTCATCCGACACTTCCACAATCTCATCCACGCCGCGCGAAATGATCTCAAGCGCGTCCGGGTGGGGGACCCGCACGGCCATGCCGTCTGCAAAGGTTTCCGCCGAATTGGTCTCGATGGCCCGGCCTGCATCGACCGACAACTTGTAGCAATTGGCATTTTCGGACACCACGGCGATCACTCTGGTCTTGAGGCCCAGATGGTCGCGCGCCGAGATGACGCCGCTACAGCCTGATCCCATGCCAATGGGAACATAGACCGCATCCAGTTCACCGGCGGCCTCGAACAGCTCATGTGCATAGGTTGAGACCCCCAGCACCAGTTCGCGATGAAACGAAGGCACCATGTCCAGTCCGCGGTCTGCCGCCATCTGCATGCAGGTAACCCTGGCTTCATCAAAATCCTGTCCGGTTTCAACCAGCTCTGCACCCAGTGCCTTGATCGCGGCATTCTTTTCAACAGAGTTGCCGTGCGGCACCACAATTGTGGCTTTCACGCCGTTGCGGGACGCTGCATAGGGAATTGACTGGCCGTGATTGCCCCTGGTCGCGGTAATCACGCCATTGGTTTCGCCGCGCTCGGCGCGTTTTCGCATGTGCACCAGTCCGCCGCGCACCTTGAAGGCGCCGGTCGGCGTGTGGTTTTCATGCTTGACCCAGGTCTCGATGCCCAGTTCGGCCTGCAGGAGCGGCCAGGCATATTGTGGTGTAGGCGGCATCGCCTCATGGATGATGGCGCGCGCGTCTGCAATTTCGTCTGCTGTAAACATAAGGCTCGTCTGTTGTGAAAGGTGAGCCGGGACGCTTGCATAAGCCTGCCTGCTTGACAATACATAGCTGCCCATGCTGCAAGCCCGCTACATCTTAGTTATCTGACTGGAGACCGCAGACGTGACAGTTGCATTTACATTTCCGGGCCAGGGGTCGCAGGCCGTTGGCATGGGCAAGGACCTTGCAGACGCGTTTCCCGCCGCCCGTGCAGTATTTGATGAAGTTGACGCGGCACTCGGCGAAAAGCTGTCAGCCGTCATGTGGGACGGTCCTGCAGAGACACTGACACTGACCCAGAATGCACAGCCGGCGCTGATGGCGGTTTCAATGGCTGTTGCAGCCGTCCTTGACCAGGAATTCGGTATCTCTGTTGCGGGCAAGGCGGGCTATGTGGCCGGGCATTCGCTGGGCGAGTATTCAGCGCTGGCAGCGGCGGGGACCTTTTCCCTTGCAGACACCGCCCGGTTGCTGCGCACCCGCGGCGAAGCCATGCAGGCGGCAACACCGGTCGGCACGGGTGCCATGGCGGCCTTGCTGGGGCTTGATTTTGAAGCAGCCATGAAAGTGGCCGAGGAGGCTGCCCAGGGCGACGTATGCCAGGCGGCAAACGATAACGCTCCTGGCCAGGTCGTTGTGTCCGGGTCAAAGGCCGCTGTTGAGCGCGCTGTTGATATTGCCAAACAACATGGCGCCAAGCGGGCCATGCTGCTGCCGGTATCGGCACCGTTTCACTGTGCACTGATGCAACCGGCTGCGGATGTCATGGCCGGTGCTCTTTCGCAAGTCGACATGGCTGCGCCGTCCGTGCCGCTGGTGGCCAACGTTGCGGCCAGCGCCGTCAGTGACCAAAACCAGATTCGCGATAATCTTGTTGCCCAGGTAACAGGCACTGTGCGCTGGCGTGAATCGGTTGCATGGATGACTGACAACGGCGTCACCAGTTTTATTGAAATTGGCGCCGGCAAGGTGTTGACGGGAATGGCCAGGCGTATGGCACCAGATGCGGCCTGCATGGCCACAACATCTGTTGCCGATATCGAGGCGGTTGCGCAAAGCCTGAACGCTTAGGGTCAGGACCCCAAAACCGTCTGCCGAACCAATCAGGAGAGATGAACATGTTTGACCTTACCGGCAAGAAGGCCCTCATAACCGGAGCTACCGGGGGTATTGGTGCAGCCATTGCGAAGGCATTGCATGCCAATGGCGCGACCGTTGCCCTGTCCGGAACGCGTGCCGCAGTTCTGGAAGAGGTAAAGGCAGGTCTTGCGGAGCGCGCCCATGCGCTGACATGCAATTTGTCTGACCCGGATGATGTTGAAAAACTTGTTCCGGCTGCTCAGGAAGCCATGGATGGCCTGGATATTCTGGTCAACAATGCCGGCATCACGCGAGACAACCTGGCCATGCGCATGAAGCGGGAAGACTGGCAGGCGGTAATGGACGTGAACCTGACGGCTGCGTTTACACTTACCAAAAACTGCATGCGCACCATGATGAAACAGCGCTGGGGCAGGGTGATCAACATAACGTCGGTCGTGGGTGTGACCGGCAATGCCGGCCAGGCCAACTATGCCGCATCGAAGGCCGGCATGATCGGCATGTCGAAATCTCTCGCCCAGGAACTTGCCTCGCGCAACATCACGGTCAACTGCATTGCCCCGGGTTTCATTGAGACGGCTATGACGGATGAGTTGAATGACAAGCAGAAAGAGGCGATTCTGGCTTCGGTTCCTGCTGGTCGTTTGGGGCATACGGACGAAATTGCCGCAGGGGCGGCTTATCTTGCCAGCGAGGAAGCTGCCTATGTCACAGGCCAGACCTTGCACATCAATGGTGGAATGGCCATGTTGTGATCCGCTGCGCACGTCGTCCACAACCTCGCATTGTTTCGGTTTTCGGGCTTGGAGTAGCGGGTAAATGTGTGATAATAGGCGCGTTGTAGATGTGGGAATGCTCAGCCTTGCTGGCTGAAAGTTCGGTATAAACAGAGGCTTACCCACTGGAAATTTTTCTGAACCGGATTCGGTTCCCGCAGGGTGCGGGGGCAGTCTTGAACGCCGGATCAACTTAACGAGGGTTATATTGAAATGAGTGATGTTGCTGATCGGGTCAAAAAGATTGTCGTTGAGCACCTCAGCGTAGACGCTGACAAAGTGGCAAAGGAGGCCAGCTTCATTGACGATCTCGGCGCAGACAGCCTGGATACCGTTGAGTTGGTTATGGCGTTCGAAGAAGAGTTCGGAATTGAGATTCCGGACGACGCAGCTGAAACCATCCAGACTGTTGGTGATGCTGTTGGTTTCATTGAAAAGAATGCGGCCTGATCTGTCAGGTCCTGCCGTTCGCCTGTTGCTGGCGTACGGTATCAGTTACGGAGTTGAGTACGGTGGCAGTGCAAAACACTGCCGCCGTATTTGTTGAATGCCGGTCACAGGCATTTTTTGCCGGAACAATATGGATTCACCTGAATCGGTAAAGTTCCTCTATCACGTCGAAAGCGATCAGGACGGGTTTCGGTTGAACCAACTGAAAGCCATGCTGGTCGAGGGCAGAGAAAAAGCGATCGTCCTGATCCAGGGAGTGTTTTCATGCGCAGAGTCGTAGTCACGGGAATTGGCATGGTGTCGCCGGTCGGCGCCAACGTGGATGACAGTTGGGCCAATCTGCTGGCCGGGAAGTCGGGCGCGACCCGTGTGACCCGTATGGATGTGTCTGACATGGCCTGTAAGGTCGGCTGCGAAGTGAAAACCGGAGACGGCGCCGACGGCACATTCAACTGTGACGACTGGATGGAGCCGAAAGAGCAGCGCCGCTACGACTCATTCATCAAGTATGGCTACTCCGCCGCGAAAATGGCGGTTCGCGATTCCGGCTGGAAACCGGAGACAGACGAGGATCATTGGCGCACCGGCGTTCTGATAGGCTCCGGAATCGGCGGCCTGCCGTCCATTGAAGCGACGACCCATCTGCTCGCCGAAAAAGGCCCGCGGCGGGTCAGCCCGTTCTTTATTCCAGGCTCGCTCATCAACCTGGTGTCCGGTCTCGTATCCATAGAATTCGGGTTCAAGGGACCGAACCATTCGGTTGTGACGGCCTGCTCGACAGGCGCTCATGCCATCGGTGATGCCGCGCGAATCGTTGCGCTTGACGATGCCGATGTGATGATCGCAGGTGGCGCCGAGGCGGCTATAAGCCGTATCGGTTACGCGGGCTTTCAGGCATGCAAGGCGCTTTCAACCCATTTCAACGACACGCCGGAAAAAGCGTCGCGGCCCTACGACAAGGATCGTGACGGATTCGTCATGGGTGAAGGCTCGGGGGTTGTGGTACTTGAAGAATACGAACATGCGAAAGCACGCGGCGCGACTATCTATGCCGAGGTTGTGGGCTACGGCATGTCGGGTGATGCCTTTCACATCACGGCACCAGCAGCAGATGGCGACGGTGCGTTTCGCTGTATGACCGCGGCGCTGAAAAGAGCCGGTATTTCCGCCTCGGACCTCGATTATGTAAATGCCCACGGCACATCGACACCGATGGGTGACGAGATCGAGTTGAAAGCCGTTGAACGCCTCCTGGGCAATCAGGCAGACAAGTTGTGCATGTCGTCGACAAAGTCCGCAACCGGCCACTTGTTGGGAGCGGCCGGTGCCATTGAAGCCATCTTCTCTATTCTCGCCATGCGCGACAACACGGCGCCGCCAACACTCAATCTGGACAATCCATCTGTTGAAACTGCTATCGACCTGGTGCCGCACACGGCGCGAAAAAAGGAGATCAACACAGTTCTGTCGAATTCATTTGGTTTTGGTGGCACTAACGCTTCCCTGATTTTCCGTCGCGTGGACATCTGAAGTCCCGCGCCTGAATAACCGGGGTGCGGGATCGGGATGACTTTTGGTTGTTACAACCGGAAACTGTCTGTCTGATCAATTCCAGATTGTTGGTGCCGTCCGGCGGAGTCATCTGCGCGTGGATTGCCCTGAAGCAGATAACAGGGATGCAAACCTGAATGAGTGTGTTGCCCAACCGCAGGCCCAAATCGTCGAGAAGCCTGATTGGCCGTTTGTTCAGGTGGCTGTTTGCTCTGACGTTCGTGGCCACCTGCTCAGCTGGGCTGCTGTGGTTCTTTGCAAACATTGAAGGCCCGCTTGCAAAAGCCAAGGTGGTGAACATTCCAAAGGGAAGCTCAACCATCGACATTGCGAACCGGTTGAACGAGCAGGGTGTTGTGGACAGCAGCATCATGACGATTCTCGGCATAACCGCGGTGCGCTACACTTTCGATGTCGATCCCAAGGCAGGTGAATACGAGTTCGCTGCCGGCAGTTCGCTGATCGATGTGCTTCGCAAGATCAAGACCGGCCGGACTCTGTTCTACAAGGTTTCAATGCCCGAAGGTTTCACATCATGGCAGGTGATGGAACGCCTGAAGGCCAATGATGTGCTTGTCGGTGAAATCGAAAAACCGCCATCGGAAGGTGAACTGCTTCCTGATACCTACCTGTTTACCCGCGGCAGTACGCGCCAGTCGATCATTGACCAGATGAATACGGCACAAAACAAGTTTATTGAAAAAAAGTGGCCGGCGCGCGCGGAAGGCCTTCCTTTCAAGACACCTGAAGAAGCACTCATACTGGCCTCCATCGTAGAAAAGGAAACGGGTCAGGCGGACGAGAGGGCCCAGGTCGCTGCCGTGTTTGTAAACCGGCTGAGAAGGGGCATGAGACTGCAGTCGGACCCGACCATTATATACGGTATCACCAGGGGGCAGGGTAAGCTCGACCGGCCGATCAGGCGCAGCGACATTCGCGAGAAGACCGACTACAACACCTACCAGATTGACGGACTGCCGCCGACGCCGATCGCAAATCCGGGCCGGGCATCCATTGAAGCCGTTCTCAATCCGGTCGAGACAAAGCATTTGTATTTTGTGGCAGATGGTACCGGCGGGCATGTGTTCGCAAAGACACTTCCTGAACATAACGCCAACGTGAAAAAATGGCGCAGCTGGCTGCGCGATAAACGCGAGCAACAGGAAGCCGAACAACAGACCGCTACCGGGGAAGCCGAACAACAGGCGGCGGTTGAGGAAGAGCCTCCGGCACCGTCCGAAAGCCAGGCTTCTGAGAGTTCTGCAGCGTCCGTCCCGGTGCCGGCACAATCGGACGGCGCGCAGCAGCGGTCAGGCAACTTTCGCGTCGTCGAAGTTGCAGGTCGCAGTGTTCCCATTCCCAAGAGCAAGCCGCAACGCCAGTGAGGCAATTGCCCTGCATCCTCGCATGGCATATCGCTCCGCCTGCCGGTAAGGTGGTGCCGGGGAGTGATTCTTGGTAGCTCTGCGCCAGCTACCAGATGGTAACGGGACCGGGGTAAAGGGCAAATTGACATGACCATTTCCAGCATGACCGGCTTTGGCCGCGGCGAGGGAAGTTCTGGGCCATGGACGTTTCAATGGGAGATGCGTTCGGTCAACGGCAAGTCGCTTGATGTGCGTCTGCGGCTGCCGACCGGCACCGAAGCCGTGGAACAGGCTATTCGCGCCAGTGCAGCCAAGCACCTGAAGCGCAGCAATGTCCAGGTGTTCCTTAATCTTGAAAAGGATGAGGCGGTTTCCAGCATAAGGGTGAACACGGATGCCCTTGCCGCAGCCATCGAGGCGGTGCGAACCGTGGAAAAGGCAAATGGAGGACAGCCGGCTTCTACCGATGCCATTTTGGCTATGCGCGGCGTAATCGAGCATGCCGCAGATGAGCCCGACGAGGAGGCCGTAGCTGCGCGTGACGAGGCTCTTATCGTTGCAGCTGATCAGGCAATCAGGGCGCTGGCCGCAAACCGCCTGGCCGAAGGCGAGCGGTTGGCAACAGTTGTATCAGGTCAACTGGACCGGATCGCGGATCTCACTGCCCAGGCAATTGCCAACCCGTCCCGTACACCCGACGCCATCCAGGCCCGGCTGGCTGCGAGTATTGAACGGATTGTCGGCACGGCATCGTCCCTGGAGCCGGAACGTCTGCATCAGGAAGCCATGCTGGCAGCCGCAAAAGCCGACATTCAGGAGGAGCTGGACCGGCTGGTGGCCCATGTTACAGCAGCGCGGGAGCTGTTGACTGCAGAAGGACCGGTTGGGCGCAAGTTCGACTTCCTGGCACAGGAGTTCAATCGCGAAGCCAACACCTTGTGTTCGAAATCCACTGACACGTCACTGACCCACATCGGGCTGGAACTGAAAACCGTGATCGATCAACTTCGCGAGCAGGTGCAAAACATTGAGTAGTCAAGGCACATCATCAGCTATTGCGCGACGCGGCCTCCTGTTTGTGTTGTCCTCGCCGTCGGGAGCCGGCAAGACCACATTGTCAAGACAGTTACTGGCGCGCGAGTCAGACATGGTTATGTCGGTATCCGTGACAACGCGCAAACCGCGGCCGGGTGAGACCGACGGCAAGGACTATCATTTCATCTCGCGCGCGCAGTTCGATCAAATGGTGAAAGACGGCGAGTTGCTGGAATATGCCGAAGTGTTCGGCAATGGCTACGGCACGCCGATCAAACCTGTCAACGACTGGCTGGCAGAAGGCAAGGACGTGCTGTTCGATATAGACTGGCAGGGCACGCAGCAGATACATGCCCGCATGACTGACGATCTTGTGCGGGTGTTTATCCTGCCGCCATCTGCGGAGGAACTGCGTGACCGGCTGGTTCGCCGCGCGCAGGATGCGGCATCCGTGGTGGCAAAGCGCATGGCGGAAGCCTCCAACGAGATCAGTCACTGGGCCGAGTACGATTATGTGCTGATCAATGATGACCTGGATCAGTGCGATCGATCCATAAGCAAGATTCTCGATGCCGAGCGGTTGCGCCGTCACCGCCGCGTCGGCCTTGATACGTTTGTGAAACGGCTCAGAAAGCACCTGTGACACATACTGGGTGCATCGGCTGGAGGCTGAAAGTACCTGCTTCGGACCGTCAGGCAGACGCGGCTTTCGCCAGCCTGCAGAACCCGGCGACGTCGACTTCCTCGGCCCGCATGGTCGGTTTCAGCCCGGCTTGTGTAATAAGGGCGGCGGGGTCACCGCCCAACGTCTTGAGACTGGATCGCAACATCTTGCGCCTTTGTCCAAACGCGGCAGCCGTGACTTTTTCGAGCACGGTTACATCACAATCAACCATCGGTTCGGCGCGTGGCGTGATATGCACTATGGAAGACGTCACCTTGGGCGGCGGCGTGAAGGCTTTCGGGGACACATCGAACATTTTTACGGCATCGCTGCGCCACTGTGAAATGATCGACAGGCGGCCATAGGCACTGTCTCCCACACCGGCGCAAATTCGCTGCGCCACTTCCTTCTGGAACATCAGGGTCAGTGAAGACCAGAACGGCGGCCAGGAATGTCCGGTCAACCATCCGGTCAGCAACGGCGTTGCAATATTGTAAGGCAGGTTGGCGACAATCTTGACCGGTTGGTGCCCGGCAATGGCTTGCCAGTCGGTCGCCAGGGCGTCGCCGTGCATCACGGTCAGTTTGCCCGGCCAGGCGGCGGATATTTCATCCAGTGCCGGCAAGGCACGCTCATCACGTTCAACCGCCACAACCTTGTCCGCTCCTTCCAGCAGCAAGGCTCTGGTCAGCCCGCCGGGGCCGGGGCCCACTTCGATCACGGTAAAACCTTCCAGGGTCCCGGCTGTCCGGGCAATTCGCCGTGTCAGGCTGAGATCAAGCAGGAAGTTCTGACCGAGGCTTTTTCTGGCCGACAATCCATGACGCTCAATAACTTCGCTGAGGCGGGGCAGATTGTCGTCTGCAGTCTCGTTCATGAGACTTGCGATGACACGAGCTCGCGCAGCACCTGCTCGGCACCGCCCATTCGCTCAGCCTGCATTACCGCGGCAATGAAGCTGGACGGGTTGGCGCCGCCCGTGCCTGCCAATTCCAGTGCCGTGCCGTGATCTGGGGAGGTCCGGATGAAAGGCAGGCCCAATGTGGTATTGACGCCTTCATGAAATCCGATGGCCTTCACGGGTATCAATGCCTGATCATGGTACATGCACAAGGCGGCGTCATAGTCTTGGCGTGCTTCTTCGTGGAACAGCGTATCTGCCGATACCGGGCCGAAAGCATTTATTCCTGCCTGCGCAAGTTCCTGGATTGCCGGTGAGATGATGTCCCGGTCTTCTGAACCGATCGTGCCGTTTTCGCCTGCATGCGGGTTCAGGCCCGCTACCGCGATGCGCGGCTGCTCAATGTCAAAATAACGTTTCAGATCGCGGTCTATCACCTGCGCCTGGGCAACAATGGCGGCATGTGTCACCGCAGAAGGGACTTGTGAAAGAGGTATGTGAACGCTGAGAGGGATCGTGCGGAAGTCACCCGCAGACAGCATCATGACCGGCTCGGCGGGATAACCAGCCTTGACAGCAAGATGTGCCAGATAATCAGTGTGGCCCTCGTGTCTGAACCCCGCCTGATAAAGCGTTTCCTTGTGGATAGGGCCGGTTACAATTCCCGAAACGTCGCTGGCAAGTGCCAGCCTCACTGCCGTGTCCACCCATTCGATAACCTTGCTGGCAGAATGCGAAGACGGCACACCTGCTTGCGGGTCATGTTCCAGCGGCAGGTCAAGCACGGGTAGGCCGCGTTCAAACACGTCCGGGATTTGCGAGGCGCCGGTAACAGGGATTACTTCAACCGTAGAGTGTCCTGTCAGCTGCGCACGATGGTGCAGTGCCTTTGCGCAACCGATGACACCGAACACCGGAAGCCGGTGCTTCGCCGCCTGCCGGTAGCTTGACAGTATGATGTCTGCGCCGACACCTGCCGGCTCGCCCATCGTTACGACCAGGGGTAGGGGTGAGATTTGGTTCGCCATTGCCGTCCACAGGCCCGGTTCAGCTTGTCGGGATCAATTCCCTACGGTCTGAACGACGGGTCCTTGTAGTCAATGAAGCTGTCTTCACGCGCCTTTGCCATTGCCTGCTGAACTACAGCCTCGAACCGCTCGTTGCGAAGGGACGCCTTGACCTGCGCGCGGCTTGGCCGGGGCGGTGAAATTTTTCGGGTTCCACAGTTTGCAATCAGCCGAACACCGGTCGGGCCGGGGATCGGGCCGATCATCTTGCGTGTGCCTGCCTTGCGCAGTGCCTTTTGCAACTCGGCCGGCAATTTCCCAAGGTCCGCGTCGACGCGTTTGCCCATCTTGACGTTGAACACATCCTTGCTCGCTGATTTTATTGACCTGCAGCCTTTGTACCGCTTCATGATCTGACGCGCTTCAATACTGCGCGCATACAGCAGTTGCTGACGCATGGCTTCAGTTGTCTTTTCCACAGGCAGCTCTACCTGTTGAAGCGAGATCACCGTTACAGGCTTCATGCGTGGGTCTGCAAGTATCTCGTTGAATTTCGCGTCCACCGCAGCCTCATCGATTTCGACCTTGGTCTCGGAGTTTTGCTGAGACATGACCCAGCGAATATACAGTGACCCTTCGATCTGGTTCTTCAGCGTGGATTCGTTCACGCCTTTTTCCCCGAGGCGCTGTTTCAGGCCCTCGCGCGTCAGTTTCATGCGCTTGACCATGCCGTCCAGGCGCTTGTTCAGATCTCTCTCGGGGATTTTGAAATTTACCTTGCTCGCTTTTGACTTGGCGACTTTCTCGTTGACCAGCGTTCCAAGAATGCGCTTTCGCGTCGGCAAGTCGGCAGAGAGCCGGGCACCCAGTGCATTTTCCAGGTTGATCCTCTGGGAGATGTCAAAATTGGTGACTGGAAGATCATCAACGGTGGCGGCAACCCCCTGGGCATCTTTCAGGCTGACTTTCTCTATGCCGCTCGACGGGCGTGCATTTGCCAGTGCTGCGTCGGTGGCGCCAAGTGTTGAATTGCTGACAAGCGCATTGGCCGGTTGCGCTCCACCGGCATTTACCGATGGGCTCGCAGCAGGCTTGTCGTCGTCAAAATAATCGTACAGATCAATCTGCTGCCCGCACCCGGCCAGCAACAGAACGGCAGCCGTTAAAGTGCTGACTCTCAGGATTGATTTTGCAGGACCGGACGGCCGCAGCGTTTTCATAGTTCCACCTGTTCTTCACTGACCCGACAGACTTGTCCCAAAGGACGTGCTGCCAAGTGTAACCAGCTCTACATCGAGGAGGAACGAACGGTCCCTCACAAGATTGCGGTCAGTCAGGAACTCTTCCTTGTAGCGGAACCTGACTTTGGCGCAGTCACAATTGAAGCCGATACCAACATGGCGATCGATGAACCTGTCATTGTCGATATCATATCGTCCACCGCCAAAGACACTTACACCTCGCCCGACATTGACCTCAGCTGATCCCCAGATTTGCTGGAGATCGTCCGGACGACCGTAAGCCACCGCCTTGTCCACTTTCACGTAATTCAGGGCAGTTTTAAGGCGTGAGAAAGTGGCACTTATGCCGACATCCTGCTCGCGGATTGACAGGTCTTCCTGATCAAAACGGGCCTGGTAACTCAACTTGTAGTGTTCGTCAGGCTGCAGCCATATTGCTGCAACAAGGTCCGAAACCGTCTCTTCGAGGCCGGAACCGAGCACGAAGCTGTTTTGTCCGGCAATATGGTACGACTGGCCGAAGCTGGCATTGAAGGAACCGCCATTGTCCAGGCCGAGCGTGTACAGGAAGCCGGCATTTACCCGAGTGCCGCCTTCATAACGGTCATTGCCCGTGAAGCGGTTCTCGAGAAACAGATTCGTTGTTGCATAGTTCAGCGAGATGGCATCCTCGTTACCCCATGTCGACGTATCGCCCTCGTTCTTCGACGAGATAATCTGCGCGATCGGTGTAAGGACATGTGTGCCCATGCCGTCCACCTTCAGCAGCGGCATGCGGATGTCCACACCACCCGAGGGCAGGAAACGACCGTCTGTGACTTCACCGAAAGCAGGCGCCGGACCCGGATTGACCAACTGTTGCTCAGGCACGCCGTTTGACAACAGCAGATCACCGCGCAGGCGGCCAAACGGTGTCACGATCACACCTGCGTCGGTCACAATCTCATTGCGCCAGTGAAGTTGGGTGGTTGCCCGCAACTGGCGTGTGCCCTGTACAACGTCAATGGTCTGCGGGTTTGTGTCGTAAACAACAAATCCACTGTCCCTGAAGACGGCATAGACGTCTGTGTTCAGACCCAGTTCGCCGCCCAGCACCGGGAAATCGAATGTGTAATCGTGCCGGAAGTAGGGGGCCGCTGTCGGGAAGGTGTCCTGACCGTCCGTTTGCAGCAGTCCCTGGAAATTATAGGCCCGTATGGTCGCATAATTGCGATCATTAATCCCGTCCAGATAAATGAAGTTGGCAATCTCGGTGCGTTCGTCAAAGTCGTATTCGCGGCCAAAGGTATCATCGGACACAATCGTGCCGTCCCACCCCCAGGCCCAGTGCCTGTTGATGTTGAACTTGCCCTGGGTCCGGACCCAGCCGCGCCAGCGCTCATTGCCCGGTGATGGCAGATCATCGGGATTGAACTGGTAAACGCCTACGCCCTTGATGGAATATTCGCCCTTTGCAAGGCGGTGCCGGAACTCGGCTCCCAGCAAGGGACCCTGTTCGGAGGTGAACTTCGGCAACAGCGTCAGATCGGCATTGGGCGCGATGTTCCAGAAATAGGGTTGTTCATAGCCATAGCCGAATACGGTGGAATGACTGAAGCGCGGTATCAGCAGTCCCGACTTGCGTTTCACCGTGGGGTCAGGATGCGATAGATACGGCCAGTAGAAAACCGGCACGCCCAGAACTTCCAGCCGCGCATTCGTGTGCTCGATAATGCCTTCACGTTCGTCATGAACGGACTCGCTGGCCACGAGCTGCCAAGCCGGTGTGCCGTCATCGGTCACACAACTTCTGCAGCGGGTATAGGTCGTGCGCTCATAGGTGGTCAGATAACCATCGCGCCGTTTGGCATAGTTCGCCGTCACCACGGCTTCGTTGGTCAACAGCAGGCGAAGGTGTTCGGCAAAGCCGTCACGGAACCGGTTCTGCAACTGCAGGATATCAGCTTCGAGAATGTTGCCGCCCGGCTCGCGCATTCTGATTTCGCCTTCGGCGCGCATCGTGTCGGTATGCCGGTTATAGGTAACCTTGCGGCCGATGAGTATGTAGTTGCCGTAAGTCAGGACGACATCGCCGGTTGCAATTGCTTCTCCGGTCCGCTCGTCAAAAACGATCTGATCCGCATCTACATCGACGCGTGTGCCTTTCGGCGGGGTCTTGCGGGAGGTGCGCGGCAGGTTTGAAAAATCCGACTTGCCGCTGGTAACCGATTGCGCCTGCGCCGGGCTTGTGGATGCGCCCAGACTGCCGGTCGCCAGCACACCGAACAGCGCGACCGCAGCAGCGGTTCGCACGAGCGCGGGCACACGTACGCTCCCGTGCGCACGCGCGTGACTACCCTGTTCCGCAGAACCATATCTGGGCCGTTGTGCTATTCCGTTATTCCCCTGTATCCCACTTGCCGTTCACTGCGCCATCCTCTGGCTGTTTCCCCGCATCAGGCGGTTCCGATCCTCCCAAAGACCGGATGCGTAACTCATGCCAGACACGCGCAAGCAAAAGCCCACACACTCAAAATCAATACACCCTTGAACTTTTAACCTGTTTTGCCATGCAATGAGAAGGGCTTGACAGCAGTTTATTAGTAAATTTAGTGCCGCGATTCGGTTGCTGAAGGCGGTCTGGTAAACACATGGTGAACACGTTGTCGTGTATGGCACACCAAGCCTGATTGGCAGACCATTGCCAGCACCCGAGCAGGCAGCTACTAATTGGCGTTCACCGTGGCTCTGCCGGACGTACGCACATCTTTCTTCCGTTTTACAGGATTCTCCAATGAAAATCAGTTTTTCCACGTTTTCAGCCCCGAAATCGGGTGTCGCAGTCGTTTTGGCAGGTGAGGACGGTAAATTGTCCGACGATGGTGCCGAGCTTGACAAGTCCGTCAACGGTGCGATCAGCAATGCCATGAAGGTGGCGGATTTCAAGGCAGAGCGTGAAAAGTCCCTCGATATCATCCTGCCGAAGGGATCGGGGGCTGACCGCATCATTGTCATGGGTGTCGGCAAAACCGACGATTTGGATGAAGTTGCCGCCGAATATGTCGGGGGTGCGATTGCTGCCGCGGCCGGCGCGGTTCAGGCAACCGGTTTGACGGTGTCGGCGTCACTTCCCGGCAAGCCCGGTATCGACCCGGCGGCGGTTTCTTCCCGGATTGCCTCGGGTATCCGCTTGCGCACTTACAGTTTCACGAAATACAAATCGAAACCGTCAAAGACCAAGCAGCTTGCCAGTGTCAAAATGCTGACTGCATCGGCGGCTGCGGCAAAAACCCGGTATGCTGCCCTGGATGCGGTTGCCACGGGGGTTCACCTGGCAAGAGACCTGGTGAACGAACCGGCCAACATCCTTCATCCGGAAAGTTTTGCCGGCGAAATCAAGAAATTATCAAAACTTGGGCTGGTCATTGAGGTGCTTGACGAGAAGCAGATGGGCAAGCTGGGCATGGGCGCATTGCTGGGTGTCTCCCTCGGATCTCCGCGCAAACCGCGGTTGTGTGTCATGCGCTGGGAAGGCGGCAAGAAGGGCGATCAGCCCGTTGCCTTTGTCGGCAAGGGAGTGACCTTCGATACCGGCGGTATCTCGATCAAGCCATCTGCCGGCATGGAAGACATGAAGGGTGACATGGGGGGCGCCGCATGTGTCACAGGCCTGATGGCCGCGCTTGCAGGACGCAAGGCGAAGGTCAATGCCATAGGTGTTGTGGGCCTGGTCGAAAACATGCCGGACGGTAATGCCCAGCGCCCCGGTGACGTGGTTACGTCCATGTCCAAGCAAACCATTGCTGTGCTCAATACCGACGCCGAGGGACGTCTCGTTCTGGCCGATGCGCTTTGGTACACGCAAGACCGTTTCAAACCCAAATTCATGGTCAATCTGGCCACCTTGACGGGCGCCATCCTTGTTGCGCTTGGCAAGGAGCACGCCGGGCTGTTTTCCAATGACGACAAGCTGTCCGATGAACTGGCAGGTGTGGGGCAGGAGACGCGCGAGCGCGTCTGGCGCCTGCCGCTTGCGCCGGAATACGACAAACTGATCGATTCAGATATTGCGGATATGAAAAACATCGGCGGCAGAATGGCCGGATCCATTACGGCCGGACAGTTCCTGCAGCGCTTTGTGAACGACGTGCCGTGGGCGCATCTGGATGTGGCCGGGACCGCCATGGATGCGGTCAAGTCGCCGATCAATCAGTCGTGGGGATCGGGGTGGGGAGTGCGCCTGCTCGACCGTCTGGTGGCCAGGCACTACGAGAAGTGAGCCTCAATCGGCGCGGATACCGTCAACCATGACAGAAGTGTTGTTCTATCATCTCGAGCGCGCGCGCCTTGAAGACGTGCTGCCGCAACTTGTGCAGAAAACCCTGCAACGCGGATGGAAAGCGGTCGTGCAGACCGTTGATCCCGGGCGGCTGAAATTCTTGTCTGAACAGTTCTGGCAATGGCGTGATGATGAGTTTCTTGCACACGGCAGCGAGGACGACGGCAATGCACAGCTGCAACCGGTCTGGTTGACCACGAGTGATGAAAATCCAAATGATTCCAATATCAGATTCCTGGTGGACGGTGCTCAGTTTGACAACCCTGCCGGACTGGATCGCCTGATCATTTTGTTCGACGGTAACGATGACGGCGCATTGGCGGCGGCACGTGAAAGATGGAAGAGCGTCAGTTCGCAGGGACTGACGGCGACATACTGGCAGCAGGACGAACGTGGTGGATGGGTCAAGAAGGCTGAATCCGGTTCCAGGCAGGCCCAACAGAAAAGTGACCCGGGCTGATGAACGAGGAATTCGCCTCAAGACGCAGGCGCGCGCGCGAAACAACCGGGTCGATTCACGCCGAGGCCGAGGCTCGTGGCGAACCACTGGCCTGGTTTGACGAGGTTTACCGCAGGGCCGGCGGCGATACGGCAATGGTGCCCTGGGCGGATGAGGAAACCCATCCCGGTCTTGCCGAATGGATCGCCCGTTCCGGCATGATCCACGAAGGACGTGCACTCGATGTCGGTTGCGGGCTGGGTGACAACGCCGAGGCATTGTCGGCCACAGGCTACGACGTGACCGCGTTTGATGTGTCACCAGTCGCAATAGAATGGGCAGGCAAGAGGTTTCCCCATTCCAAGGTGGAATATGTGGTTGCTAGTCTTCTGGATCCGCCACGCGAGTGGCTGGGAAAGTTTGATCTCGTACACGAAACCTACACACTGCAGGCGCTCAGGGGGGCGGAACGGGCTGATGCCTTTCCGGCCATTGCAAGTCTCATTGCCCCCGGTGGAATGCTTCTGGTTATCGGTCGGGTACGGGACGAGGGAACTGACGTGGCGGGCCCTCCCTGGCCACTCACCAAGACTGAGTTCATGCAGTTTGAAAATTTCGGACTGACACCGCGGGCCTATCAGAGCTTCAGCCTGGCAGATGGCCAACACAGTGTTGCGCATGCCAGGGTTATGTTTGAACGACCCGGTTGAGCTGAAAAATGTTGAGATAAAACAGAGGGTTGAATATGAGTGATAAACTGCGTTACCGGATTCTGACGGGGAAGGATGATCGCGGCTTTTGTGAACGGATTTCAACTGCTCTGGACGATGGGTATGAGTTGTACGGCTCGCCGTCAATCACCCACAATGGCGAGCATTGCGTAGTCGCGCAGGCGCTTGTCCTGAAAATTCGTGCAGGAGACTGAACATGAAACTCTATGAACTTTGCGGAAACGATGAGCGGCGTTTTTCACCCTATTGCTGGCGCACGCGAATGGCCTTGGCCATCAAGGGGCTTGAAGTTGAAGCTGCCTCTGTGGGCTTCACCGAGATACCCGGCATTTGCAGCGGCACCGGAAAGACGGTGCCGACACTGGAAACGGACAGCGGGGCAATTGTCGACAGCTTCGAGATTGCCCGGCACCTCGACAAGGTTCATCCCGCAAAGCCGCTGTTCCGGGGCGAAGCGGCTGAAGCCCATTGCCGGTTGATCCAGGGCTGGGCTGACACTGCAGTCGTTGCCGGACTGGCATCCATGATTATCGTGGACGTGTGGTCAGTACTCCGGCCGGAGGACCAGGACTATTTTCGTTCCAGCCGGGAGGGGCGTTTCGGCAAGACACTCGAGGAATTCCAGGCCGGCCGCGAAGGCCGGGTGGCCGGTTTCAACTCCATGACGCTGGCGCCGGTCCGGCGGGCATTGGCGAAAGCACAATGGCTTGGCGGCGAACAACCTGACTATGCGGACTGTATTCTGTTCGGCACCTTGATGTGGCCCCACGTGGTGTCCGAATTCTCTGTGCTGGAAGAAGGTCCCGCAATGGACTGGTTCCGGCGCTGCCTGGAGTTGATGACGGACGAGGCCGAGGTACAGGCGCTGCTGGCGGCCTGATATATGTGCCGGTCAGGCGCCGATAATTTCTTCGATCAGATCGCGGGCGTCGGGAATGTTTTGCTCGACGCCGGGCAGGTCATTCACGCAAAGAAACTTTATGTCCGGCGTTGCCGCCTTGAGCAGGTGATCGGTGACTTCCCGCGTCGACCATTTGTCAAAGGCGCCGGAGGCAAGATGAATGTGGTCCCGTTTGTCCAGTATCCTGGCTTTGCCTGTCCTGATGCTGGCGTGATTGTAGAGGCCTTGGGGGAGAAACTGGTCAGTGACGCGAAACCGATGCGCGATATTGTTCATAAATGCCGGTTGATGATCTTCAAATAGTCGCGCCATGACCGATTTGTTCATCGGGTGGATTGCATGGGCGCTGCAGAACAGGTTACCGGCATCAAAACCCGCCAGTTCGGCTGCCTCGATCTGATTGTAGTGGTTCATCAAAGCCGGATCCCGGCGCCGCTCGGCTGAGCCAGCAAGCTCGGAATAGTCCACCCATTTGCCGCGCAAGACCGGCTCGCCGTCCTTGAAAAAGTCAGTTTTGCGAACCGGGGACGACACGAACACATCGTCGTTGAAATAGACAAAGTGTTCAGCCAGGTCCGGAATACGCCACAGCAGGCTTTCAATGGCCAGAGAATTGAATGTCGGCAGAAACTCGGTAAATCCAGCGAAGATACCGACATGATCCACAATCTGGATCTTGTCGCGAAATTTTTGTGAAAATGCAGAAATATCAGGAGTTTGATTGTCTGTGACGAGCCAGATGCGTCGGATCCAGGGTGCATTCACCTGAATTGAACGAAGGCAGTAATGTAGTTCGTTATTGTCCACCCACCGATGCGGGTTGATCGCGTTTTCATGAAGCTCGGACTGCGACAACGCCATGAAGCTTTGACGCTTCCTCGCGTGGGTTTGGTCTGCACCGTCCACCCAGGTCACCACGGCATCTACGTCAATCATTCCGGCTTCCAGTCATCAATGTGACCATTTTATAAACGGAGTCCTTTTACGAATCCAAGTCACATCTGGTTTTACCTGCAACCGCCGCGCTAGCAGGAAAACGCCTTGAGCAGCGCTGCGCGGACCACCTGGGCGGCCGGCAGCCTCTTGTCGTCGGGATTACGCGCTATGTGACGCGTAACCAGCTTGGAAAAGTCGGAAGTCGACAGGTTTCGAGGCACGCACAGGCGTTCTGCCAGGGCTTGGTCCTGCAGCAAGACGTCGGCAATGGCGGTAATGTAACCGGCACAGATGCCATCATCATACGGCGCGCCATGCGGCGAGTTGCAGAACTTCGACAGTATGTCGGCGTTGAACAAACGGCTGCTGGTTGCGTTAGCCGGCGGCACTGTCTGACAGCAGGCAACTGACAACAATAAAAACAGTATCCTAATCATAAAGCAACTTGCCTGTGCGATGTGCGAGAACTTCTGTGCCTTGCACTTTGCCGACGGTTTCTCCGGGCCAGGCCAGACGCTGATTGGAACGGGCGAAAAACACACCGTCCGCCGCAGCAGTGATACGGTCCACCACAATATTGCCGTCCGCAAGCGGGTCGATGATTTCAACCAGCACATCGCCTTTCTTGACGGCCTGGCCGATGTCGGCGGTATAGACCACGATGCCGGCGGCTTTTGCCGTCAAGGTGTCTGTGGCGGAAAACGGCGCGGCTACACCGGTGAATTCGGGCAGCAGCCCGGCACCTTCGGTGATGGCACCGCGATGACACAGGAAGCGGTACATGGCGTCTGCATCAAAATCCGAAAGTGCGTGGCTGGCGTCATACTCGCCCCGCAGCTCAACCACGACGGTCAGCGGCAGCTCCACGGCATCCGCACCGTATGTCTCACGCGCGCGAACATAGGGCCAGGCGATGGTTTCCTCGAACGGGCCACCGCCTGATGCGCGAGCGAACATGACCACTCTGGCGTCCAGCAGGCCGGCCAGGTCGGCCGCCTTGGGCCAGTGGTCTTCGTCCAGGTACAGATGCATCTGCGCCTCTGAATCAGTGTGCAGGTCCAGCACGATGTCGGCGTCACACGCCAGCCGCATCAGTTCCAATCGCAGGGCCTGCGCTTCATTGGCCGGGGCCGCCGCCGCCAGGGCCGCGGCCACTTCCCTTTTCACCAGAGCCGTGTCCGCCTCCGGGCCATTTGCCATCTTGCCGTCAATGGCATCGAGCACCTGATCCGACACATCATGAAACCCGCGATTGTAGTTTTCCCCGGTGGGAAGATGATGGCGGCCATTGTGACTGCGCAGGCTGACATTGTTCAGGCCAATTGGGTTTGCCACGGGAACCAGGATAATCTCGCCTGAAATTTTCCCGGCCTCATCGGCTGCCATCAGCCTGGGCAACAGTTTTGCCGCCGCAAGGCTGGCCGGCAGTTCGTCTGCATGCATGGAGGCTTGAATATAGACTTTTGGCGAGGCACCGGGTTCGCCAAATTGCCAGACTTTAAGGCTGTGTTGTGTGCCGACCGCATGGCGTGGCAGGTTAATTGTGCTACAGATTGCCATAGATAAATTGCACTCCCAGGAAAACTCGAAAATGGAAACACTCAGCCGATGAATAGCAGGTCCGAAAGCAAGTTACACCATGTGTTGATCGTTGGCGCCGGCGCGGGGTTGTCCGCCAGCATTGCCCGCAGGTTCCATGCCGAAGGCGTTGCAATTTCCCTGGCGGCACGCAACACCGACAAGCTCGATGAACTGGTCAATGAAACCGGGGCGGAGGTTTACAAGTGCGACGCATCGAAGCCCGACCAGGTCGAGGTGCTGTTTGCAAACCTGGACAAGTCAAAGTCCGGAGCTCCTGACGCAGTGGTCTACAATCCGTCCTTCAGGGTGCGCGGTTCGATTACCGAACTCGACCCGGAAGATGTCAGTCGTGCATTGATGGTCACCGGTTACGGTGGTTTCCTGGTGGCGAGGCAGGCTGCAATACGGATGTCCAATGCGGGCAGGGGGGTGATTATCTTCACCGGTGCCTCGGCGTCCATGAAGGGCTATGCCATGTCTGCGCCGTTTGCCATGGGAAAATTCGCCCTGCGCGGCCTGGCTCAATCCATGGCGCGTGAGCTGCAGCCGAAAGGCGTGCACGTGACTCATGTTAATATCGATGGTGGTATTCGAAGCGACGCCCGCCCGGAGCGCCATGACGCGCCGGGCAAGCCGGACAGCATGCTCGACCCTGACGCCATTGCGGATACCTATTGGCACCTGGCCAACCAGCATCGATCAGCCTGGACCCAGGAGACCGAGTTGAGACCGTGGCTGGAAAACTTCTGAGGCCACCCAGTGCTTAATCGAAATAATCGTCGGGAAGTGATTCCTGCACGGGCAGCGGCAGGATCCAGTTGGCCCTGTTTTCAGCAGTGTCTGTCTGCAGGATAAACTCGATACCAAGACGGAAGCTGTCGCGCCATGCAACCCGGGCCGGGCGGCGGTACTTGTCACCATCCACAGCCAGCATCAGATCATCTCCGACGTCGTCTGCGAACTCCACTTCGACCAGTGCGCCGGTTCTTGACTGGTTCAGTACCAGGCATGGTTCTGTGAAGTTGCCGCATGGGCTGATTAACGTTCCAAACTGCTTGCAGTCATGGCGCTCGGCGCGTTGCTGCTTGCTGGTTTTGGTATCTTCATTTGTTCCAAACATTGCCATTGCCCTGTCTCTCCCCTGAAAATTTCAGTCCTTGTCCTGATCTGGTGGAAACACCCAACCGCTATCTTGGGTTTCAGCGGTGTTTCTGGTTACAAAACTTACCGCGACCGCATCTTCCTTGCGCCGGATAACATGAGCCGGACGCTTGTTGCTTTCCCCGTCAATCACCAGAATAAGGTCGTCCGGCAACTGCTCCGGCCGCTCAACAAACAGCAGTGCGCCGGTCTCCGACAAATTGTCGATAACGCAGGCTTCACGCTGCGCGCCGTCTATCGTGAGTGCGACTCCGCTTTGCAGCACCTTTGTCCTAGCTGTTTTGCGCCTGTCTTCGAATTCACCCAGAATATCCAATTCCATTCTCCTCCACCTGGCCGCAATCGCTTCACGCGACACTGGAAAGCTATCAGGCTCAGGCTACTGTTGATTTAAAAGGGTCGCTAAAAATTGATGATAATCCCGCAAACAGCATCCCGGATTTCTGCGAATCCGGGCCGTCAGGCTCTAGAACCGCAATAAACGCAGCCACCGCATGACGTCGAGCAGGCTGACCATTGCCGCGGCCACATAGGTCAGCGCGGCAGCCCGCAAGACCTTTTTTGCTCCCGGCAAGTCATCTTCTTTCAGATACTCCCCGTGCTTCAGAATTGGCAGCGCACGTGAAAAACTGGCATCGAATTCAACCGGCAGTGTAATCAGGTGCACGACCACGCCGGTGGCCAGTATGGCGAGACCGGCACCAATTTCGATCAGCAGGATGGAAGGCTTGCGCGTAATTGCCATGACGATGGGTGCGCCGATCAGCAGTATTGAGCCGATTCCCTGAATTTTCTGGGCTGCCATCGCCATTCTTGTGCGCAATGCCAGGGGTTTGTAACCTTCCGCGTCCTGCATCGCATGCCCGACTTCGTGAGCCGCAATCGCCACGGCGGTTATCGACCTGCCGTCATGGTGTGAGGGGCTCAGGCGCACTGCCTTTGCCTGCGGGTCGTAGTGGTCGCCGCCATCGGCGGGCAGCGCTTCCACTGGAACATGGTCGAGACCGGCTTCGTCTAGAAGATGCCGCGCAAGCTCGCCGCCGGTTCCGGGAAAGTCGGGCCTGTCATCCGCGTGCTCGGCAATTACATAGCGGACCCACATTTGCGGGCCGAACATCAGGGCCAGGAAAATCACGGCTATAAGGGCGTAAATCATGGTTACTCATTGATATCCTGACCGGAATCATTCTGCCATGCGGCACAATTGGCACGATCAGTTGATTAAAACTTGCGGAAACCCATTGACGCTAGTGCCATAAATGGCGAACAACTGTTTATGTTCAAGGGGTAGTGGATGCTTCAAAAGCTCGGGTTGTTCGTAGCACTGTGTGTCGGCTGGATGTTGTGGTCCGGCTATTTCAAGCCGTTGCTGCTGGGGCTTGGCCTCGCGTCTGCACTGGTGTGCACCTATCTGGCGCTGCGCATGCGCAAGGCAGACGGAGAAGGTTCCCAGTTCAAAATCCTCCAGCATGTGCATCAGCTGGCCACTTACTGGCCCTGGCTGCTGCTGGAGATTGCCAAGTCAAATGTCGAAGTCGCGAAGATCATTCTGTCCGGCAAGATGAATATTGATCCGGTCATGATCAGGCTCAAGGCCGGGCAGGCGACGGAAATGGGGCAGGTGATTTACGGCAACTCGATTACGCTGACACCCGGTACCATTACCGTCGACATCGAGGACGGCGATTTGCTGGTGCATGCATTGGCCCAGTCCGGTGCGGATGGTCTTCATGAAGGCGAGATGGACCGTCGCATAACGGCGTTGGAGCGATAGCTGGCATGGAGTGGGTTTATTTCGGCACCTGCATAGCGATTCTGGTCACCATGGTCCTGGCTGTGGTGCGCGGCCTCATCGGCCCGACCATTTTCGACCGGGTGCTGGCAGTCAACATGTTTGGCACCAAGACGGTGCTGTTCATCGCTGTGATCTCCTTCCTGTCGGGGCGTCCGGATTTCCTTGATCTTGCATTGGCTTACGCGCTGATCAATTTCATTGGCGTGTTTGCCGTTCTCCTGTTCTTCCAGTCCCGTGCCGTGCGCCGTGACGCAGAAGCCGAAAGGGAGGCAGGCAAGTAATGGATCTGTTGCTTGATATAGCATCTGCTGTTCTGCTGCTCGCTGGCGGGTTCTTCGTTTTTGTCGGCGGTTTTGGCGTCATGCGGATGCCGGAATTCTTTACCCGCATGCACGCAGCATCGCTGACCGACACGGGCGGTGCGGCACTGATCCTCATAGGTCTCATGCTGCAGGGTGGTTTCACCCTGGTGCCCCTCAAGCTGGCTGCGATTTTTCTGTTCCTGTTCCTGACCTCTCCGACGGCATCCTACGCGCTTGCCAACGCGGCCCTGCTGTCGGGCGTCAAGACAGCCTGCCGCAACGAAACCGGTACACCGCTTCCGGAGAACGACCCGGCGATTGCATCTGTAACGCAAACGGCAGCGCCGGCAGCTAAGGATACTGCGGGCAAGACTGTCGCGAAGAAGGCCGCAAAGAAGACTGCCACCCGGAAGCCGGCCAAGAAAGCGGCGAAAAAACCAGCTAAGAAACCGGCGAAGAAAACAGCGAGGAAGAAGTCATGATGACTATCGTGTTCTCCCTGTTTCTGCTGACCATGCTGGTGATCGTGGCTGTTGCCATTTTGCGCACCGACAACCTGTTCACCGCGGTCATGCTGTCCGGTATCTTCTCGCTGATCATGGCGGCCAATTTTTTCATCCTGGACGCAGCGGACGTGGCCCTGACCGAGGCAGTGATCGGGGCAGGGATTTCCACGGTGCTGTTTCTCGGTGCCCTGGCGCTGACCGCGGAGTATGACCGCTCGCCGCCGGTCGGCTCATGGGTTCCGCTGCTGACGTCATCCGCGCTGGGTGGCGTCATCATATTTGCAACCTTCCAGGCTCCGAGGCTGGGCGACCCCAACGCCATTGTGCACAAGCACGTTGCGCCCTGGTATCTGGAAAAGACACCGGAACTGATCGACGTACCCAATGTGGTAACGGCGGTGCTGGCCTCGTTTCGCGGCTATGACACGCTCGGCGAGGTGTTCGTGGTGTTCATTGCCTGTATCGGCGTGATGTCACTGCTCGGGCGGGTGCGGCCGCGCCGTGATTCAATCGAGGAAGGTGAGTTCGACAAGCGCAGCGACAACCTGCGCCACCATCTCATTCCGCGCGTCGTCGGCAAGATGCTGGTGCCGTTTATCGTACTGTTCGGCCTGTATGTTCAGTTCCATGGCGATTTCGGCCCAGGCGGCGGCTTCCAGGCCGGTGCGCTCATTGCTGCCGGCGTCATACTGTATTCGCTGGTCGAAGGCGGCGCGCGTGGCCGCGAACTGGTGCCGGAGTGGTTTTCCAGCATGCTGGTGGCACTGGGCGCGTTCACCTATACCTCTGTTGGCGTCGCCAGCATGGCAATGGGCGGGCGCTTCCTGGACTATTCCGTCCTGTCCCACGACCCGGTCCACGGCCAGCACCTGGGCATCCTGATTATCGAGGCAGGCGTCGGGATGACCGTCGCCGGTGTCATGATCACCATCTTCCAGGCCTTCTCCAGACGGGGGATCAGGTAATGGAAGTGCTGGGGCTGTATAACTATTTCATCTTCGCCGTCCTGCTGATGATCGGGCTGTATTGTGTGCTTGCCCGAACCAATATCATCAAGTCTCTGATTGGGTTGACGATTTTCCAGTCAGCGGTGTTCCTGCTGTACATCTCGATGGACAAGATCGATGGCGGTACCGCGCCCATTATCCAGGAGGGCGTGGAAAACCAGGTGTTCGCCAATCCACTGCCGCAGGTGCTGATCCTGACGGCGATTGTGGTCGGCATATCGACAACGGCACTGGCGTTGGCCGTCACGGTCCGTATCAAGGAAGCCTACGGTACGATTGAAGAAGACAAGATTCAGGAAATGGACCGCGAACCGTGACACTTTATGACCAGCTTCCGGCACTGGTGGTTGCGGTGCTGCTGTTTACCGCGCCGATAACCTACATGCTGCGCCTGCACGGATTTCCGTGGTTTGCGGCAACGGCAGCTGTCGTCACCTCATTTTTCGTGGCCTGTTCGCTGGCTGCAAGCGTCATCGGCGGTGAAACCATTATCTATGAAATGGGCGGATGGCCGGCGCCTTACGGCATTGTGCTGCACATTGATGCATTATCGGCGCTGATGACCATGCTGATCACCGGTGCGTCTTCTGCCGCGCTGATTTTCGGTTACAAGAGCCTGGCCGATGAAGTCGGTGAGGAAACCGCGCCGGCGTTTTTCGCAGCTTGGCTTTTGTGTACCGCCGGCCTCGTCGGCATGGTGATAACCGGTGATGCGTTCAACATATTCGTGTTCATGGAAATCTCGTCCCTGTCGACATATGTGCTGATCTCGGCAGGGCCTGACCGGCGCGCTTTGATTTCCACCTATCGCTACATTGTCATGGGTACCGTGGGCGCCACCTTCTATCTGATCGGCGTCGGTTTCCTGTACATGGTGACGGGAACCCTCAACACCGCTGACCTTGCTGCCCGGGTCGGGCAGGTTGAAGACATCCGTCTGGTGCTGGTGGCTGCAGGCTTCGTGTCTGTCGGCCTGGCGGTCAAGGCGGCGGTTTTCCCGCTGCACTCGTGGATGCCGAACGCCTACACCTTTGCGCCCAATGCGGTAACGGTGTTTATCGCGGCCGCGTCCACAAAGGTGTCGCTGTATGTGTTGATGCGGGTGGACTATGCGATCTTCCAGAACAGCATTACCAATCATGAAATCCAGCTGACGTTCTTCCTGGTTCCACTTGGCGTCCTGGCGTTGTTCGCCGGTTCCCTGTTGGCCATCTACGAGAAAAATCTGAAACGGCTTTTGGCATATTCGTCTGTTGCGCAGATCGGATACATTGCGCTGGGCATCTCAATGACTTCGGTTGCAGGGCTGACCGGCGCCATCGTCCACATGTTCAACCACGGCCTTATCAAGGGTGGAATGTTTATGGCTGTCGCGTGCCTTGCGCTGCGCTACCGCACGGTGAACGTGGCCAACCTGGCCGGGGCGGGCAAGGCGATGCCATGGACCATGGCGGCTTTTGTCGTCGGTGGGCTGGGGCTCATCGGCGTGCCGCTGACGCCGGGTTTCATTTCGAAATGGTACCTGGTTCTGGCCGCGCTTGCTGAAGGCTGGCTCGGCGCATTGCTGGTTGCCGTGATCCTGGTGTCGTCGCTGCTGGCGGTGATTTACGTGTGGAAGGTGATCGAGGTTGCCTACTTCCGTGAACCGCGCTCGAATGCCGTGCCGGTAACCGAAGAAGCGCCGCTGGTCATGCTGATTCCGACATGGATTGTGGTGTTGACCGGCATATGGATCGCGCTTGATACCAGCGTAACCGTCGGGCTTGCATCCATTGCCGCCAAATCATTGCTGGGTGTTGCATTATGATATTCAGCGAAGCAGACACCATTCTTTATGCACTGATCATCCCGCTTGTGGGTGCTGTCGCCATTGCACTGACGGGGCGCTGGCCCAATGTGCGCGAAACCGTAACCCTGACAACAGCGGTCTGCCTTGCTGTCGTGGTGTGGAGCCTGGTCCCCACCCTGCAGGCCGGCGGACGCCCTGAACTGGTGTTGGGTGAAATGCTGCCCGGCCTGAGGATTGCCTTCAAGGTTGAGCCGCTCGGCATGCTGTTTGCGGCGCTGGCGTCGGGCCTGTGGATTGTCAATTCTGTCTACTCGATCGGCTATATGCGCGGCAACAACGAGCAGAACCAGACCAGGTTCTATGTCTGTTTTGCCATTGCGCTTGCCGCTGCCGTCGGTGTGGCGTTCTCTGCCAACCTGCTGACATTGTTCATCTTCTACGAAGTCCTGACCATCTCGACGTACCCGCTCGTGGCCCACAAGGGCGATGAGGCGACCGTCAGGTCGGCGCGCGTCTATATGGGGATCCTGCTGGGAACCTCCATCGGCCTGCTGTTGCCGGCAATGATATGGACATACTCGGTTGCCGGCACGCTGGATTTCACGCCAGGGGGCATTCTTGAAGGCAAGATCGCTGAACCGCTGGTAGGTCTGCTGCTCTTGATGTTTGCCTTCGGCATCGGCAAGGCGGCACTGATGCCGATCCACCGCTGGCTGCCGGCTGCGATGGTGGCGCCAACACCTGTCTCGGCCCTTCTGCATGCCGTCGCGGTCGTGAAGGCCGGTGTATTCACCGTCACCAAGGTGTTCGTCTACATCTTCGGCATTGATTTCCTGTTCAACCAGCCAAGCCACCGGCTGATTATCTGGATGGCGTGTTTCACCATTGTGGTGTCCAGTTTCATCGCGCTGCGCCAGACCAATCTCAAACGCCTGCTGGCCTACTCGACCATCGGCCAGTTGTCATATGTGGTGCTGGCGGCATCGGTGCTCAAGCCATTGTCGGAAGTCGGCGCTTCCATGCACATGATGGCGCATGCCTTCGGCAAGATCACCTTGTTCTTCGCAGCAGGCGCCATTTACGTCGCATCGAAGAAAACCGAGATCACCGACATGCGCGGCATCGGCAGGCGCATGCCATGGACCATGGCGGCCTTCGCCGTCGGTGCCCTGTCGATGATCGGCGTGCCGCCCACCGGCGGCTTCATCTCCAAATGGTACATTCTCGGCGGCGCCATTCAGGACGACAACTACCTGGCCCTTGCCACACTTGTTGCGTCTACCTTGCTGAATGCAGCCTATTTCCTGCCGTTCATCTTTGCCGCTTTCCTGTATGAAGAAGACGTCAAGCCGGTCAAACAGCATGGCGAGGCGCCCTGGCCGATGGTGGCGGCACTGACGTTTACAGCCTTGCTGACATTCGCATTCTTCCTCTTCCATCAGCCGATTGCTGACCTTGAAGCTCAGATACTGGTGAAATAGATCATGGCCCGCACCCCGAAAAAACCCGAAACGGCTCCCGGTCACGATCACTGGCTGGTGCGGCCGGAAAACATCCGCAAGATCTGGATAGGTTCCATCATCGTGCTGGCGATCACCGTTGTGCTGGAATTGTTCACCGGCACGGCGGGTCATTTTCATGGTGTCGACGAATGGTTTGCCTTCCCGGCCGTGTTCGGATTCCTGGCCTGTGTGGCGATGGTATTCGTCGCCAAGGTATTGGGTAACATCGTGAAGCGGAAGGATGATTATTATGATCTTTGAAACCTTCCCGCCCGCATTGATCTTGTTGTTTGCCGCCTTCATGGCGGTGATATCCCGGCCCAATGCACGCGCCATCATTTTGCTGGTAGCACCGCTTATCACTTTGTGGGCGATCTGGTCGCTGCCGGACGGTGTCTTGATCACCACCAGGTTCCTGGGCTACCCGATCGAACCGCTCGAAGTCTCGCCGTTGAGGCGCATGTTTGCCACCGTGTTCACCATCATGGCATTCACCGGCGCGTTGTTTTCGTTCCGGACCGCCAAGACGGCAGAACTGGGCGCCGCTTTCGCCTATGCGTCCGGCGCGGTAGGGGTGTCGTTTGCCGGCGACCTGATCACCTTGTTCATCTGGTGGGAGATCATGGCGATCTTCTCCACCATTGTGGTGTGGTGTGGCGGTACAGAAGCCTCGCGCCGGGCCGGTATCCGCTACGCAATGATGCACCTGCTGTCGGGAATCCTGCTGAAAATCGGCATTGAAGGCGTATATGTTCATACCGGTTCGCTGGACATCGAGGCCATGCTGGCCACGAATCTCGACAGCTGGCTGATCCTGATCGGCATCCTGATCAATGCCGCGGCACCGCCGTTTTCGGCCTGGCTGCCGGATGCCTATCCCGAAACCAGTCCGACCGGCGCCGTCTTCCTGTCGGCGTTCACGACCAAGACGGCCGTGCTGGCGCTGATCCTCTTGTTCCCCGGCGAACAGGTGCTGATCTGGGTGGGGCTGTACATGGTGTTCTACGGTATCATCTACGCACTTCTGGAAAACGATGCACGGCGTATCCTGGCCTATTCGATTATCAACCAGGTTGGCTTCATGGTCTGCGCCGTCGGTATCGGGACGGAACTCGCACTTAACGGTGCTGCACTGCATGCATTTGCCCACATCATCTACAAGGCATTGCTGCTGATGAGTGCCGGTGTCGTCCTGTATCGCACCGGCATGCGCAAGTGTACCGATCTTGGCGGCCTGTTCCGCACCATGCCGGTGACCTGCATTTGCGGTATCATCGGCGCGCTGGCTATTTCTTCATTCCCGCTCACGTCAGGCTACACAACCAAAACCATGATTTCAGTGGCGGCTGAACAGCAGCATCTGGTGTTTGTCTGGTATATGCTGGCGGCAGCCTCCGCCGGTGTTTTCCTGCACGCAGGCATCAAGTTCCCGTGGTTCGTGTTCTTCCAGAAAGACTCCGGCCTGCGGCCCAAGGATGCGCCCTGGAACATGGCGGCGGCGATGATCTTCTTTGCCTTCCTGTGTGTGGCCCTGGGTATTTATGCGGACCCGCTTTACGCCATGTTGCCGAATGCGGCAATTGTGCCGGTCTACAAGCCTGAGAAGGTGGTGTTCTACCTGCAATTGCTGTTGTTCTCCGGTCTGGCGTTCTTCCTGCTGCTCAACTACATGAAGCGGACCCTGACCATCACGCTGGACCTCGACTGGATCTGGCGTATCGCGGTCTTCAGGGCAGGCGACCTGGTTTATGACGCCTGCACCGCAGCGAGATCCGCTGTGGAGAAAACCGTTCTGGGGTTCCTGAAAACCGGACAGGAAAGGCTGGACGAGCTGTCTGAACGTGACGGCTTGATCCTGCGCGCCACATCTGCAACCGGTCTGGCAGCCCTGTATGCCATGGTCCTGCTGACGCTCTACATACTGGTCTATTATCTGGATTAGCCGAGCGCCGCCTAACCGGAAGAGGCCGGGCGAGGGCAGGTAAATATTAATCCTGTTCCGGCCATCTTGTTGAGCCATCAGAGGAATTTCCGTACCCTTGCCTTTCTGCTGTCAGGGAAAGTGTGAGTAACGGTCATGAGTTTCATGGGGAAACTGCAGCGGTATTTTCCGCTGGTAAGCGTCAGCAGCAGCGCGCTTTCCCATGCGGCAATCGAAATGCACACAGTCTACCAACGCTACGCAGACCAGATTGACCGGCCGCCCAAACCTGACCACCTGCGCGGCGTGGACTATTACGACCCGGACGACCTGAGGTATGCGATCGCCAGAGGGGCTGACATTTTTCGCAAGGCGCACGGCGTAATGCCGAGCCTTTCCGATCCCAAAACCTACAATGAGAAGCTGTTCTGGATGAAGGTGTTCTGCGACATTCCGCAGCCGTCACCGGGCAACAAGCTTGCTGTCGGCAATTTTGTCCCGTCACAGGTTGCACATCTGGTATCGCCCGTAAAACCTGTCTGGCTGTCTGACGAAATTTCCCTGCCGCGCAACGAAGACGTGCCGCCGGTCAATTATTTTTTCAAGGCCAATTACGGATCTGGCAACCAATTGCGGCTTGCATTCCCAATCTCGGAAAATACCCGGCGCAGAGCGTTGTCGCAGGCACGGCGGTGGCCGCGCAGGAGAGACGTGGAAGGGTTGGGCGAGTGGTGGTACCACACCTATCCAAAGGAGTACTTCCTGGAACCGTCGGTTTCAGATGCCGGTTCGCCAAACGAGTTTCAGTTCACGGTACTGGGTGGCCGGATCGGTTTTGTCCAGCACATCCGGGATCGGTTCGAGAGCTATCAGCGCAATTTGTATGACCGGAACTTTCGGCCGTTGAAACTCAACATCGACAGCACGGCGCAAGGTGAATTCATACCGGCCCCGGCAGAGTTTGCCGCCATGTGCAAGGTAGCAGAGGCAATCGGCGGCCAGTTCAAATATGCCCGGGTCGACCTGTTCCTGCTGGAAAACGGCGATTTGAAGTTAAGCGAGATCACCCTGTGTCCCGGCAACTGCAGCGGCGTGTTCGATGACCCGGACCTGGATCGCAAGTTTGCGGACATGGCTGAGGACCTGACGTTCGCCAGATGACAAGTTGCGCACATCAACATCGCGGTTGACCATAAGTGTCGCGTCCGCATTCTCTACGGATGCTGCCTATTTCTGCATATCGGCTTATTGCCCGGACCAGGACCCGGTCTACAGCTTGCCATCAGGCAAAATCTGCTTAACCTGAGCAATATGATGTTTCTCAGGGTTCTTCTCGTTCTCCTGCTTACCGGAACCGCTGCTGCGCAGGAGCGCCGCGAAGCCGGGCTGGAACTGGTACTGCTTGCCGACGCCTCGGGCTCCATCGATGCTGAGGAACTTGCCTTTCAGCGCCAGGGATACGCGTCGGCCATGACCGACCCGCAGGTCGTGGCCGCTATTGAAAGTTCGATTTACGGTTCAATTGCGGTGACCTATGTAGAATGGGCAAGCAATACTGCCGTGGTGGCCGACTGGATGATTATCGAAAGCCTGGAAACCGCCCAAGCCTTCGCGAAAGCCCTGACCGGCCCGCCGCGCCAGGCATATGGCAGCAACGCTATTGGCGGTGCCCTGCTGGATGCCAAAAAACTGATCGAGGCAAATGACATTCGCGCACCCCGCGCCGTGATCGATTTTTCCGGCGACAGTATCCGCAATTTCTCAGGCCCTCCTATCGCTGTCGCGCGTGCAGAGGTGCTCGCGGCGGGCATCACTATCAACGCACTGCCAATTCTGCGCCCTGAAGACGGCAGACGGGCCGGGGCCAACCTGGAACAGGAATACGCCGACCGTATCATCGGCGGTCCCGGTGCCTTCATGGTGACGGCGGAGGGCAGAGCAAGTTTTGCAGAAACGGTACGGCGCAAACTGGTGCTTGAGGTATCGGGTGTGACACCGGCAACCTATAGTTTCGCGGCAAACCGCGATTAACTCTGGCGTTTCCAATCTGGCCCTGGCTGACGCGTTTGAGGCGGTGTCTGACGTCTTGCTGTCGCTTTGCTGAATCTGCTTCTTGAGATGCGCCAGATTTGCCATGCCAGTTGACCGGTGTCAGCCCGCACCAGCACTTAATCCGGTTTTCGTTGGAATCGGGCGACCAGATGGTCGAAATTTTCGGGCTCGGTCTCATGACAGAGTTCACCATCGATCAGTCGCAAGACCCATGGCTGCGCACTTCTTGTCCAGATATGTGCGACCGGATCTATTTCGTGGATCTTGTCCAGTGATCCTCCTTTCACACTGAGGGTATCCGACTGGTCCGGGAAAGAATGATAAATGCGCGTGCCGCAATCGGGGCACAGGGTGCAGGTTTTTTCGTTTCCGCTATCGCCCCTTGTTGTCCAGGTCAGCAATGCACCGGAGGTCAGCGTGAATGCGCTCGCCGGGAACCAGACGGACATGCCGAAGGCGCTGCTCGACTGCCGTTGGCAGTCAGTGCAATGACAGCAATAGGCAAGAACCGGTTTGCTGTTTATGTCGTACCGAATTGTGCCGCATTGGCAGCCGCCCGAAAACACCATCGCATCATCATCCCATGTGTCAAAAACAGGTTCTATCGCTCAGAGCCAGTCTAGCCGGTATCTGGAATCAATTGGAAACCCGTACGGCGCCTTGGCCAGGCCTAAGCCGATTTCCGTGGGCCCTTTGAGGCGGAGTCGAAGGTCTCCTGCATTCGCAGCCAATTCAACTCCGTCGCCTCCAGGTCTTCCGCCAGCTTGGCGCGCAGTTTGGCAAAGTCGGCCGCCTTTTTCGGTTGTGCCGCATACATTTGCGGGTCCGCCAGCGCACGGTCAAGAATGGTTATTTTTTCCTGCAGTTCCAGCATCTTGCTGTCGCTTTGCTGAATCTGCTTCTTAAGATGCACCAGGTTGACCTTGGCAGGCGCCGGCTTGGATTTTACAGGCTCGGTGGCGGGATTTGACGCGCGCGCGCTTTTCCTCGCCTCACGCCTTGCGGTCCGGCTCTTTTCCAGAACCAGTTGCGCATAGCCGTCCAGATCACCGTCATAGGCCTTGACTGTGCTCTCATCGACCAGCCACAGCCGGTCAACCGATGCCTCGATCAGATGCCTGTCATGGCTGATCAGGATGACCGCGCCTTCATACTCGTTAAGCGCATGCACCAGCGCTTCGCGCGCCGCCACGTCAAGGTGGTTGGTCGGTTCATCGAGCACCAGGATATTCGGCCCGTGAAAGGCTGCCAGCGCAAACAGCAGCCGGGCTTTCTCGCCGCCCGACAGTGTTTCGACCTTGTTGTGGGTCAGGTGGGCGCCAAAGCCGTATGCACCGAGTTTTGAGCGGCGCTGGGCTTCGGTGGCATCTGGCATCAGTTCCACGAAATGATCATAAGGCGTTTGCCCAGGGTTCAGTTCATCAAGTTGGTGTTGCGCGAAATAGGCCACATTCAGCTTCTTGTGATGACGCATGTGCCCATCCATCACGCCAAGCCGGCCGCACAGCAGCTTCGCAAATGTGGACTTGCCGTTGCCGTTTGCCCCCAGTAGGGCAATGCGATCATCACCATCGATGCGCAAATCGATATTGCGCAGGATCGGCTTACCGTCCTCATACCCCACCGCTGCCTTTTCAAACCGCACCAGCGGCGGATTTATCGGGCGGGCCGGTTCTGGAAACAGGAACGGCGAAACGCGATCGGAGATCACGTCTGCAATCGGTTGCATCTTCTCCAGCGCTTTCAGGCGTGATTGCGCCTGCTTGGCCTTCGACGCCTTGTAGCGGAAGCGGTCGACGAACGCCTGCATGTGCTGGCGCGCGTCATCCTGCTTGCGCTTCATCTTCATCTGCAGCGCCTGCTTTTCGCGGCGAATGCGGTCGAAGGTGTCGTAATTGCCCTGGTAGAGCGTCAGTTTGCATTGCTCCAGGTGCAGGATGGCGCTGACTGCGTCGTTGAGCAGGTCGCGGTCATGGCTGACGATAAGGACGGTGTGGCGATAGGTGCGGATATAGTTCTTCAGCCAGATCACGCCTTCAAGGTCGAGATAGTTGGTCGGTTCGTCCAGCAACAGTACGTCCGGTTCGGCAAACAGGGCTGCCGCCAGTGCGACACGCATCCGCCAGCCGCCGGAAAACGCGGAGCAGGGTTCGTTTTGAGCCGCATCGTTGAAGCCAAGGCCGGCCAGAATGGCCGCAGCGCGCGCCGGTGCAGAGTGTGCATCAATATCCGCCAGACGCATCTGGATGTCGGCGATCCGGTTTGGATCGGTTGCGGTTTCTGCCTCGGCCAGCAGGCTGGCGCGCTCCTTGTCGGCTTCCAGTACCACTTCGATCAGCGTTTCAGACCCGCTTGGTGCTTCCTGGGCAACCGTTCCGATGCGGGCATTGCGCGGCACGGTGCACGAGCCTGACTCTGCCTGTATCTGGCCGAGTATCAACTTCAAAAGCGTCGACTTGCCAGTGCCGTTGCGCCCGACGAAGCCGACCGTATGGCCGGCGGGCAGGGCAACGGTGGCATTGTCGATCAGCAGGCGTCCCTCGACGCGATATGTCAGCGCATTGATATGAAGCATGCGGGGTATTTAGCGATTGTCGGCCGAGTTGTCATGTGCCGATTGCGGTGTTTTTGTCCCAGTCGCATCAGTTTCTTGTGTCCGCAGGTCCATCGGCAGGCTTGTTTTGCCCATCGCCGATTTCGCAATGTGATGAATTGCACATCTGAGTCTTTAAATCCCGCCTAGATTGCTCATCAACAACAAGGCGTTGGACACCAAGAAGACGAAGCAAAGTTTACCCCCCGATCCCCTGCAAACGTATCCGGGCATTCTGAAGCGACAAGAACCAGACAGACGCCGAACTAAGAAAGATGGGCATCATGGCCCCCGGTTACCCCTCCCGGCACACCATGACAAAGCCCCCGCGAGTTCAAGACCGCGCTCCCCCGCAACACGGTTCCCCCTGCCGTAACCGCGATAAGGAGCGCGGTTTTTTTGTTTGCGCTGGTATTGCTTGAGTTTTGCCGTGCCATTCCGGCGCTTCATGCCGCTAGCGCGTGTGGTTCGGGTCAGCACAAATTATTCGGCAGTTGCAGCCACCGGTCGCGAAATGATCCTGTCCAGTATAACGAATGCTGTCACGATCAGTGCGATCCCGGCCAGGATGCCGGCCACATCCCCGGATACACCCGGCAGTAGCGCCGACAAGCCGGCTGGAAAGTGATGATTTTCGCAATGTGATGAATTGCACATCTGAGTCTTTAAAACCCGCCTAGGTTGCTCATCAACAACAAGGCGTTGGACACCAAGAAGACGAAGCAAAGGCAAGCCCCCCGATCCCCTGCAAAACTATCCGGGCATTGTGATGCAACAAGAAACAGACAGACGCCGGACTTAAAAGATGGGCACCATGGCCTCCGGTTACCCCTCCCGGCACACCATGACACAGCCCCCGCGAATTAAGACCGCGCTCCCCGCAACACGGTTCCCCCTGCCGTAAATGCGATAAGGAGCGCGGTTTTTTGTTTTTGGATATGGATCATCGGGACTGATCGGGTGGTACATACGCGGCTCCAGTCACCAGGCGCTTGATATCTCCAAGTCCTATTTTTCCCTTGTAGAACTTCGCTTCATTGTTGGCTTTTATGAGCGCCTGACCAGGCCGGGGCAGGGTCTGAGAAGGTTTCTGTTCTTCGGGCGGACTCAGGAAGCCGTGACCAGTTAGAGCACATCCGCGACCGCGGTATCGAAGTCTTCGCGCGAGGCAACCGGACCGGTGAACCACAGCCGCGCCAGATTTGAGGTTGTGCTCAAGTCAATACCTTCCGGATCGATACCACTGACCCGCCAGCGCCCGGGTTCGGCTCCCGCAGTTGCAGCCAGCCGGGCCGCCCGGTCGCCTTCGTTCAGTGAAGCAATCAGGGCAGGGGCTGAGTCCATGAGTTCTGAAGCCGGAGCCAGATTGGTCAGCAGATCCTCAGGTGTAACGGAATTGGCGTTCTGCGCCGGTCCGCCATTGAGTTGCACCGCTTCGCCACGAACCCGGTACCAAAGCGCATCAGGCAGGCCGAGATAGAGTCTCGCCTTGGGAAACCGTTCCACATACCGTGCCTTTAGCGCAGGTACCTGAGCATCCGGCACCCGCACTGCCTGTCCGCTGAGCGTCAGGCGCGCGGTGGTCATGACGTCGCTCCCGGTGTCTGCCACCGTCATCGAGACACGGGCGTCAGCCGTTATGTTGCGGGCATGAACCGTAAGCCCCGACATGAACACAGCCGGCACGCCGTCGGGTTCGACGATCAGGTTGGTAACTGTGCTGTATGGATATCCACTGGGATCAAGCGTCGCCAGCGTGGTGACCCGGCTTGTGCGCAGCAGCGTTCGGGCAACGCGGATGGCTTCTATCGGGCGAGCCGCATCCAGGTTGATTTCAACGCCTCTGGGAGTGATGGCTTGCATGTAGGTTCCTTGGGCGGAAAAGCAGGGCAGTTTCGCAATGTGATGAAATGCACATTCATGTCTTCAAAATATGCCTAGGTTACTCATCAACAACAAGGCGTTGAACAACAAGAAGACGAAGCAAAGGCAAGCCCCCCGATCCCCTGCAAACGTATCCGGGCATTGTGATGCAACAAGAACCAAACATACGCCGGACTTAGAAGATGGGCATCATGGCCCCGGTATACCCCTCCCGGACACCATGAAAAGCCCCGCTGATCAGATCGCGCTCCCTCGCACAACGGTTCCCCCTGCCGTTCAAGCGACCGGGGCGCGTCTTTTTTGCAATTTGCGTCTAATTACCGAGATGTTTTTCGCCGCGCGCCTTTGCCAGCATGATCTGGTGCTGGCGCTGCCGGAAGCGGGCCCGGTCTTCGTTCGTGCGGGTGTCGTGGCAATGTACGCATGAAACGCCTTCTTCGTACAATTCAGATTGAAGGTCCTCGGCCGTCAACGGCATGCGGCACGCCCGGCACAGTTGATGTTCACCCGGTTCCAGCCCGAGGCCGACGGACACCCGTTCATCAAACACAAAACAGTCGCCGCGCCACTTGCTTTCTTCCGGCGGCACCAGCTCGAGATACTTCAGAATGCCGCCCTTGAGGTGATAAACCTCGTCGATCCCGGCCTGTTTGGCAAAGGCGGTTGCCTTTTCGCATCGTATGCCGCCGGTGCAGAACATGGCGACTTTCTTGCTGGCAAGCTCGTTGTGACGGGCGTTCAGCCAGTCGGGAAATTCGCGAAAAGACCTGGTATTTGGGTCAATTGCGCCATCGAAAGTGCCGATGGAAACCTCGTAGTCATTGCGGGTATCGATAACCACTGTATCAGGATCACTGATCAGGTCATTCCAGTCCTGTGGCTCAACATAGGTGCCGACAATCTGGTTGGGATCGATGTCTTCTATGCCCATCGTCACGATTTCGCGTTTCAACCTGACTTTCAGCCGATTGAACGGCATGTCTGGAGCCCAGGATTCCTTGTGCTCGATGTCAGCGCAGCCGGGCAGTGTGCGGATGTGGGCAAGAACGGCATCAATACCTTCACGACTGCCGGCAATGGTGCCGTTGATACCTTCGCGCGCCAGCAACAGCGTGCCTTTGACACCGTGATGGCCGGCAATGCTGGACAGCGGGCCCTGCAGGTCTTCCGGCCTGTCAAACACCGCGAACCTGTACAGGGCCGCAACGACTGTCTTGTCCGGGTTTTTCACGGTTTTCGATAATCCGAATGGCAGGCTTTGCAGGTTTTGCCGGCAGCACCGAGTGCGGCGGGCAGGGCTGCTGCCTCGGTCACGCCGGACAGGGTCGCGGCAGCGGATTCAAGATCTGAAGCGATTCTGCTAAACTCTTCAAAATCCGCCCAGATTTGCGGCAGCGCTTCGCTTGGGCCATGGATGGAGCCTTCCGGGAACAGGGCAGGCATGCCGGCGGCATGCACCTTCAGATCACCGGCACGTCTCGCCACCGTCGATGCGTCAAAATTCGCATCTCCCTTTACCATGGCGCCAAGTTCTTTCATCACCGCACCGACGTCCTTCATGACTTCCATGCGTTTCTTCACGATACCTGTCGCGCCGGAATGAGCCAGCGCAAGCGTCGGTATCGCGAAAATTGCGGCAAAAACTGCTAATTTAGTGCATCGGGTCACTGGTCGGCGTTCCTTGAGAGTGGTTGTTTGGGTCACAGTGAGGGTTTGGCACAACTTGGTTGCGCCGTTCAAGTCGTGCCGGCGGCCTGAATCCCGGCGGATCAGGTTTTGAAAGCCTCGTCTACAGGCACCTTGTAAGCCGTTGCAAGCCGGTTGGTCATATTGGCCAGTCCCACAACTGCGATCAGTTCATTCATCATTGCTTCATCCGCGCCCTTGGCGCGCGCCGACGCACCGTGGCTTGCCATGCAGTAGTCGCAGTTGTTTGACATGGAAATCGCCGTGTAGATCAGTTCTTTGGTCAGAGGATCAAGCGCACCAGGTCCCATTATGTCTTTCAGGCTGTTCCAGACATTTGCCAGCATGCGGGGTTCATTGGCCAGGTACTTCCAGAAATTGTTGACGTCGGGAACGCCGCGCGTGGTACATATGTCGTCATAGACAGCTCGCACGGCAGGCGATGCATTTTCCATTTCAATCGGGTTCATGTCTCGTTCATCTCCGTTTTGCCAGATTGTTGGACATCATTGACCGCAAACTTGCGCGCATGTGCGAGGTTTGCCAAGGAGGGAAATTAATGAAACGGGTATTTCAAACGTCCATGCTGGGCGCGCTGGTGGTTGCCGCCGGCCTTGCGCTGGCGCCGGTCGGCAGCATGGCGCAAAGCAAAGACCAGGTTAAGCAAATGTCGGTTGAGCAGTTGCTGCAGCGCCAGCAGGTCCTGCGCGGCGAAATCGACAATGGAGGTGGCAAGAAACAGAAACGCCAGCTTCGCCGGGTTCAGCGTGAGCTCAAGCGCCGCAAGAATCAGGCGGCCCAACCACAACCGGCTCAGCCGCAGCCCGTACAGCAGCAGCAGGAAGCGCAGCCACAGCCTCAACCCAAGGCACAACCTGTTCAACAACAGCAGGATCAGTCTGCCAACGTAAACCGCCTGGCACGGCGTTATCTGCGCAACAATGCCAATGTGCGCAGCATGAAAGACAACCAGTTGCAGACCCGCATCCGCAATGGTCGCAATTTGCTGCAGCAGGACGGGTTGAGCGGCAAGCTCAAACGCCAGGTTCGTGACCAGGTCAAGGCCGCCCGCGCTGAAACCGCGCGCCGGGCTGCCGTCGTCAAAACGCCTAAGGTTCAGCCGGTCCCGCAACAACAGGTCCAGCCTGCCCTGCAAGGCAACAACGGTGATGTAAAACAACGGGCACGACGCTATCTGCGCAACAAGAAAAAAGTGCGTCGGATGAGTGATGCCGAACTGCAGGCCCGCATCCGTGATGGCAATTACATCATGGAGCGGGACAAGCGTTTGGGCGAAAACACGGAGCGCAGGGTGCTTAAACAGCTTCTGTTAGCCCGTGATGAGAAAGCTCGCCGCGCAAAAGTTGCGAACCAGCCACAGCCGGATCAGGCTGGCAATGTAAACCGCCAGGCCCGGCGCTATCTGCAGAATGACAAGAATGTGCGCCGGATGAGTGATGCCGAACTGCAGACCCGCATCCGCAACGGACGCAACCTGTTGCAGCGCGATGGCCTGCGCAACAGGCTGAAGCGCCAGGTTCGTGACAAGGTCCAGACTGCGCGCGCGGAGGCGGATCGTCGCTCTACCGTGGTGACACCACCGCAACCGGATCAGTCCGGCAATGTGAACCGCCAGGCCCGGCGCTACCTGCTCAATGACAAGAACGTGCGCAGGATGAGTGATGGTGAGTTGCGGACCCGTATTCGCAATGGCCGCAACCTGTTGCAGCGTGATGGCCTGCGCAACCGGCTTGAGCGCCAGGTGCGCGAACAGGTGCGTGTGGCACGGTCGGAAGTTGATCGCCGCTCACAGGTAACCCAGCAACCGGCTTCCAATGTCAACCGCGAAGCCCGCGATTTGCTGGCTGACAACAGGTCTGCCGCTTCACTGCGCGACCCGCAATTGCGCCGCAGGCTCGAACGGGCCCGCCGGATCATGGGTGACAGCGATCTCAATCGGCCGTTGTTCCGCCAGGTACGCCGCATGGCGCGTACCGATCGCGATGAATTGCGCGATCGTGTTGCCCGCCGTGACCAGAACCGGGCCGAACGGCGTGAAGACAGGCTGGATGCCCGTCAACTGCTGCGTGACCGTCGCGATGTTCGTGACCTGAACGACCGGCAGTTGCAGAGACGCATCAAGTCTGCCCGTGATCTGCTGGCCTCCAACACATTGCGTGCCGGTCAGAAGGAACGCCTGCGTGATCTGCTGCGCGAAGCTCGCCGTGAGAAACGCCGCAGGTTGATTGCCGGGCGTGCGGACCGCAGGGAAAGACTGCGCCGCAACCGCGACAACAACCAGATCATCATCCAGATCCCGCCAGTGCGCATCGGTCCCGACCGGGATGATATCGCCGCTGCAGAGGCTGATGATGAACTGCTTGAACAGCAGTTGGTGGCGCCACCGCGCCGGCGTATTGAACGCAAGTTCTCACGTCAGGAGTTCCGCAGTGGCCGTCCGTCGGCACGCGATTCCATGCCGGCCATTGAAGTGGACACAATCCGTTTTGGCTTCAATGAATCGTTTGTTCGCGAAGAGGAAATTCCTCAACTTGAACGAATTGGCGAGATCATTGAGCGCATCATCGCTGCCAACCCCAATGAGGTCTTCCTCATCGAAGGGCATACCGATGCGGTTGGATCTGCCGCCTACAATCAGGGTTTGTCATCCAAGCGTGCAAATGCGGTTCGCGATGCCATGCTGCAATTCTTCAACATAGAGCGCACCAACATCGAAACGGTGGGCTATGGCGAGGAGTTCCTCAAAATTGAAACCGAGGAAGAAGAGGCAGAAAACCGCCGTGTTACCATCCGGCGCATTACGCCGCTTCTTGCCAGCCGGTAACAGCGTTATCGAAGAGCAGGGGTGCCGCGTCAAAGCGGCACCCTTTGCTGTATCTATGCCCGCTTGAAGTCTGATTGCAGCGCGGCTATAAGCGCGCCATCTGAAGCAATCCTCAAAACCATTTTTCATGAAAGAACGACCCATGGCCGTCCAGCGCACATTCTCCATCATCAAGCCAGATGCTACCCGCCGCAATCTGACCGGCAAGATCAATTCCATGATTGAAGCTGCCGGCCTGCGCATCGTCGCGCAAAAGCGCGTGAAGTGGTCCGAAGACCAGGCCAAGGAGTTTTATGCCGTTCACAAGGAACGCCCGTTCTATATGGACCTCGTCAACTTCATGACCTCCGGCCCGGTTGTGGTACAGGTTCTTGAGGGCGAAGACGCTGTTGCGGCTTATCGCACCGTCATGGGCGCGACCAATCCGGCTGACGCTGATGCCGGTACAATCCGCAAGGAGTGCGCTGAGTCGATCGAGGCAAATTCCGTACACGGTTCCGACAGTGTTGAGAATGCCGCTATCGAAATCGGCCAGAATTTCTCGGAAGCTGAAATCGTCGGCTAGGTCAGATAACATGAACTGAAATGCGGGAGTGGCCGGTTGCAGTCACTCTCATGGCATTTTAACCGGAAATGGTACATCGGCTATGAAGTCAGCTGACATGAAAATACATCAGTTCTTTGTTGCCGTGGTGGCGATGGCCGTGATCATTGCCGGGTCAAACTATCTTGTGCAGTTTCCGGTGCACGCGACCATTGGTGCCGTGCAACTGGCCGACCTTCTGACCTATGCCGCGTTTACGTTTCCGGTGGCATTCCTGGTGACGGACCTGACCAACCGGCTGTTCGGCGCCGCGGCGGCCCGCAAGGTGGTATTTGCAGGTTTTGCCATCGCAGTACTGGTTTCGATCATTCTGGCCAGCCCGCGCATTGCCATCGCATCCGGCTCGGCGTTCCTGATTTCCCAGCTGATGGACGTATCGATATTTGACAAGCTGCGGTCGGGCCAATGGTGGCGGGCGCCGTTGATTTCTTCCATGGTCGGCGCAGTCGTCGACACCTTCATCTTCTTCTCATTCGCTTTTGCAGCCAGTTTTTCCTTTCTGGGAGCAGGTCTCGACTTTGCCGTGCAGCCTGCGCCATTGCTTGGTGTGCTTGCCGTTGAGGCGCCACGCTGGGTGTCCTGGGCATTGGGCGATCTGATGGTCAAGGTAACGATGGCGCTGGTGTTGCTGGCACCTTATGGCCTGCTGTGGCGCCGTCTCGATCGAGTGGTCGGCAAGACCTCGGTTGCCTGAGATTCTGCCATTCCACTGCGACTGTTTCGCCGGCTGTTAATCTTTCATTAACCATAAGGGCGCAGGCTTTGTCATCAGACTGACAGGGACCGGCTTGGCAATTTCTATTGCATCTCGCGTGTGGCGCAAAAACTGCTGCAGGGGGTGCGGGGAAGGAGACGGTAATGTCTTTAAGAGTTTACGCCTTGATTGCTGCTGCGCTCGCCATTTTTGCCTGGGCCACAGCGCCCGCGCGAGCCAATGCTGGCATCCGTTACTGCGCCGAACACAACCAGATCACCGACAAGCTGTCGGCAAAGTACAATGAACAACGCTCAGGGATGGGGCTTGTCGGATCGTCCGGCATGGTGGAGTTGTTCACATCGGAAACCGGTACCTGGACCATTGTGGTTACTCAGGTTGATGGCACGGCCTGCATTGTTGCAGCCGGCAATTCCTGGGCTGAATACAGCCGCAGACCGAAGCTTTCCGGGCTCTGATCCAGCGGTTTCCACTATTGATGCCTGCCGTGCATGGCGCGTTTCAGACTATGGCCAGGCTGGCAATGAACGACAAACCGGCAAGCATGCCGAGTAACAGGATCACTTTGATGTCGTAAGTCATGGCGCTAATCTCCTTTTGTCGGAGTTGTTATTATTGGCGCCACTGTTCCACATGATCACAGAACCGTGAGTGAATGCCTTGTTCACCCACGGTTCATGTTGAGGTGAAGGAGAACTACGCTCTCAGGCGGACATTCTCCGGATCCCAGGCCGGTTGCTCGATGATCCTGGCAGGCTGCATTTCATCGAACATCATGATCTCGAAGTCCTTGGCCATGTCGGCCTTTTTCGGATCCAGGTACGCAAAGGTCAGTGATTTTTTCACCGCATGACCATAGGCACCGCCGGTGGTCAGGCCAACAATCTCACCGTTCTGATAGATCGGTTCATTGCCGGCACAGTCTGCATCGGTTGTTTCAACCTCCATGTAGACAAGCTGGATACGCGGGCCGCGCTGTTTCGATGCCTGTGTAGCCGCTTTGCCGATGAACTCCTTGTCCAGACGGCAGAAGCGTTCCATGTCGCCCTCGATCAGGGTGACTTCCTGGGTCAGCTCGGTTCCCCAACCGCGATAGGCCTTCTCCATGCGAAGCGAGTTCATGGCATAGGCGCCGAAGAGTCGCATTCCCAATGGTTCACCGGTTGCCATCAAGGCGTCGAAGATTGCCGGCAGGCCATCCATCGGGGCATGTATTTCCCAACCCAGTTCACCCACATAATTGACCCGCATCAGACGGACATCCTTGATACCGGCAACCTCGGTGATAGTACCGCGCAGCCAGCGCAGTCCGTCATTGGACAGGTCCTGCGGCGTATGCGGCTGCAGAATATCCCGCGACAACGGACCGGCCAGCGCCAGGACGCCAAAATCATCCGTTACGTCCGTAATTGTAACGACTTCGTCCTTGCTGCGGCGCCAGCGCAACGCATCCATGTCATGCAACTGGGCAACGGCGGCTGACAGGACATAAAAGTGCTCTTCGCCGAGGCGGGTGACGGTGATCTCGCTCTCGATACGCCCGCCTTCCTTGACCAGGTGGCCCAGCATGATGCCGCCGACCTTCTTGGGGATGCGATTGGCGCATATGCGCTCCAGGAAGCTTTCTGCGTCCTTGCCTTTCACGTCGAACTTGGCAAATGTCGTGAGGTCCATGAGACCGGCGGTTTCGCGCACCGCCTTGCACTCTTCAGCCACCACATCAAACCAGTTGGAGCGGCGGAAGGAATAGTCTTCGCTCTTGCCGTCGGTGGAGAACCAGCGTGCGCGCTCCCAGCCGAACACAGCCTGGAACTGGGCACCGCGGTCCTTCAGGCGGTCATACAGGGACGATGTGCGCAATGGCCGTTTGTTCATGTGCTGCTCGCCGTGGCGATAGCAGTAATACATGTGCTGATAGTCAACGATGGACAGCTCGGTCGCATAGTCCTTGTCGGCCCAGTTGCCGAACCGGCGTGGATCGAATTCAGCCATGTTGATGTCGGTTGCGCCATGCACCATCCATTGTGCCAGGTACTTGCCCGCGCCTGCGCCCTGGCAGACACCGATGGAAGCGCCGGTTGCCATCCAGTAGTTTGCCGGCCCGGGTGCCGGACCAAGCAGGAAGTTGGCGTCCGGGGTGTGGGTGATGGCGCCGGAGATAACCGACTTGATGCCGGCATTGGCAAAGATCGGCATGCGCTCGGTGGCCTTTTCCAGCCACGGCATCAACCGGTCCAGTTCCGGTGTGATCAGTTCGTTCTCAAAGTCCCATGTCGGTGGCTTGCCGTCCCAGCACACATGTGCGCCTTCGGTTTCATAAGGACCAACCAGAACACCGTTTGTTTCTTCACGCAGGTAGGAATGGGAGTAGGGATCGCGAACCACCGGCAGTTCGTCTTTCAGGTCGATCAGCTCCTGAACCGGTTCGGTGATGAGGTAATGGTGCAGCATGTTGCAGATCGGCACATTATGTCCGGTCCATGCGCCCACCACGTCGGCATAGGAGCCGGCCGCATTGACCACGTGTTCGCACACAATACTGCCCTTGTCGGTGATGACTTTCCATTCGCCGGTGGGCAGCAGTTCAATGTTCTCAACCATGGTGCGGCGATAGATTTCCGCGCCACCCTGGCGCGCGCCTGCTGCCATGGAGTTGGTGACATCCGCCGGTGCCACATGGCCGTCGGTTACGGTGACATAGGCCATCTTGACCCCGAAGGTCTCGAGATAGGGATGGTACTTCTTGATTTCGTCAGGTCCGATCAGGGCAGCTTCATAGCCGATGAGCTTGGAAACGCCGTAGACCTGCTTGAACCATTCGACTTCCGCGTCGGTGATGGCAAGACGCAGGCCGCCGCAGCCGTGCCAGGACACCGCTTCCCCGGTCTCTTCCTCCAGCCTGGGATAGACCAGTGTGCCTTCGTGATGGATCTTGGCCAGGTTAAGTGAGCCGGTGAAATGCGGGCACTGGCCCGCTGCATGCCAGGTAGAGCCCGACGTCAGCTCGCCCTTTTCAACCAGTACCACATCGCTCCAGCCTTCTTTTACCAGAGAATACAACAGGCCGACGCCCATTACACCGCCGCCAACGATGACAACCCGCGCAGTCGATTTCATGCTCTATGTCCTTCAAGGGAAAAAATACTGACCCATTAGACACCGTATTCAACTGTATCGGCAAGAAGCGACACATCGTGGCTCTGACAAATATTCCTCTCTGGTCGGAGCAAGGTGAAGGCGCCTCACCATCAGATGAAGCGGCTTCACGCATGCAGAGTGTTATTTCACGGTTACGGTGATCTTTTCGGACATGACCGGCGGATTGTGCGGAATGTGGCTCCAGTCGCCCAGGACCAGTTGCAGGGTGTGTGTGCCTGCCGGCAGGTCCAGTGTCTTTTCTGTCTGGCCGCCGCCGAAATGCACATGCTGGTCGTCGGCAGGAATGGGTTCGTTCAGTTCCTCACCTTCAATGGTTTCATTGATAATCAGGTGATGATGGCCGGTATGTTCCTTTTCAGTACCGGCCGGCGCGACACCCATGCCCTTGAGGCCGAACTGGATGGTTACGGGGTTGGTCAGGGTGTCTCCGTCATTGACATTGATGAAGTAGACACCGGCACCTTCAGGAGCAGGGGTTTCGCCGGCAAGGGCTGCACCGGACAATGCAATTGTGGCGGCAAGGCTTGCGATTGAGATGAGTTTGTTCATAGTTTCTCTCCATAGGTTAGGTCAGTACGCCGTTGCGGTACTGCGGGATAAACACCGCAAGGCCCCGGTTTATTCGATCATGAAGCAAATTATGGGATCTCGGCGTAGTGCGCGATGAACTGGAACAGCATCTGTCCGCCTTGTGGAGGTTCGCCCTCGTGCTGACCCGCGATGCGGAACGCGCGCGGGATCTGGTGCAGGCGACATGTGTCCGCGCGCTGGAAAAGGCCGCCATGTACCATCCCGACACCAGGCTGGACCGCTGGTTGATGACCATGATGATGAATGTGTGGCGCAATGAACTCAGGGCGGCGCGGGTGCGCACGGGAAGTGGTACGGTTGAGGCGGAAAACGTGTTGAGTTTTGACGGGGCCGGCCATGTGGAAACGAATATTTTCGCATCCCAGGTGTTAACTGCAGTAGCAGAGCTTCCAGAGGCCCAGCGTGAAACGGTTCTGCTGGTCTATCTCGAAGGATGGACATATGCAGAAGCGGCTCAGGCGCTGGATGTGCCAATCGGCACTGTTATGAGCAGGTTGGCTGCGGCACGGGCTAAATTGGCTGGTATGAATCCGCAAAACGATGCGGTCAGGAAATCGAAATGAAGATCACGCCCGAAACACTCACAGCATATCTTGATGGTGAACTGGACGAACACCAGGCGAAGGAAGTGCGTGAGCGCAGCCTCGCCGATGCACAGCTGGCCTCTGAACTGGCGGAGTTGCAGATCGATCGTGACCGTATGTCAAAAGACTATCTGGCGCTCGGGGCAGGCGCGCCGGTTGATGAACTGCGATCTGCCCTGGCAATGGATGCAGAACCCGCCAATGATGTGAAAACCGGTGCTGGCAACAGGAGACTGCTGGTAGCTGCAGCGTGCGCGGCGTGTCTGGCGATAGGTGTGCTGGTGGGATCAGGCTCAGGTAACTTGACTACCGCGGACAAGTCATGGCGTGAAGCAGTGGCTGAGTATCAGGTGCTTTACTCGGCAGAAACGCTGAAGTGGAACGCAATTGCGCCTGCCGAAGTGGACAAGACGCTGGAACACTTGTCCGGCCGTATCGGCGTAACGCTCACCCGGCAGGCGTTGAAAGTTCCCATAGCCGATTTCAGGCGTGGGCAGATGCTCAGGTTCGGTTCGCGTCCGCTGGTGCAACTGGCCTATCTGCATGACGGCGTCACACCGGTTGCCTTTTGCATCACGCAGGATGGGGCGCCAGATGCAGATCTGGCGACGGAGGTCAGGGAAGGTCTGCCCATCGTCCACTGGGCCAGAAACGGCACCAGCTACATGGTCATAGGTGATGTTCCGAACGAGCAACTGGTTGGCATGGCGCAGGCATTGCGCGGCCAGTTGTAGGTATTTTCCGTTCAACCCATTTGCTGCAGTACGAAGTACAGTGCCCCAGCCAGCACGGCGGTTGCCGGTACCGTGATGAGCCATGCCGCGACAATTGTCATGAAGTGTGATCTGCGCACCAGTTTGCGGTAGACGATTTCGTCTTCGCTGCGCTCATCGGCCTGGACCTGTGTGAACCTGGTATTGCCTGCCTTTCGGGCCAGATAGGTGCGCCGGCGTTTGGAATGCGTTGTGTAATATTCGCGCAGGAAACCAACACCGAACACCCCGCCCACGGCAATGTGGGTGGAACTGACAGGCAGACCCAGTCCGGAGGCAATCAACACTGTAATGGCCGCAGAAAGCGCCACACAGAATGCCCGCATCGGATTCATCTTGGTGATCTGTTCGCCGACCATTCTGATGAGTTTGGGACCATACAGAAACAGACCAAGGCTGATGCCGAAGGCGCCGATCATCATGACCCACAAGGGGATACCGACCTTGGCGTCCACCGAACCGGACTGGATGGTGTGCAGGATGGCGGCAAGCGGGCCGACCGCGTTTGCGACATCGTTGGCGCCATGGGCGAAAGACAACAGCATGGCGGAAAAGATCAATGGAATATGAAACAGTTTTCGCAGAGATTGATTGCGGTTTTCCATGCCCTGCGACTGAGTGCGGATGATCGGACGCAGTACCAGAACGGAAGCACCGAACACCGCCAGGCCCAGCATGGCGATGACCGAAAGGTCAGGTTTCCACACTTTTTTGAGGCCTTTCATGACCAGGTAACAGGTAAACGCTGCGAGCATGATGGAGACCAGCACCGGAACCCATTTGCGCGCTGCGGCAATCTTGTCATCCTGGTAGATGATGTTCGACTTGATGAACCACAAGAACAGCGCGGCGATGCCGCCGCCCAGAAGCGGTGAGATCACCCAGCTTGCCGCAATGGCGCCCATCACTCCCCAGTTCACCACGCTGAAACCGGCAGCGGCAATGCCGGCGCCCATCACACCGCCTACAACCGAATGGGTGGTAGACACCGGCGCGCCGAGCCAGGTTGCCAGGTTGACCCACATGGCGCACGACAGCAGTGCAGCCATCATGGCCCACACGAAGGTGTTTGCATCGGCCACCTGTTTGGGGTCGACAATGCCCTTTGAGATGGTTGAAACAACATCGCCGCCGGCGATAATGGCGCCTGCGCTTTCAAAAACAGCCGCAATCACCAGCGCGGCCATCAAGGACATGGCCTTGGAGCCCACGGCAGGGCCGACATTGTTGGCCACGTCATTTGCGCCGATGTTAAGCGCCATGTAACCACCGATGATGGCGGCTGCAACGATCAGCGCGCTGTTCGGATTTTCACCGGAATAAGCGGCGGCCAGCAACCCGGCACAGGCCAGAAACACAATCGCCAGGCCAGGTGCCAGAAGCTGCATGGACAGCGCTCTGGTGGCGGTTTCCATACTGGAGAGTTTTGACAGATCCTTGTCGAGCGAAGTCTTGCGCAACTGGGGCGCATCTGGTTGGACGTCGTCACTCATCTTTATGGCCGTTCCGCTGGTTTATGACAGTTTTGTGACTATCAAATGCAACGTGGCGGCACCATCATTGTGAAAAAGTTATGCCCGCCAATATTTGGCCGGGCTAGGTGGGCAAGCCGTCGGTTTTCAGTTTGATCAGCACATCTTTCAAACCGTCTTCGTCCACTCGTTCGGCAGCCTTGTCTATGGACAACCACTTGACCTTGCGCTCTCCCAGTTCCGGAAACTTCTTGGCCTGTTTAGGATTTATCATCAGGTAGACATCCATGCGCACCGGAATTCCAACCCCCGGCTCAAGTTCCTTTGATGCCGTGTAGGATGCATAAAGATCGCGGTTTACCGGTCCGGTCAGGCCAGCTTCTTCCCAGGCTTCCTGCGCCGCAACCTCGACATGGCTGAGGTCTGTTTCCGGCCACCCCTTGGGGATGATCCACCTGCCGCCGCCGCGGGACGTGATCAGGCAGACCTCCAGTGATCCGTTGCCTTTGCGGCATGGCAGGGCACCGATTTGCAGGGCTGAGTTACGGGCAGAAAACATCTGCGCCGCCCCGGAAAGCCAGTCTCTGATCGATTTGTACTCCACTGGCCACTGTCGCCCTTCGCGTCCAATACAGGTGCGGTGATGATATAGGAACATGGTGATTCGTGCCTTGTCGCGGGCGTCGCCTGCGGCTGAGCAGTCTTCACATTGCTGATATGATCTCAAAGACCATTGGCGTAACAGTATCATGAAGCTACGGTGCAAATATGAACCTGCGCCCGAATATCAAGACAATGCACTCCGTATGTCCGCATGACTGTCCATCGACCTGTGCCCTGGAGGTCGAGGTCTTGGACGCCTACACCATTGGCCGGGTGCGCGGTGCCAGGGACAACCCCTACACCGCCGGGGTGATCTGCGAAAAGGTCGGCCGCTATGCCGAGCGTATCCATCATCCGGACAGGTTGCTGCATCCGCTGAAGCGCAAGGGCGCGCGCGGGTCAGGTAACTGGCAGCAATTGTCGTGGGAAGACGCACTTGACGAAGTCGCAGCAGCAATGCTGGCCGCAGAAGAAAAACACGGGGCCGAAGCCGTGTGGCCATACTACTTTGCCGGCACCATGGGGCTGGTCATGCGCGATGGAATGCATCGCCTGCGTCACGTAAAAAAATACTCCGGCATGTACGATACCATCTGCACGTCGCTGCCGATCGCAGGCTATACGGCGGGCACCGGCAGTCTCAGCGGCACCAGTTCCAGCGAGATAGCCAAGTCCGACCTGGTTGTTTTGTGGGGCACCAACCCGGTCAACACCCAGGTCAATGTCATGACCCATGCCGCTGCGGCCAGAAAGTCCCGGGGTGCGAAAATCGCCGTGGTTGACGTTTATGAAACCGGCTCTCTCAAGAAAGCCGATATCGGCCTCGTGATCCGCCCTGGCACCGATGGTGCGCTGGCGTGCGCTGTCATGCATGTCGCCTTCCGAGATGGCTACGCCGATCGCGCCTATATGGAAAAATACACCGACGATCCGGCGGGACTTGAGACACACCTGAAAGACAAGACACCGCAATGGGCCGCATCTGTCACGGGATTGAGTGTCGAAGAGATCGAGAATTTTGCAGCAGTTGTGGGCCGCACCAGCGCAACCTATTTCCGCCTCGGTTATGGTTTTGCCAGATCGCGCAACGGCTCGGCAAACATGCATGCGGTCACCAGTATTGCAGCGGTGATGGGGCATTGGCAGCATGAAGGCGGTGGCGCGCTGCATTCGAATTCCGGTATCTACAAATGGAACAAGATGATGATCGAGGGCCTTGATGCCTTCGACCCTGCGGTCCGTATGCTGGATCAGTGCCGCATAGGTGCTGTCCTCAACAATGACCCTTATGATTTGCAGGGTGGCCCGCCCGTCACTGTCCTGTTCACGCAAAACACCAATCCGATCACGGTTGCGCCGGATCAGAACGCGGTGAAACAGGGCTTTGCCAGAGATGATCTGTTTGTCTGTGTACACGAGCAGTTCATGACCGAAACGGCTGAGTTGGCGGACATCGTGCTGCCGGCCACCATGTTCCTGGAACACGACGACGTTTATCAGGGCAGCGGACATCAGTTCATTCAGGTCGGCGCGAAACTGATTGATGCTCCGGGCGAATGCCGCAGCAACCATCAGGTAATTTGTGACTTGGCTGGCAGGGTGGGCGCCGAGCATCCCGGATTCGCGATGAGTGAACGTGAGCTGATTGACTGGACGCTTGAAAATTCCGGCCGGATGCGTATCGACGATCTTCAAGCGGCCAGGTGGTGCGATGTTCAACCCGATTTTGAAACCGCTCACTTTCTCAACGGTTTCGGCCATCCCGACGGCAGGTTCCGGTTTAAACCCGAATGGCAGGATGTACGGCACAAGGCCCATGTCAGTTCAAAAGGCCCGGTTGGACAGATGCCCGGATTCCCGGATCACTGGGAAGTCATCATGGCGGCAGATGAAGTCCATCCGTTCCGGCTGGCCACCAGTCCTGCACGGACTTTTTTAAACACCACGTTCAACGAAACGCCCGGTTCGGTTAAGCGCGAAGGCCGGCCGGAACTGCTGATGCATCCCGCCGACATGGATGCAAGTGGATTTTCTGATGGCCAGAAGGTCAAAATCGGTAATGAACTGGGTGTCGTGATCCTGCATGTGCGTACGCACGACAAGGTAAAGCGCGGTGTCGTGGTATCTGAGGGCATCTGGCCGAACCGCAGTTTTGAAGGCGGTTGCGGCATTAACACCCTGGTCGGTGCCGATCAGCCTGCGCCGGTTGGCGGCGGTGCCTTTCACGACAATCATGTCTGGATCAGGCCAGCCTGAACGCGAAAGTTCAGGCAGAATGTCATCTCTGTCTGCCAAGCCCTTGAAAAGAATCGTTTCCTGATTTCGAGAATCACGGCATCTTTCGGCCATGATTTTTGTACGTACACGTTCTCCTGTGTTGGAGCTGGTCTGCATAGCAGGTCTGATTGCCGTTGCAACGCTGGCTCCGCTGGCTGTTCTGGCCTCTGCACTGACCTGACATCCGGATCAAGGCAATTCTTGAAACCGCTTTGTTCCTGAAAGTGTCCGGTTTTGCTTATGCCAGGTCGGGATAGAATTCCGCCATCATGCGCTGATTGTACTCCACCAGGTTTTTGTGTGATTGCGCATGTGCCAGGACCTCACTGTCAAACACCGGGCACAAGCTGCCCGCCACGAAGCTGAATACCGCAGCATCTGCCCCGCATGTGCGAGAGCCCATCAGGTATTTGTTGTCGCCCATCACATCTGACAATGATGTCAGCATGCGCCCTGCCAGTCGGCAGATTTCGGCACGAGAATGCCTTCCGGTTCCCTGTCCCCAGAGGTTGCGCTTGACCTGTTTTCGGATCATCCCGACCAAGACACCCCGCACAGGCGCAGGAATGGTGTCAAAGAACATCCGAGGTCCACGGTCGAAATTCTCATCTATCGCCCAGCGTTCGTGCATGACCGCAAAGTACAGGCTTTCCTCCAGCATCTTCTCAACCGACCATGCGATACCGCGATCACGTGCCGAAAGACCCTTGTCAAAGTCGATGCCATGTTTGTCTTCCAGGTGAAACCGGATAAAGGTCGTATCCGGAATGACCGTGTCGCCATCAACCAGGACCGGCATCTTGCCCTTCGGTGCTTTTCGCACATCTCCGACTTCCGTGGAGTGTTCGAGGCCAGCCAGCTTCAGCAGCATTTCACCTTTCATGGCGAACGGGCTGGGGTCCGGCAATCCGAATGCCGTGCCAAACATTTGTAATTTCAACATAATACACTCCATGAAGGCGTTGAACAAACATCAATGTTCTTATTATGTTCCGACATTTCTGTCGCCAGTTCAAGTGGGCGTACCGCAGGTAACACTATCGTGTAGGAAAAGGTCTCGATATCAAGACAGGTGCTCGCTAACCGGTTGCCAGAATGGACAGGCTGGCGGCATCGTCGTCAGCAAATACTGTCTGCCCGTTCTCCAGCCGGATGCGGCCTTCAGCCAGCGCGCCCAGCACTGCCGGATAAATGAGATGTTCCACCGGTAACACCCGCGCTGCCAGCGTGTCCGCGTCATCATCCAGCCCGATTTTGACTACGCCTTGTGCGATGATCGCACCGGCATCCAGCTCCGCAGAGATGAAATGTACCGAGCATCCATGCACGCGCACGCCGGCCTGCAGTGCTTGTTCATGGGTATCCAGACCTTTGAACAAGGGTAGCAGGGAAGGGTGGATGTTGATCATGCTGCCTTCCCATTTGGCGATAAAATCGCCTGTCATGATGCGCATGAAACCGGCACACACAACCAGTTCGGCCCCATTGGCGAGCAAAGCTTCATGTATGGCTGCGTCCAGTGCGTCTCGCGTGCCCAGTGCCTTGTGATCGAGGGCAACAGCTTCGATACCGGCATTTCTGGCGATCTGCAGACCCGGTGCATCGGGCCGGTTTGAAATCACACAGGCAATCTCGTAGGCGCAGTCATCACGCCGGGCCGCATCAACAAGCGAAGCCATGTTCGAGCCACGCCCTGAAATCAGTATGCCAACCCGTTTGCGGCTCATGTCAGCTGTTGTCTCCCAACGACAATGCGCCGGCAAATTTCACTCTCGCCTGCCGGCCCGTGCGGTTTGCAATCTCGCCCAGCCGCACAACCTGTTCGCCGGCTTCGGCAAGGGTCAGCATAACATCATCGGCCTTGGCTGCGCTGACCACGACAATCATGCCGATACCGCAATTGAAGGTGCGCAGCATTTCTTTCTGCGCTATACCGCCGTTTTTTGCGAGCCACCCGAACACCGGCGGCGAACCGACGCTTGCCAGGTCGATATGAGCTGCACAATCGTCCGGCAGCACACGCGGAATGTTCTCCGTGAAGCCGCCGCCGGTTATATGCGCAAGCGCCTTTATGCCGGTGTGTGCCTTCAGGGCAGTCAACACAGGTTTCACATAAATCCGGGTTGGGGCAAGCAACGCCTCGCCGAGCGTGCGCGAACTGTCGAACGGCGCTGCATTCTTGTAGTTCGCGCCGCTCACCTCGACAATCTTGCGGATCAGTGAATAGCCGTTTGAATGGGGACCCGATGATGCCAGGCCAAGGATCACGTCTCCGGCTCCGACGCCCTTCTTCGGCAGTATCTTGCGCCGTTCTACCGCGCCGACGGCAAACCCCGCCAGGTCGTAATCGGCGCCATGATACATGCCTGGCATTTCAGCTGTTTCACCGCCAATGAGCGCGCAGCCTGCCTGGCGGCAGCCTTCCGCAATGCCCGCAACGACATCGCGGGCGATACCGACATCGAGTTTCCCGGTTGCGTAGTAGTCGAGGAAGAACAGGGGCTCTGCACCCTGCACAATGAGGTCGTTGACCGACATGGCCACCAGGTCGATGCCGACGCCGGAGTGAATGCCGCTTTCAATCGCGACCCGCAACTTCGTGCCGACGCCGTCATTGGCTGCGACCAGGACCGGGTCTTTGAACCCGCATGCCTTCAGGTCGAAAAGTCCGCCAAAACCGCCGAGCGACGGACTTGAGCCCTTGCGCTTCGTGGAAGCCGCCAATGGCTTGATGGCGTCCACCAGTGAATTTCCCGCCTCAATGCTGACCCCTGCATCGCTGTAGGTCAGTCCGTTGTGCTCATTTGTCATGTTTGTGCCTGCACACTACGCTTGAATTTTCCGTCTGCCACTGCCATTGACTGTTGTGCCGGTTGACACTGGCATGAAGGCCACCCTTATTGGGTGATTGAACGGGATGGTTGCAAGGAAAATCGCCGGGTAATGAAGTCATTTATCCACGACGTGCTGAACAGGTGCGACAGCTCGAGGGCCACGATTGCCGCAGATGGGCCGGCCAACTTGACCGGTCGCCTCAAGCGCACGTGCCGGCAGACCGCCGCTGCCATGCGCTTCGCAGTTGTCTGCGCGTTGCTGATCGGGTTCGCAAGCCTTGTTGCTGCATCACCGTCGTTTGCCCGGGAAAACCCGTTGTACACGATAACCGGCGTAGAGGTGGACGTACGGGCAGAAACCGCAGCCGAGGCCAAAAAACAGGCCATTACTGAGGCAAACGTGAAAGCATTCGCCCTGTTTGCGCAGCGCGTCGGTGGTAATGCACTTGCGGGCAAACTCTCGGGCATCCCGTCCAAACGCATTGACGCGATGCTAGACAGTCTGTCGATTGAGGAAGAGCGTACCGGACCGCAGCGCTATATCGGCAAACTTACAGTGCGCTTCCTGCCCGGTGAAATGCGCAAGATAATGGCTGAACTGGGGGTCAGTTACAGCGAGAAGCTGGCCGGCAGGACGGTCATTATACCGGTCTGGCGCACCCCGGAAAGTTTGATGTTGTGGGAAGACAACCCGTGGCGGACGGCCTGGCTGTCACTGCGGGCGGAGAACTCGCCTGTTCCCCTGATTGTACCGCTGGGCGATCTGGCCGACACCGATACCCTGACCGCCGAACTTGCCGCCGGCCGCGATGAGGCGTCGCTGGAGGCGATCAGATTGCGGTATGAAGCGGATACGATCCTGGTCGCGGAAGCCTCGGCCGTCGGCGAGGATACGGTCCAGGCGACCATGGTCGGCGCCAGCGCGGTGGGAAGGCTGGAATTTGACAAGGCTTATGTCGCGGAGAACGGCGGCGGTATCGCAGAAGCTGCAAGAATTGCGGCTTTGCGCTTCCATCAGGTCATGCTGTTGCGCTGGAAGAAGAAGAACGAAACAGGCCCCGTAACCCAGAGTCTGCCTGTCGCGACGCTTCCGATCGCCGTTGCCTTTTATTCGACCGAAGAGTGGTCGGCATTGCGCGCAAGGATATTGTCGACACCGGGGGTCTCAGGCGTCGATATTTCGACCATTTCACAAGGCGGCGCCATCGTGCAGTTGTCTTACGTGACGGGGTTTGAACAATTGCGCCAGTCGCTTTGGTCGGCTGGCCTTGCATTGCAGAACGTAGGTGGGACATGGGTGTTGCAGGCAAGTTGATGCTCAGGTGCGGTTTGCCGGTGCATCGGCAATGACGCTTCCCAATTTCATCACAATCGGGCGTTTGTTCCTGGTGCCGGTTATCGTGTGGCTGCTGTATCAGTCGCTTTACCCGGCCGCGTTCTTCGTTTTCGTCCTGGCCGGCATCTCGGACGCCGTGGACGGTTTTCTGGCCAAGCAGTTTGACCTGGCGTCCGAACTCGGCGCCTATCTGGATCCTATCGCTGACAAGGCGTTGCTGGTGACCATCTACGTCGTACTCGGTATATTCGAGCACCTGCCGACCTGGATCGTGATTATCGTAGTCAGCCGGGACGTGGCGATTGTCGGTGCCGTAATCCTGTCCTGGCTGATGGACAGGCCGGTCAAGATGGAACCGAACATGGTGTCAAAAGCCAATACGGTAATGCAGATCCTGCTGGTGATAGCCTTGCTTGCCGCGTTAGCGTTTTCTTCAGTGAACTCAACCATGGTAATGGCAGGAGCATCGCTTACGGCAGCTCTGACCTTGGCCTCTCTTGCTGTTTATTTGCGTGACTGGCTACAACATATGGCGAAAGCGGGTGCTAGAGATCATTCTGCTGATTCTGCCGATGAGGGGTGAAAGCCATGACTGTCCAGCGTCAGGTCTCTGTATGGCTGATCGTGCTCGGCGCGTTCATTGCCTTCATGTGGTTGTTTGCCGACATCATGCTTCCGTTCATTGCAGGCATTGTGCTGGCCTATTTTCTCGATCCCGTAGCGGATGCCCTTGAACGCCTGAAACTGCCGCGTCTGGCGGCAACCCTGGTTATTGTCCTGACCAGTATTTTTGTGCTCGTGCTGGTTCTGCTGCTGGTTGTACCGCTCATCGGAGACCAGATTGGTAAATTCGCCGAGCGCTTGCCATCCAATGTCTCGACCCTTGTAACGTTGTTCAATGATCTGGCGCCGGTCTGGCTGAAGGAAGCGCTTGCCAAAACAAGTTCAACCCTGCCGGCATCGGGGTCGGATATTGCTGCCAAGGCTGCGGTGTGGATAGCCAGTCTCCTGCAGTCCATTCTTACAGGTGGCCTGGCGCTGTTCAATCTCATGTCGCTGCTGATCATCACGCCGCTTGTCACTTTCTACATGCTGAACGACTGGGACCGCATGGTTGAGCGGATCGACGGCTGGGTGCCGCGCGATCATGTTGATACCGTGCGTGGTGTTGCCCGCGACATAAATGCGGCCATGGCCGGGTTCATTCGCGGGCAGGGCACCGTCTGCATGCTGCTTGGAATATTCTATGCCGTGGCGCTGATTTCCGCTGGCTTGAATTTCGGCTTATTGATCGGCCTCACAGCGGGTTTGTTGTCCTTCATTCCGTTTGTCGGTGCTGCTATTGGCGGTATTCTCGCCATAGCCACGGCGCTGGTGCAGTTCTGGCCGGACTGGGTGCAGATCCTCATCATTGCCGGCATCTTCGGGTTTGGCCAGTTTATCGAGGGTAACTTCCTGTCGCCGAAACTGGTTGGCCAGTCCATCGGCGTGCATCCGGTCTGGCTGATGTTTGCCTTGCTGGCGTTCGGTTACCTGTTCGGATTCGCCGGTATATTGCTGGCAGTGCCGCTTGCAGCCGCCATTGGTGTGTTGTCCCGGTTTTTCCTGAACAAGTACCTCGGCTCGAAACTGTATCTGGGGGTCAGGAAACGTCGCCAGCCGGCACCCCCCAAAGGCGGTTGAACGCCGTGTCCGCAAGACCTGCACATCAACTCACGCTCGACCTGCCGCACCGGGTGGCGACAGGGCGTGATGACTTCCTGGTTTCAGGCGCCAATGAGGCTGCCGTGGCGGCTGTGGATGCATGGCCCGATTGGCCGTCACCAGTGCTCATTCTGGTGGGCGCGGAAGGGTCCGGCAAAAGCCATCTGTGCGATGTGTGGTGTACCCGTGCTGACGCCGGCGTGGTTCAGGCCAGTGCATTGGAAATGTCCGGTGTGGCCGACCTGATGCGCGCCGGTGCGGTTGCCGTGGAAGATGCACCGGGTGACGGGTTCGACGAAGTTGCCTTGTTTCACCTGATCAATCTGGCACGCGAAACGTCCGGTAGCATATTGATCACGTCTTGCGATTACCCGTCGCATTGGAATGTTGCATTGCCTGATCTCGTTTCACGCCTCAAGGCGGCACAGGTGGCAAGCCTGGGTGATCCTGATGATGAATTGTTGCGCGGACTGCTGGTGAAACAATTTGCAGACCGGCAGTTGCATGTCGACGAAGCCGCTATCAGTTATATGGTATTGCGGATGGAACGCTCGTTTGCGGCGGCCCGGTCGCTGGTGGCGAAAATCGACGCACGGGCATTGGCGGATCGCGCTGAAATCACCCGCAACCTGGTTGCCCGTGTAATGCAGGACGATGCCGGGCAGGACACGTTCGATGACGACTGAACCTGATTAATACTCTTTGCGCAGCGTCATTGGGGTCGCTGTCATAGATGTGTTATGTTTTTCTATCAGATAGGTGATCGTCTGCAATTTTTGCGGTTCTGATCAGCCCGCGGAACCAGGAAACATGAATCTCGAGAGCAAGGAATCCAAGGAACTGGCGACTGCCAACCCGACAACCGGCGGTCCTGTAGCCAGTCCGGATTTGATCAATTCACCCAAGCGGTTTTTCAATCGCGAACTGTCGTGGCTGGGGTTCAATTACCGTGTGCTCATGGAAGCACGAAACACCGCCCATCCGCTTTTCGAACGGCTTCGGTTCCTGTCCATATCCGGCAATAACCTGGATGAATTCTACATGGTCCGCGTCGCCGGGCTCGCCGCCCAGATACGCGAGCATGTCACCGGTTTGTCGCAAGATGGCCTGACACCGGCCGATCAGTTGTCCAGCGTGCGCGCGGAGGCGGCCGAACTGATGGGCGAGCAGGACGAGCGCTGGCATGCCCTGCGTGATGAGCTGCAGCAAAACCGGGTTGAACTCATCAATACCGATCAACTGACCCGGCAGGACCGGGCCTGGCTTGATGAGCGGTTCCATGAACAGGTGTTGCTGGTGCTGACGCCGATCGCCATCGATCCTGCGCATCCGTTTCCGTTCCTGCCCAACCGTGGCCTGATGATTGCACTGCAGCTCATGCGCAAGTCGGATGGCGAGACGATGAAGGCACTGGTGCAGGTGCCGCAGCAGCTGGAGCGGTTTACCCGTCTGCCGAATGGCGAAACGGATGACGGATTGTCGGTTGCGCGCTTCATCATGATCGAAGACATGATCACCCATTTTGCGCCGCGGCTGTTCCCCGGATATCAATTGCAGGGCAGGGGTATATTCCGCATCCTGCGCGACAGTGACATCGAGGTGGAAGAAGAGGCCGAGGACCTGGTTCGCTATTTTGAACGAGCCCTGAAACGCCGCCGCCGGGGCAGCGTGGTGCGCCTTGAAGTCGATACCGGTTGTCCGGAAAACCTCAGAACCTTCATTGCCCGCGAACTCAACGCGGAGGCCGATGCCATTGTCATGTGCGACGGGGTTGTCGGCTATGCCGATACCTCCCAGCTCATTATCGACGATATGCCGGAACACAAGTTTCCGCCTTACAATCCGCGGTTCCCGGAGCGCATCCGCGACCATGGTGGCGACTGTTTTGCCGCTATCCGGCAAAAGGACATTATTGTTCATCACCCGTATGAGTCGTTTGATGCTGTCGTGCAGTTTATCCGTCAGGCGGCTCGCGACCCTGATGTCGTGGCCATCAAGCAAACCCTGTACCGCACGTCCAACCAGAGCCCGATTGTCGAAGCGATGGTCATGGCGGCGGAGGCGGGAAAATCCGTCATGGCGGTGGTCGAGCTGAAAGCCCGATTCGACGAGGAAAAGAACATTCAATGGGCGCGCAACCTGGAGCGTGCCGGTGTCCAGGTGGTGTTCGGCTTTGTTGAACTTAAGACCCACGCCAAGACGTCAATGGTCGTTCGCCGCGAAGGCGGTCACCTGAGAACCTACGTCCACTACGGAACCGGCAATTATCACCCGGTTACCGCGCGCATTTACACCGACATGTCGTTCTTTACCTGCGACCCGGCCCTGTGCCGAGATGCGGCGCGGCTGTTCAACTATGTTTCCAGCTATGCAGAGCCGACCGAACTGGAACGTATTGCCTTGTCGCCATTGACGCTGAGCAAGCGCCTGCTGTCGCATATCGAAGAAGAGATCGTTCACGCCAAGGCCGGCAGGCCGGCAGCCATCTGGGCAAAAATGAATTCGCTGGTCGATCCGGAAATCATCGATGCGCTGTATCGCGCCAGTAATGCCGGTGTTCAGATCGAACTGGTCATCCGCGGGATCTGCTGCCTGCGGCCGGGCGTGCCCAAGTTGTCGGAGAACATCCGCGTTAAATCCATCATTGGCCGCTTTCTGGAACATTCCCGCATTGTCTGTTTCGGCAATGGCGAAGGCCTGCCAAGCAAGAAGGCACGCATTTACATTTCATCGGCAGACTGGATGCCGCGCAACCTGCACCGCCGCGTGGAAACCCTGGTGCCGGTGGATACGCCGACAGTCCATGAACAGGTGCTTGACCAGATCATGGTCGCCAACCTGAGGGATAACCAGCAAAGCTGGCAACTGATGCCTGACGGCAGCTCGCAGCGCATCGCAGCGGGTCCGGACGAAGAGCCATTTAACGCTCATGACTACTTTATGAACAACCCATCGCTATCCGGACGCGGAAGTTCTTTGAAAGATAGCCTTCCACCTGCTATTGCCGGTCGTTAAAGGCAATGCGCGGTCAGGGGGTGATTCTGATCTGCACTTCAGTAGCGGGACAGGTCTGAGTGAACCCGGCCAAGAGACTCGACAGGATTTCCGGTGCACCCCCGGTAGCGGTGGTGGATATCGGCTCGAACTCCGTGCGTATGGTCGTGTATGACGGCCTCAGGCGCGCGCCGTCGCCCATGTTCAATGAAAAGGTATTGTGCGCACTTGGCCGCGGCGTGGCTGAAACCGGCGCGCTTGATGATGACGCCTCGGAACGCGCCCTGAACGCCATACGGCGATTTCGCGCCCTGTGCAGTCAGATGAATGTCAGTGAAATCTTTTCCGTGGCAACCGCTGCCGTGCGCGACGCATCCAACGGCCGGGATTTCATAACAAAAGCCAAAAAGCTCCTGGGCGTCGATATCGGTGTTCTGACCGGGCGCCAGGAAGCCGCCTTTGCGGCAAAGGGCGTGTTGTCGGGCATACCCGATGCCGATGGCGTTGTTGGCGACCTGGGCGGCGGCAGCCTGGAACTTGTTGATGTGTCGATGGGCAAGCTGCGCGATGGCATAACCCTGCCTCTGGGCCCGTTGCGGATTCTGGGTGAAACCGGCACCGACATCGATGCGGCCAAGCAATACATCGATGCGCAGCTTGATCGGGCGAAACTGCTGCAAAACCTGAAGGGGCGAACCTTTTATGGCGTTGGCGGCGCCTGGCGTAACCTTGCCCGTCTGCACATGGCCCAGATCCACTATCCGTTGATCATTGTTCAGGGCTACACAATGGATCATTCAACTGCCCTGTCGCTGGCTGATTTTGTGTCACGCCTGTCTCCGGACACGCTCAAGGGTATTGACGCTGTGTCCAAGAGCCGGTCGGAAACACTGCCGCTGGCGGCACTGGTGCTGGAGCGCCTGCTGGCGCGCACGCAACCAAAAGACATGGTGACGTCGATCTACGGTGTTCGTGAGGGCCTGTTGTTCGGCAAGCTCAAAAAGCGTGTCCGCGATTCCGACCCGTTGCTAAACGCCAGTTGGGACTTTGCAAAACGTTATGCACGATCGCCCAATCACGAACTGGAACTGTGCGCATGGACCAACAACCTGTTTGCCGATGCCAAGCAGGCCGAGACGGAAGAAGAGCGCCGCCTGCGTCACGCGGCCTGCATGCTGGCTGACATTTCCTGGCGGGCAAACCCTGATTACCGGTCGGGACGCGCGCTGACCATCATCTCGCAAGCGGCAATTGTGGGCGTCGATCATCCCGGCCGGCTGTTCCTGGCACTGGCCGTCTTTTTCCGCTACCAGGGCATCAATGCCAAACATGCACCGCGCGAATTCGTCGACCTGATTCCGGAAGACTGGCTGGAGCGCGCGCGCATACTGGCCGGCGCCATGCGCCTTGCATATGTGCTGACCGGTGCCATGACCGGCCTTCTGCCCAAGATAAAACTGTTCATTGACGGCAAGAAACTGGTCTTGGACATGCCGAAGAAGCTGTCGGACCTTTACGGTGAATCAGTTGCAAAGAAGCTGAACCAGCTGGCCGGCGCCATGGGGCTGGAACCGGAAATCCGCCGCGGATAGCAGGTGATTACGCCTTGCGGCGATTTGGCCCTGCGACAGTATCCGCCAGTGTGCTGGTCAGTGCGGAAGCCTATCTTGAAACCATAGGCATTCCAATCGAACCCGGAACATGACAGATGTTTGATGGCTTCTCTGCCGAATTGCTTGCGCGCTTTCAATTCGCGTTTACGGTCTCTTTTCATATCGTGTTTCCGGCGTTCTCCATTGGCCTGGCGAACTACCTCGCGGTGCTCAACGCATTGTGGTTGAAAACCGGCGACGAGACCTATCTGACCCTGTTTGAGTACTGGAAAAAGATATTCGCGGTGGCCTTTGGCATGGGCGTCGTGTCGGGCATCGTCATGTCCTACCAGTTCGGCACAAACTGGAGCGTGTTTTCCGACAAGACCGGACCCATTCTCGGGCCTCTGATGGCCTATGAGGTCTTGAGCGCGTTTTTCCTGGAGGCTGGTTTCCTCGGCATCATGCTGTTCGGGCGCAAACGCGTCGGCGACAAGCTGCACATGTTTGCCACAGCCGTCGTCGCAGCAGGCACCTTGATGTCGGCTACCTGGATCCTGTCGGTCAACTCATGGATGCAGACACCGGTCGGATACTCGATCAACGAAGCAGGGCAGTTTGTGCCGGAGGATTGGTGGGCGATTGTCTTCAACCCGTCCTTTCCCTATCGGCTGGTGCATATGGTGCTGGCTGCGTTTCTCACCACGGCCCTGGTTGTCGGTGCGGTTGGCGGTTGGCATCTGCTGAAGGACAGAAAGCACAAACCGGCCCGCGTGATGTTTTCCATGGCCATGTGGATGGCGGCCATCGTAACGCCGGTCCAGATATTCGCCGGCGACCTGCACGGGCTCAACACGCTTGAACATCAACCGGTCAAGGTCATGGCCATGGAAGGCCATTTCGACAGTTATCCGGACGGCGCGCCGCTGATCCTGTTCGGGATACCGAACCAGGCGGAAAAACGCGTCGACTACGCCATCGAAATTCCGAAACTGTCGAGCCTGATCCTGAAGCATGACCTGAACGCGCCACTGGCGGGCCTGGACACAGTTGACGATAAAGACGAACCGCCGGTTGCCATCGTGTTCTGGAGTTTTCGCATCATGGTCGGCCTGGGCTTCGCCATGCTTGGCCTCGGCATCTGGAGCCTGTGGGCGCGCTGGCGCAATGTGCTCTATCGCGACAGTTGGTTGCACATGGCTGCCATTGCCATGGGGCCTGCCGGGTTTGTCGCGGTGCTGGCCGGATGGGTGACAACGGAAGTCGGCCGCCAGCCGTTCACCGTCTACGGCTTGCTGAGGACAAGTGACTCGCTTGCTCCCATAGCGGCACCGGCCGTCGCCACATCGCTGGTCGCCTTCATCATTGTGTACTTCTTCGTGTTCGGGGCAGGCGTGTTCTACATTCTCCGGATGATGAGCAAACCCCCGGGCAGTGGCGGAGCAGAACTCAAACTGGGTCCCTTGCGCAGCGCAGGCATCACGCCTGTTGCGCAGGCGGCAGGACAGGAGGGCACGGGCAATGGAATTTGATCTTCCTCATATCTGGGCCGCCATCATCGCGTTTGCCGTTCTTATGTATGTGGTGCTGGACGGTTTTGATCTCGGCGTCGGCATGCTGTTCGTGGTCGAACATGAAAAGCATGATCGCGATATCATGATGAATTCGGTGGCCCCTGTCTGGGACGGCAACGAAACCTGGCTCGTGATGGGCGGCGGCGGCTTGTTTGCGGTGTTTCCGCTGGCATATGCGACTGTTCTTCCGGCGCTTTATATGCCGTTGATCATCATGCTGTTGGCACTGGTGTTCCGCGGGGTTGCGTTCGAGTATCGCTGGCGCACGGCACGCGGCCAGTTTCTGTGGAACTGGGGCTTTTGGGGCGGTTCGTTTGTTGCGGCCTTCACGCAAGGTGTCGCACTGGGGGCTCTCGTGCAGGGCATCTCCGTTACCGACCGTGCTTACTCCGGTGGCTGGTGGGACTGGCTGACCCCGTTTTCCGTGTTGACGGGTGTCGCGGTGGTGTTTGGCTACACACTGCTTGGGGCCACCTGGCTGATTTACAAGACAGAAGGCGGCTTGCAGGAGAGAATGCGGTCAAGGGCCCGGGGACTGGCTGTCATAACGCTTGGCTTCATTGGCGTTGTCAGCGCCATAACCCCGTTTCTGGACCCGGTTTATGCTGATCGCTGGTTCGCCTGGCCGACCGCGATTTTCTCCGCGATTGTGCCTTTGTTGCTCGCTGCATCGGCATGGAAGCTGTACACCGGTCTGCGGGACAAACACGACGCCACGCCGTTTCTGGCGTCTCTGGTGTTGTTTATTCTGAGCTTTGCCGGCATCGGCATCAGCTTTTATCCGCACATCGTGCCGCCGAGCCTGACGATTGCCGAAGCGGCCGCTCCCGATTCAAGCCTGGCCTTCACCCTCGTGGGTGCCGCTTTGCTGTTGCCGCTGATCCTCGCCTATACGGCTTATTCATATTGGGTATTTCGCGGCAAGATCGATCCGGACGAGGGCTACCACTGATGGCGTCTTCTGCCGGCAAACTGATGTGGTTCGTCGCTTACTGGCTGGCCGGTGTGGCCGTCGTCGGCAGCATCGCTTATCTGATCAAGCTTGTGCTTGTCTAGATCCGTATGGCGTTTGACTGAATCAATCAAAAGCCATAAAGCTGATTGTTTATAAGATGTTAGAGAAACTAAATGAGTTCAGCTGAACCCATGCCGCTCTAAGCGCTGAAAATGTCCGGTTTGCCGTCGCGAATGCCAATCGCCAGCTTGCCGGTTTTCAAGCCTTGTGCGACTTCGCCAAACAGCTCATGCCGCCAGCCGCGCATCATCTGCAGGTGATCCCCGCCATTGCCGGCGAATTCCTCGATATCGGCCGCGTTGGCAATCAGGCGCGGGGCGATGTTTTCGCGCTCGCAGACCACTTTCAGGCCCAGTTTCAATACATCGGCAATGGCTGATGCACCTTCCGGCTGCGGGCCTCTCGACGGTTCAATTCGTGGAAGTTTGTCCTTCGACATGGCAAGGCCTGCCTCGATGGCGCGCAGGATTTCGTCTCCCAGCCCGCCATCCGCCAGCCCGCGCGGCAGAGCGCGCAGTTTCGCCAGCCCGGCCTTGTTGCGCGGCGCCTGTGTTGCCAGTTCAGAAATTGCATCGTCCTTGATGATGCGGTTTCTGGGCATGTTCTTGAATTGCGCACGCTCTTCACGCCACTTCGCCAGGGCAACGGCAATTCCCATCTGCTTGGGATTGCGCGGGCGGAATTTCAGCCGCTTCCACGCATCGTCCGGTCTGGAAATGTATGTATCGGCAGATGCAATGACCGCCATTTCTTCCGCCAGCCAGGGCGTGCGGCCGTTTTCGGCCAGCATGTCGTGCAGCTTTTCATAGACCACCCGGAGATGGGTGACGTCGGACAGCGCATAGGCAAGCTGCTTGTCGGTCAGCGGCCGGCGGGCCCAGTCGGTGAACCGGGAAGACTTGTCGACCTGCTGGCTGGCCAGCTTGCGGACCAGTGCCTCATATCCGACCTGGTCGCCGAACCCACACACCATCGCGGCAATCTGCGTATCGAAGATCGGTGTCGGCGTGGCGCCGGTTGCCTCAACGAAAATCTCGACATCCTGCCGGGCGGCATGGAACACTTTCAGCACCGCCTCATTCGCCATCAACTGATGGAACGGAGCCAGGTCGATGCCGTCGGCCATCGGGTCGATGATGGCCTCCTCGCTGGTTCCCGCAATCTGGATCAGGCACAGGATCGGCCAGAACGTGTGCTCGCGCATGAACTCGGTATCAACAGTCACATAAGCGTCTGAGGAAAGCGTTTTACAGAGGCGGGCGAGGTCGTCGGTGGTGGTAATTATTTGCATGGGCAGGGACAAAGCCAGAATGTTGGCCGCAAATCAAGCGCATCGCTTCAATCTATGGTTGAAAACACCGTCAATCGCTCTTGCGTTGGCCTTTGTTGGCGGCCTTGTGGGCCAGGCGATACATCACCGGAGAGGTTCTGAGCAGCGTCGCATAGCGTTTTTTCGCCTTCATGTCAGGTGTCCGGCGCACTGTCATTCTCCACAGGGTTACGGCTACCAGGCTCAGGTGCACGATGCTGGTGTAGGTGAAGAAGAAGTCCGGTCCGAAGATTAACAGCACCTGTGCGGCCACAAACGGCCCGATCATCGCGCCCAGCGAAAAGAAGAAACTCAACCCGGCGGCCACGATGACATACTGTCCCCGTTTTGCCCGGTCATTGGCATGCGCTGCCGACAAGGAGTACAGCGGCAGGGCAAAGGCGCCGAACATGAAGATGCCGGTCAGGGCCATCGAATGTGATGTCCCGGCTGCATAGGACAATACGAAGCCTGCAGCAGCAGCGCCCAGTGTGGCAATGATCAGGACCCAGCGCCGGTCGAGCCGGTCCGACAGCCAGCCGAGCGGCAACTGCAAAACCGCCCCGCCAATGATGCCTGCACTCATGAAAGTAGCAACGCCGGTCGTGTCAAAACCGATGTCTGATGCATAGATCGGCCCCATCAGCCGGAAGGTCGAATTGGTCATGCCGATGGTGATGCAGCCGAAACAGGCCAGCGGTGACACGGCCCAGATGCTGGCGATGGAAAACCGGAACTCGTCAGGCGGTTTCGGGGCGGTCCTGTCCATCAGGGATATCGGTACCAGCGACAGGCAGGTCATGATCGCCGCGATGGCGAAAATGGCGAAGCCGTACGCACCGAACACCGGCAGCAGGAACTGCGATCCGGTAACCGCCGCAAGGTCCACCAGCCTGTAAACCGACAAGGTGCTGGCGCGATGGGCATTGTCAACGGACGCATTGAGCCAGCTCTCGATGACCATGAACAGGCCGGCAAAGCAGAAGCCGGAAATGAAGCGCAGGCCAATCCACGCAACGGGGTCAAGCCACAAAACCATGGTCAGCGATGCCGATGCCGCTATGGCGGCCAGTCCGGAGAACACGCGAATATGGCCTACTGCGCGGATCAGCCTTGCGGTAAACAGGCATGACAACATGAACCCTGCATAATAGCCGGTCCCCATGAGCCCGATCAGCGACGGATCGAACCCTTCGTGAGCAGAACGCAGGGCAATCAGCGTGCCTTGCAATCCGTTGCCGGCAAGCAGGATGCCGGCGGCGGCGAGCAGGGGAGACAGGGGAAGCAGGAAATTCATCGACGTGCGTCCGCGCGAAGCAAAATCAGTGCGTACATCTGTCCTAGACTTCTGTCCTCGGGTTCTCAAGCCAAAACCTTGACAAATAGGCTGCCTCGTGCGCTTTTCCCGCGCATTCCAACGCACAAGTTCCGTGTTTGCCAAGAGGGTTACCCATGCACGCCTATCGCAGCCATTCCTGCGCCCAGCTTTCCAAGACCAATGTAGGTGAAACCGCACGCCTTTCAGGCTGGGTTCACCGTGTGCGCGACCATGGCGGTTTGCTGTTCATCGACCTGCGCGACCACTACGGCATGACCCAGGTCGTGGCTGACCCGGACTCACCCGCCTTCAAGACTGCTGAAGCCGTGCGCGGTGAGTGGGTCATCCGTGTCGACGGAGAAGTCAAGGCGCGCTCGGAAGAAACCGTCAACACCAACCTGCCGACCGGAGAAGTGGAGGTGTTCGCACGCGAAATCGAGGTGCTGTCGAAAGCATCGGAGTTGCCGCTGCCGGTGTTCGGCGAGCCTGACTATCCCGAAGATATCCGGCTGAAATACCGTTTCCTCGACCTGCGCCGTGAGACGCTGCATGCCAACATCATGAAACGGTCAGCCATCATCGCCAAGATGCGGGCTGAAATGGCCGGTGCCGGCTTCAACGAGTTTTCGACGCCCATCCTGACTGCATCGTCGCCTGAGGGCGCGCGCGACTTCCTGGTGCCGAGCCGGATCCACCCGGGCCAGTTCTATGCGCTGCCGCAGGCGCCGCAGCAGTACAAGCAGTTGCTGATGGTGTCGGGTTTCGACAAGTACTTTCAGATTGCGCCGTGCTTCCGCGATGAAGACCCGCGCGCCGACCGGTTGCCCGGTGAGTTCTACCAGCTCGACCTTGAGATGAGCTTCGTGACCCAGGACGATGTACTGAGTACTGTTGAACCGGTGATGCGCAACGTGTTCGAGGCATTTGCCGACGGCAAGCCGGTGACCGAAAGCTTCCCGCGCATTGCCTATGCCGATGCCATCCGCAAGTATGGTTCCGACAAGCCGGACCTGCGCAACCCGATTGAAATGCAGGCGGTGACCGAACACTTTGCCGGCTCTGGTTTCAAGGTGTTTGCCGGCATGATCGCGTCTGATCCGAAGGTCGAAATCTGGGCGATCCCGGCAAAGACCGGCGGCTCGCGCGCCTTCTGCGACCGGATGAACTCGTGGGCGCAAGGCGAAGGCCAGCCCGGCCTGGGCTATATTTTCTGGCGCGGCGAAGGTGAAAACCTTGAAGGGGCGGGGCCGTTGGCCAAGAACATCGGACCAGAGCGGACTGATGCCATTCGCACCCAGATGGGCCTGGATGACGGTGATGCCTGTTTCTTTGTTGCCGGCCTGCCGGAAAAGTTTGCCAGCTTCGCAGGCGCTGCGCGTGACCGGGCAGGGGCGGAACTTAAGCTGATCGATGAAGACCGTTTCGAACTGGCCTGGATCGTCGACTTCCCGTTTTACGAATTCAATGAGGAAGAAAAGAAGGTCGATTTTTCGCACAACCCGTTCTCGATGCCGCAGGGCGAGATGGATGCGCTGGAGAACCAGGACCCGCTGACCATCAAGGCCTACCAGTATGACCTGGTGTGCAACGGTTTCGAGATCGCCTCGGGCGGTATCCGAAATCACAAGCCGGAGACCATGGTCAAGGCGTTCGAGATTGCCGGATTGCCAAAGGACGTGGTCGAGGAACGCTTCGGCGGCCTTTACCGGGCGTTCCAGTATGGCGCACCGCCCCATGGCGGCATGGCGGCTGGTGTCGACCGGGTTGTGATGCTGCTGTGCGGTACGCGAAACCTGCGCGAGATCACCCTGTTCCCGATGAACCAGCAGGCCTCCGACCTGCTCATGGGCGCGCCGTCCGAAGCAGAACCGCGCCAGTTGCGGGAACTGCATGTGCGGTTGTCCTTGCCGAAAGAGTGAACGCCGGCCGAAGGTGACCTCCCTGCAAACACGGTTTGCATGATCCCGGCTCCATGTCCTGAGTATTGTGCTGTGTGACACCTTCGGTTCGCAGCAATCTATACTGTGGAATGTCTTCTTACGCTGCTATAGGCTTGGAGCCATAACAAGATCCGCCAGGACATGAACAACCCGGAAGAAACGCCTCCATGCCACGCATTGTAACCGACGAGCTGCGCGAAAACGCGCTGCACTACCATCGCAACCCGAAACCGGGAAAACTGGAGATCAAGGCCACCAAACCCTTGTCCAACCAGCGCGATCTGGCGCTGGCCTATTCACCCGGTGTGGCGGCTGCGTGCATGGAGATTCATGACAAGCCCGCTGAAGCGCATTCGCTGACGGCGCGCGGCAATATGGTTGCGGTGATCACCAACGGCACCGCCGTTTTGGGGCTTGGCGATATCGGTCCGCTGGCGTCCAAGCCGGTGATGGAAGGCAAGGCGGTCCTGTTCAAGAAATTTGCCGACATCGACGTATTTGATCTGGAGCTTGATGCCAAGGATTCCGACCTCTTCGTGAATACTGTCGCGGCACTGGAACCGACCTTCGGGGGCATCAATCTGGAGGATATCAAGGCGCCGGAATGCTTCATTATCGAAGACGAGCTCAAGCAGCGCATGAACATACCGGTGTTTCACGACGACCAGCACGGCACGGCAATCATTGTCGCCGCTGCGATCGTAAACGGGCTGGAGATTGCCGGCAAGAAACTGGAAGACAGCAAGATTGTGACCTCCGGCGCAGGTGCTGCAGCGCTGGCCTGCCTCAACCTGGTTGTCGGCATGGGGGCAAAACCGGAAAACATCTGGATTTCAGACATTGACGGCGTGGCCTATGAAGGCCGCGACGGCATCAACCAGTGGATGGCGCCTTACGCCAAGAAGACCGAAGCCCGCACCCTCGGCGATATCATTGAAGGGGCTGACGTGTTCCTGGGGCTGTCCGCAGGCGGTGTACTGAAACCGGCGATGGTCGAAAAGATGGGCGACAAGCCGCTCATCATGGCGCTGGCCAATCCCAATCCGGAAATTCACCCCGATGAAGCCCGCAAGGTCAAACCTGATGCCATGATCTGCACCGGCCGGTCTGATTTCCCCAATCAGGTAAACAATGTTCTGTGCTTCCCGTATATCTTTCGCGGTGCCCTGGATGTCGGTGCGACGGCGATCAATGAGGAAATGAAGATTGCGGCAACCCATGCTATTGCCGCCCTTGCCCACGAAGCGGTTTCCGAGCTCGCCGCACGTGCCTATGAAGGTGGCGTCTCTTCGTTCGGCACAGACAGCCTGATTCCCAACCCGTTTGACCAGCGCCTGATATTGCGCATCGCACCTGCCGTTGCAAAGGCGGCCATGGAGACAGGCGTGGCGACAAGGCCGATTGAGGATTTCGACGCTTACGTCGAACACCTGACACGCTTCGTATTCCGCTCCGGCATGATCATGCGTCCGGTGTTTGCCGCTGCCAAGCAGAACCCCAAGCGCATCATCTACGCCGAAGGTGAAGATGAGCGTGCCATGCGTGCTGCATCCCTGGCCAAGACAGACGGCTGGGCCATTCCGATCCTGATTGGCCGGCCTGACGTGATCGAGCGCAGGGCTGCCTCTTTCGGGCTTCATCTCAAGGCCGGAAAGGATGTCGAGGTCATCAACCCGGAATCGGACCCGCGCTATCTGGATTACGTCAACACATTGGTTGAAATCGCCGGCCGCAAGGGCGTACCGCTGAATGCCGCCAGGACACTGGTGCGGACCAATTCAACCGTGATCGCGGCACTCGCCATTCAGCGCGGCGACGCCGACGCGATGATCTGTGGACTCGAAGGACGGTTTTACAGCCATCTCGACCACATCCGCCGGATTATCGGCATGGGACCACGGACCGGTGATTTTGCTGCCATATCGGGCTGCATTCTGGATCGCGGCGTCTACTTCTTTGCCGATACCTACGGCAATGTCGAGCGCTCGCCCGCGGAGATGGCGCAACTGACCCGGCGGGTGTCAGGCATCATCAAGCGCTTTGGCGTCGAGCCCAAAGTGGCCTTGTTGGCCAATTCCAGCTTTGGCTCCGCCGAGTCGGCAGAGATCCAGCTGATGCGTGACACTGCCGACCTGCTGCATGAGCAGGGCACCGACTTTGAGTTTGATGGCGAGATGCATGGCAACACGGCGCTGAACGAAGATTTGCGCCAGCGGCTGTTCCCGGGATCCACCCTGACAGGCGAGGCCAATGTGTTCATGTTCCCGAACTCCGACGCGGCCAACCTGGCTTACCAGCTGGTCATGGAGCTCGGCGCCGGCACACCGATCGGCCCGATCCTGGTGGGCGCCGCGGCAACCGCCCATGTGCTGGTGCCGGCCGCCACCACCAGGTCGGTGGTCAATGTATCGGCTGTTGCCGCGGTGGAAGTGCAGGCGCGTATCGACTACGCCAACTCCATCACGAAGGCGTAGGGTCAGAACTCTGGCGTGGCTGCCGACTGAGCTTTGCAAAGCGCATCTGCTGGCGGATGAAGGCGGCGATGAACAGGCCGGTCATGACCAGTACGATGGTCGGCGCAGGGGCTGAATCCAGATGAAAACTGGCAAACACACCGGCAAGGCTTGAGCCGACCGCGACCGCGACGGCGACGCCCAGCATGGTTTCAAACCGCCGCGTGACAAGAAATGCGATCGCTCCCGGCGCGATCAGCAACGCAATCGCCAGTATGATCCCGGACGCTTTCAGCGCGCCGACGATGGCCAGCGAGATGGCGGCCAGCAGCCCGTAATGCAAAAGCTGGACTTTCAGCCCGATGGCACGAGCGTGCTGTGCGTCAAACGCATGCAGCAGCAGGTCCTTGCGCCAGATCGCCATGCCCAGGCTGCAAATGATCGAGATGACGGCTGTTTCCGTAACATCGCCCCAGGTCAGTCCGAGAATGTTGCCGAACAGAATATGGTCGAGATGTACCTCGGTCTGTATGGCGACATACATCACCAGGCCGAGGCCGAACATGCCGGAGAACACCACCCCCATTACGGTATCTTGCTTTATTCTGGAATTACGGTCCAGGAATCCGGTTGCCATCGCACATGCCATGCCCGCCGCGAACGCACCGGCGGCCAGGGGCGCGCCGACAATGTAGGCCAGCACGATGCCGGGCAGCACTGCGTGTGAAATGGCGTCACCCATCAGCGACCAGCCCTTGAGCACCAGGAAACAGGACAGGACCGCCATCGGCACCGACAGCAGGAAAGTGATGATGAACGCCTTCTGCATGAACTCGAAGGCAAACGGCTGCATGAACCAGTCAAGGACGGGGCTCATGACCGTGTCTCCAGGACGGCTCGGGCCTTTGCCCTTGCCGCCAGCATGCCGTGCTTTGGCGCCAGCAAGAAAGCGAGAAGGAAAACAGCAGTCATCAGGATGACGATGATCCCGCCGGTCGCGCCGTTGAGGAAATAGCTGAGATAGGCTCCGAGAAAGCTGGTGACGGCTCCAATCGACACTGACAGGATGATCAGTCTGGAAAACCGGTCGGTCAGCAGATAGGCGGTGGCACCCGGTGTCACCACCATTGCGATCACCAGAAACGCGCCGACTGTCTGCAGTGCAGCAACGGTGCACGCTGCCAGCAGGGTGAAGAACACCAGCCTGAGGGCGGTTGTGTTCAACCCGACTGAGCGGGCGTGGTTCTCGTCGAAGAACGTGACCATCAGGTCTTTCCATTTGAGCAGCAGCACGGTCATGGAAACGCCGCAGATGATGACCAGCTGGACCAGGTCTTCCGGGGTAATGGCGAGGATATTGCCGAGCACGATGGTCTGGATGTTGACCGATGTCGGTGACAGCGAGACCATGAACAGTCCCAGCGCAAAGAACGATGTAAAGATCAGGCCGATGATGGCGTCTTCGCGCAGCTTGGTGCGCTGGTTCAGAAACAGCATGGTCAGCGCCGCCAGGCCGCCGGAGAAAAACGCCCCGATCGAGAACGGCAATCCGAGCATGTAGGCGCCGGCCACGCCGGGCACGATCGCGTGCGACAGGGCATCGCCGATCAGGGACCAGCCCTTTAACATCAGATAGGCCGACAGGAAACCGCACACGGCACCGACCAGCGCGCAAGCCCACATGGCATTGACCATGTAGTTGTAGGCAAACGGCTCCAGCAGCAGGTTCATTTTCGCCGCTCCTGTTCTTCTTCCTTTTCCTTGTCGCCGTAAATCACGAACGGGCGCTCATCGTCGGTGAGAACCGTAACGGTGCGGGCATCATCGTCGTCATGCAGGTCTTCGCCGCCCAGGGTGAACTGGCGCAGCACGCCGCCGAAGGCATGTTCAAGATTGGCCTGCGTGAACACCTGCGCCGTCGGTCCGTCGGCAAGCACGGTGCCCTTGATCAGGATGGCGCGGTCGCAGAACTGTGGCACCGAGCCGAGATTGTGGGTCGAGACAAGTATGATGTGTCCTTCATCGCGCAAACCGTGCAGCAGTTTGATGATGGCGTCCTCGGTCTTCACGTCGACGCCCGTGAACGGTTCGTCAAGCAGGATGATCCTGCCTTCCTGGGCGAGCGCCCGGGCCAGGAACACCCGTTTTTTCTGGCCGCCGGACAGTTCGCCGATCTGGCGTTTGCGGAAGTCGCTCATGCCAACCCGCTCAAGTGCGCTGGCAACCATTTCATGGTCACGTTGCTTCGGCATGCGCAGCCAGTTCATGTGGCCGTACCGGCCCATCATCACCACATCCTCGACCAGGACGGGAAAGTTCCAGTCGACTTCTTCGGATTGCGGCACATAGGCGACAAGGTTGCGCTCCAGCGCCTGTTCCTCGCTCATGCCGAGCATTCTGACGTCGCCCTTGGCCAGTGGTACAAATCCCATAATGGCCTTGAACAGGGTGGACTTGCCGGATCCGTTGACGCCGACGAGGGCCGTAATCGTGCCGGCCGGCAATGAGAAACTGGCGTCATAAAGTGCAGTGTGACCGTTACGATATGTAACGGTCACATCCTGGACTTGGAGTCCGTCGTCGTTGTGTTGCTCTGTTCGGACCGGGTTTAGCATCACTTCAATCCCGCCGCGATTGTTTGGGTTGTGACGCTGAGCAGGTCGAGATAGGTGGGCACGGGACCGTCCGGGCCGGATAGTGAGTCCACGTACAGTACCCCGGCGTATCTGGCGTCGGTTTCACGCGCCACCTGTTTTGCGGCAGCCGGCGAAATCGTGCTTTCGCTGAACACCGACCTGATATTGTTGGCCCGTACCTCGTCGATCACCCGGCGCACCTGCTGTGGCGTTCCCTGCTGGTCGGCATTGATCGGCCACAGGAACAGTTCCTTCAGATTGAAATCCCGGGCCAGGTAGGAAAATGCGCCTTCGCTTGTGACCAGCCAGCGTTCGTTGTCGGGAATGGCGGCAAGTGACTGGCGGATGGGGGCAACGCGGGCTTCGATCTCGGCTTTGTAACTCTCTGCATTGGCTTTGTAGACATCTGCGTTTTCCGGATCCTGTTCAGCCATGGCACGGGCCATGTTGTCGACATACACTTGCGCATCTGTCGGGCTCATCCAGGCATGCGGGTTGGGTTTTCCGGAGTAGGGGCCTGCCACAATGCTCATGGGCTGGACCCCGTCGCTGATGACGACGGACGGAACGCCGGACAGGTTGGCGAGAAACTTCTCAAACCACTGTTCCAGGTTGAGCCCGTTCCACAATATCAGGTCGGCATCCTGGGCGCGGACAATGTCTTTGGGGGTCGGCTGGTAGTTGTGTATTTCCGCGCCGGGCTTGGTGATGGAAACGACCTCAGCGGCATCTCCGGCCACGTTGGACGCCATGTCGGCAATGATGGTGAAGGTGGTGACAACCTTCAGTTTTGCATGGGCACCTGGCGCCATGCCGAACATGGCGACCGCCAGTGTTGCCAGGATTGCGATCTGTTTCAGGTTTTGACCCACGTACGATGCTCCGGTTGTCAGTTTGCTGGCGGTTACTTTATGTAAATGCAAATTATTTGCAATAAGGAATTTCACAACGGCATTTTGTTATTGCAAATGATTATCAACTTGCTAGTTTGCCGCCATGTCGACACCGTTGGACAGCGATGAACTTTTGAACGCCCTGCGTGAGGGCGGGGCGCGTATTACCAAGCCGCGCAAACTCATCATCCAGATATTGGCCGACAAGGGGGACGAGCATCCCGATGCCATGGATATTTTCCGGCGTGCTGTGAGGCAGGACAGCCGCATCTCGCTGCCCACTGTCTACCGCACCTTGAAAATGCTGGAAGAACATGGCGCCATCCAGCGCCACGCCTTTGTCGACGGCAGGTCGCGCTATGAGCCGGCAGACGGGCCGCACCATGATCACCTGATAGACATGGACACCGGCGCGGTGATCGAGTTCCAGTCGGAGAAGATCGAACGCCTGCAGGAAGAGATTGCCCGCGAACTGGGTTATGAAATTGTCCATCACCGGCTCGAATTGTACGGTCGTAAGACTAAAGTATAAGGTTTTTGCCGACCGTGGCATTTATGCAACACTTTTCAAAATAATGCATCGACGCCTCTACTCGCCCTTGAATGTGCTGCGCAGCCGCATCTATGGTCAGGTCATCGAGAAGCTGATTGCTTCAAGGGATTCGCGAGCAGGAGGTTCCATGCGCCGCACATTACTATCACTTTCCGCGATTGTACTCGCAGCGGCTGTGGCAGTGCCAACAGCAAGCGCAGAATCGCGAAACGGCAAGCAGTGCAGTAATTTTATCGAATGTCTTTTTGGTGGAATCGGCAATAACAACAACGGCGACAGGAGCCGCTCCGGCTTCAATTTTGGTGGGGGCGGTGGTAACTACGGACCCAGTACGCGGAGATTGGTCAGTTTTCCGCAAGGGGCCAAACACAAGACGGGCACGATCATTGTCGATACGTCCGAACGCAACCTCTACCTCATTCAACCCGGCGGCAAGGCCTACAAATACCGCGTCGGCGTAGGCCGCCAGGGCTTCCAGTGGTCCGGCAGCGCGAAAATTTCCCGCAAGGCCACGTGGCCAAGCTGGACACCGCCAAAACGAATGATCGCGCGTGAAAAGAAAAAGGGCATTATCCTGCCGGCGCGCATGGAAGGCGGTCCCAACAATCCTCTGGGCGCCCGCTCACTTTATATCGGCAGCTCGCTGTACCGTATTCATGGCACCAACAACCCGTCTTCAATCGGCGGTGCTGTATCGTCGGGCTGCATTCGCCTGACCAACACTGACATTATCGATCTTCACAAGCGCGCCCGCGTCGGTGCGAGGGTGATCGTGCGCCGCTAGCAGGCAGCGCCCACATAACTGGTTTTGCAGGGGAGCCTTGGGGGGTTACCCTGACCCCGGAACGCACGAGGGGGCTCAAGCGTTCCGGGGTCTCTCATTTTTGGGGCCTGTTTTTGCTTGGCCAGGCGGGCGAAAACCAGTTCGCCGAATCCTTTCTACCAGGGCTGGACAGAAATTGCCCGGATGCGCATATTGCGGTGCAATATAATTCGTCTGTCGCCAGTTTTAAGCGAGATTCCAGCCATGCTTCCTGCCACCCAGACCCTGTATTTCGAAGATCTGTCCGTTGGCATGTCGGAGACCTATGCCAAGGAGGTCAAGTCGTCCGACGTGATAGGTTTCGCTGAGATATCAGGTGACCGTAATCCGATCCATCTGTCGGAACACTTTGCAGCCCAGACCCCTTTCAAGGGTCGAATTGCCCACGGCCTTTACACAGCCAGCCTGATTTCAGCAGTGATCGGCACCAGGTTGCCGGGGCCCGGCGCGATCTACATGAAGCAGACACTGAATTTCAAGGCTCCGGTGCGCATTGGTGACATTGTAACGGCGCGTGTCGAAGTGCTGGAATTGAGCGACAAGGGCAATCGCGTCAGGCTGGCCTGCAGTTGCTCGGTTGAAGATCTGCTGGTGCTGGAAGGCGAGGCCCTGGTCAAGGTGCCGAGTGCGGATGACGACTGACGCACGCAGAAAACTCAATTTCATCATAACTGCAGTATAATCTTTGCCTGATCGGGATTCTGCAGAATCGCCGAATCTGCTAATACCTGCTTAAAGAAACATGTTTGTTGCGTTGAGTTCGCGCCATCGGGGGAAGGTGAAGTTGTCGATCATCCTTGTAAAAGGCCCCGTATCACATGACCGGGTTGAACAATTTTTCCGAAGAGACGATTGCTGTGGATTCAGTATCCGCTGATCTTGATGTGTTGGAAAAGCTGGCCGCAGGCGGCGGAACCTTGAGCGAGGACGATTTTAAACTGCTGGTGCAGTGCAGTGCACGTCTGTCACGCCTTATCCCGTTGCTGACAGCCAACAACGCTGCTGCCGGAAATCGGAAATCGCCTGCCAGGAAACGGCCCGCCAAGCCAAAAACGGCCCGCCAGTCACCAACGAAGTTCCACCTTTGAACGCTCTGTGGAATGACACGAACCGCTTAACGCGGGCCGGTTTTCAGGGTTTGCATCTCACAGTAATGACGCCGCCAGCAGCACACCGCCAAGCGCGATGATGCCCAGGCTCAAGATTGTGCCGAAACGATTGTCCAGTTTCAGTTTCGACACAATCCTCAAAAATGGTTCACGTGCCGCAATCAGCAGCACGCCTTCTGCCAGCGCCACCCAACCGACAAGCGTCACGAAACCAGCCAGCCATCCGGTCCACAGTGAATGCACGGCCAAAATCGTGCCGCCGATGGCAAACGCCATGACGCCGCCCAGATAGCCCAGTACCGGCTGATCAATAAGCGACTCCATCATGCCAGCCATCACCTTGCGGTCGCGCAGGATGGCGATGCCGCCGCAGATGAAATAGAGCCCGATCAGGGCGGCAAGTATCTGGGTTACGGCCATCTGTGCATCCTCCTGGTTCGACTTCACTACCTGTCAGATATGGGGAGCAACAGGCGTTGTTGCCAGCCTGGTCTCGCCGGGGCTCAGGTTACCTGATCGCCAAAACCACGAAAGCTCCATAGGAAAACCGCATTGAGTGCGTTACACTAAGGCAGACGGCCTTGATGAGTACCATGTCGATTTATCGGAGGTTACCATGAAAACAATGCTTGTTCCTGCTTTCATTGCCCTGTTCGCATTGCCGGCTGTCGCCGGCTCGATGCCTGAAGCAACACCCGCTCCGGCAACAAATGCCAACACTGCAGTAACGACCACAACGGCCGCTGAAGCTGCCGCCACAGTGGCGACGGGCGAAGTCGGCAAGACCGGCAAGCAGTCACAGTCCGTACCGTCTTATTCCGGGTATGGCGGTGGATGTGACCGCGGCCATTCGTCAACGGAAGCCATGCTGATCAACTGATCCGGGTATCCGGCGAAGACGAGATGCCGATGCGAACTCCCGTCAGATGCCTTCGGCGATCTGGCGGTCATATTCCACTGCATCAAACCGGCCCAGCGACATTGCCACCAGGCAATCATCGCTCAGGGTCCATTCTTCCCAGCCCTGTACCTTGACCCGGTTGCCGGTACCTGAATGGGTGCCTTCCAGGGTCCAGACGAAAATCGCCTGGTTGCCGGCAGCACGAATATCATCCAGATGCACGATCAGGTCTGGAAACTCCTCGTAAAACCCGGCCGCCATTTCCGCGACCGCTGCCCGGCCCGCGATCTCATCGCCGCCATTGATGGCAATCTTGCCGTCGGGCGCATAATACGACGCGACGCCTTCCGGTGACTGGGAACTCCAGGCAGCAGCATATTTTGCCGCCATGTCATGAACGGATTTCGGGGAAGGGGCCATGTGTCGGGTGTTTCCTGATGGTGTGAGGGATTTGCTGCCGAGCGCTCATATCGAGTGTTGAGCATAGGGAAATACAGGCCGGTTTGGAAAGAGGAGTTCGCCAGCAATCCATTCAAATTGTCACCCCAGCGAAGGCTGGGGTCCATAGGCAGCAATTTGGACACGCGTCGTTACGGAAATGGATGCCAGCCTTTGCTGGCATAACGATGATGCCCTCAGGAACCACGGCATTTTCCGAGTCAATCTGTCGCAAAGTCACCATCCGGTGGCCAGCCACACTCGCAGAATATCCGTCCGGATCGCCTAACTAGTTTTCTATCGCCGCATTGGGGGCAAGGTTCCGCGAGATATCCTTGTGCGATCGCGGCTTTCTCAGATCCAAGTGAATGTACGTTGATCGAGTCGACAGAGACATGGCGCGGTTTGTAACCCTTGTCGATCTGCTTCTTCAGATACGCTTTTGCCGATCCAGGCAGATCACGTAGTTCGCCCTTCTCCTGACGTTTTAAGGCTTGAAATTCGTTGAACCGGATTTGTGCCGCGGAAAGGGACATCCCGGTCTTTTTTGAAAGTTCTCCAGCATCCGCACAAGTCTCTACCATCATATCAGGGGCCAAAAAGTGCTCCGCAAATATGTTTGCTTCTCGTTCGTAAACTCGCACTGTTGACTGACTGCCGCGCAAATTGGTGACTGCCCGTGATAATGTGCCTCGATGAGAAAGCACTAAGTGAGCAAGCTCATGGGCTAAGGTCCATCTCGCTCTCGGGTTATTCGATCTAAGCTGGTCGACCACTGTCTTACGGAGATAGATGATCTTTTCTTCGCAATCAGCATAAGCTTCGTCATGAGGCATTGTATTGTCTGTTTTGACGATAATTTTCGCCCCGCGTACGATATCATTAATGCGATGTAGCAATATTTCGATTGGTAAAGGAAACGAATCAGAGCAAAACAACCTAATTCGCACTAGATTTGCGACTCTTGAAATTGTGCTGATTGATTTCATAATTTGTGCCTAACTCGCAGTATTTGAGCAATGTCAGCGAATTGAATTGATTGACTTTTTAGGATATCCTAGTTTGCGACTGAGTCGCAATATTGTGGACGATATTTTAAGCTTTGCAGCAACCAATATGGCGGAGCAGTTGCCCCGCCATCAGTTGGGTTATCCAATAAATCTATTGGATTTTATTCTATTGGCTTGCCAATGGGTCGCAGCGAGGTTGCCGTTGGCGTCGCTGCCGCCGAGTGAACTGGGCCAGACGTGGTCTATTTCCCAACCGTAGGTAGTTTTCAATCCATAGTCGAACCAGCTGATGTAATTGCCGAACCTGTCGCGCCTAATTCTAGAAGCGTCAAAACCGGGGACAATTGTAGCTTTTTGCCATGCGGCAACCTTGCGGCTGTCCGACTCGAACATTTGTAGTAAACTCATTTTGTGAGGTCCTTGGTATGTCAATTTTGGGGGCTAAGCATGTGGGGCATCGTGCTATTACGAGTAGCGCGGTGCCCTTTCTTCTTCCTAAAAAATGATCACTTTTTGTTCTCCTCGTGCTGATGGCCAACACCGGAGTATTGGCCTGTCAAGTTTGATAACAGGTGGGGCACAAGCCCCACCCTCCGACATTTGTTTAGCTGCAGCCACTCGTACTCCCGCAGGTATCGCACTTCATGCAGGTGCCGTTGCGGAGCAGGGTGAAGTTGCCGCATTCGCCGCAGCTGTCGCCTTCATATCCCTTCATGCGCGCCTCGACCCGGCGTTCGGCTTCGGTTTTCACCTGGCCGTCTGAATCGATGTCCAGCGGGGCCACGCTTTCCTCGGTCTCTATTGCCGGCTGCAGGCTGGCTTCAACCGCCATCTCGACAGCCACATCAAGAGCAGCCGCGCCGTCTGCCACATAGGCCGCTTCAATACGCGACTGGCTGGCGGCAACCGGATTGGTTATGGCTGCCGACGTCAGGCTGTTCGGCATCATGAACACATTGTCCGACAACTTCTGCCGTGTGTAGCCCGATGATGCCACCGCCATGGCCGGCATGCCGCCTGGAGGGCACGGCGCCGCGCCGGGCTTGCCTTCGTCTTCGCCCTTGCCCATGGCATCGAAGCGAATATCGGCTGGCTCGACATGGGCCAGGTCGTTGCGGCTCAGATAGGACACGGCCAGTTCGCGGAACACATAGTCGAGGATCGACGTGGCGTTCTTGATCGCCTCGTTGCCCTGGACCTGACCCGCAGGCTCAAAGCGGGTGAAGGTGAACGCCTCGACATACTCTTCCAACGGCACGCCATATTGCAGGCCGAGCGACACCGCGATGGCGAAGTTGTTCATCATGGCGCGGAAGGCGGCACCTTCCTTGTGCATGTCGATGAAGATCTCGCCAAGCTTGCCGTCGTCATATTCTCCGGTGCGCAGGTAGACCTTGTGCCCGCCGACAATGGCCTTCTGGGTATAGCCCTTGCGCCGCTGCGGCAGTTTTTCGCGCTCGCGCGCCAGCACCTTTTCGATGACCTTCTCGACGACCTTTTCCACCCGCTGTGTCTGCGGCATGGCGGCGACCTGATCGATCATGTCATCGGCGTCTTCGTCCTCATCCTCGATCAGTGCTGCATTGAGCGGCTGGCTGAGCTTGGATCCGTCGCGGTACAGCGCATTGGCCTTCAGGGCCAGCTTCCACGACAGCATGTAGGCCGCCTGGCAGTCCTCAACGGTTGCCTCGTTCGGCATGTTGATGGTCTTCGAGATGGCACCCGAGATGAACGGCTGTGCTGCCGCCATCATGCGGATGTGGCTGTCCACCGACAGGTAGCGCTTGCCGAGACGGCCGCACGGATTGGCGCAGTCGAAGACGGGCAGGTGCTCGTCCTGCAGTTCCGGTGCGCCTTCCAGCGTCATGGCACCGCAGACGAAGACATTGGCTGCCTCGATGTCCGCCTTGGCAAAACCGAGGTGGCTCAACACGCAGAAGTTGAAATCGTCAAGCTGTTCGGCGGAGATGCCGAGTGTCTTGGTGCAGAATTCTTCGCCCAGCGTCCACTTGTTGAACACGAACTTGATATCGAACGCCGATGCCAGGCCATCTTCCACGATCTGCAGTTCCTTGGACGTGAAGCCCTTGGCTTTCAGCGTTTCATGGTTGATGGCGGGAGCACCTGACAGCGTACCGTTGCCGACGGCATATTTGATGATGCCTTCGATCTGGCCTTCGCTGTAGCCCAGCGTGTGCAGGGCTGCAGGCACGGCGCGGTTGATGATCTTGAAGTAACCGCCGCCGGCCAGCTTCTTGAACTTCACCAGGGCAAAGTCAGGCTCGATACCTGTAGTATCGCAATCCATGACCAGCCCGATGGTGCCGGTCGGGGCGATCACCGTGGCCTGCGCATTGCGGTAGCCGTTCTTGGCGCCGAGCTTCACGGCCCGGTCCCAGGCGGCAACAGCGTGTGCCACCAGGTCCTTGTCGGCACAGTTTGCATGGTCAAGTGGCACCGGGTTCACCGCCAGCTTCTCATAGCCTTGAGAAGATCCGCGCGCGGCAAGCTGATGGTTCTTCATGACCCGCAGCATGGCCTTTGCGTTTTTCTTGTAGCCGGGGAAGGGGCCAAGCTCGCCGGCCATTTCGGCAGACGTTGCGTAGGACACACCGGTCATGATGGCCGAGATGGCGCCACAGATGGCGCGGCCTTCATCTGAGTCATAGGAGATGCCGGACGTCATCAGCATGCCGCCGATATTGGCGAAGCCGAGGCCCAGCGTGCGGTACTCGTAGGACCTTTTGGCGATTTCCTTGGACGGGAACTGTGCCATCAGGACGGAGATTTCCAGCACCATGGTCCACAGGCGGACACCGTGCTCAAAGCCTTCGATGTCGAACTTCGAGTTGGACTTGTCGAGGAAGGTCAACAGGTTCAGCGACGCCAGGTTACAGGCAGTGTCATCCAGGAACATGTATTCCGAACATGGGTTTGATGCGCGGATGTCGCCGGAGGCCGGGCAGGTGTGCCAGTCATTGATGGTGGTGTGGAACTGGATACCCGGGTCGGCACAGGCCCACGCCGCATTGCCGATCTTGCCCCACAGGTCGCCGGCATCGATTGTCTTGGCGACCCCGTCTTGCAGGCGCCATTTCAGGTCCCAGGAAGAACCGTTTTCAACGGCCCGCAGGAACTCGTCGGTCACGCGGACCGAGTTGTTGGAATTCTGGCCGGATACCGTGCGGTAGGCCTCGCCGTCCCAGTCGGTGTCATAGGTGTCGAATTCGATTTCCTTGAAGCCCTGTGCCGCAAACTGCAGGACGCGCTTGATGTAGCTGTCAGGCACATGTGACTTGCGCGCATCCTTGATGGCGCGCTTCAGGGCAGGGTTCTTGGCTGGATTGTAGCAGTCATCGCCAGGGCCGTCGCAGTTGACGCACGCCTTCATGATGATCTTCAGGTGCTGCTGGGTGACCTTGGAGCCGGTTACCAGTGCCGCAACCTTTTCTTCTTCCTTCACCTTCCAGTCGATATAGGCCTCGATGTCGGGATGATCGACATCCACCACCACCATCTTGGCGGCGCGGCGCGTCGTGCCACCGGACTTGATGGCGCCGGCAGCGCGATCGCCGATCTTCAGGAAGCTCATCAGGCCGGAGGATTTGCCGCCGCCTGACAGGGGCTCGTTCTCGCCGCGGATGAAGGAGAAGTTGGATCCGGTACCGGAGCCGTATTTGAACAGGCGGGCTTCGCGCACCCACAGGTCCATGATGCCGCCTTCATTGACCAGGTCGTCGGAGATCGACTGGATGAAGCAGGCATGTGGCTGCGGGTGTTCATAAGACGAAGTGGACTTGGTCAGCTTGCCGGTTTCAAAGTCGACATAGTGGTGGCCCTGGCCGGGACCGTCGATACCATAGGCCCAGTGCAGGCCGGTGTTGAACCATTGCGGGCTGTTTGGTGCACAACGCTGGGTCGCCAGCATGTTGACCATCTCTTCGTAAAACGCCAGCGCATCTTCTTCGGCATCGAAGTAACCGCCTTTCCAGCCCCAGTAGGTCCACGTGCCGGCCAGCCGGTTGAACACCTGCTGTGCAGACATTTCAGAAGAATAGCGTTCGTCTTCAGGCAACTCTGCCAGCGCATCTGTGTCTTCCACGGAGCGCCACAGCCATGACGGGACGGAATTTTCCTCAACCTTTTTCAGCCGTGCGGGTACACCGGCCTTGCGGAAGTATTTCTGTGCGATGATGTCGGAGGCAACCTGGCTCCAGGCCTTGGGGACTTCGATGTCCTTGAGCTGAAACACGATAGACCCGTCAGGGTTCTTGATTTCGCTGGTCGCCTTGCGAAACTCCACACCTGCATATGGACCTTTACCTTCGGCTGTAAAGCGCCGTTCTACCCGCATTGTATTCCCCTTCAAAGCAGCCTATCTGCTTTCAATTGATCAAGTTGTTGTTTTCAAGCGCTTTTCAGCGATCCCATTGTTCTTACGCCCCCCTACAGACAAGACTTCGCAGCAAAGCTTTACCTTCACGCGTACCTGGCTTCCCAGCCCGTACGCACAAGTCACAGCTTCCCCGTTTGGATAGTGCGGTATTACTCCGCTTTATCCATCGTTAGACCTTGGAGTTCGGTAACTAAAATTACCTTGGGGATGGCCCTAACTCCGAGCCGTCCCATGCCCCGTTCCCATGCACATGAATGTAGTGCCGATTGCGGGCTCTCGTCAATACCTAGTGTGTTAACGAAACCCTAACACAACATATAGTATCCACAGCCTTGACAGGTTCTGTGGATAACCGGAGATAGCCACGATTCGCCCCCGAACCTCAACGATTCCGCGGCATTGCGGCAGTAACTATCCATAGATATCTGACGTCACGCGACCGTCATGGTTCTGAACACCGCGCTGACACCACGAGATATAGTGCCGGTCACATTTCAAACCGGTGAAGTTTTTGGTTAACGACAGGTTAACGCCAAAGCACCCAGGGTTGCTTTGGAAGTTAAAAATACACGTTTAAGTTGTGGTGATGGTGATAATCGCGAGAATCAGGCGAGTGGCCGGGAATCGGAGCGCTCAACGGTCTCGCTGGATTGATCTGGATCAACACGCATTTTCATCACCGGCGACACACTCTCCATCGGATCAGGTATCTGAACAACGGAGATGAAGTCATGACAACCTATGAGCAATTGTATCTCGCCATGGTCATAGTTGCCTTTGTATCGTTCGGGATCGTGCTGGCGACCATGTCCTATCGTCAGGGGAAAAAGTAGCGTTCCGGGCAGTTGTTTCAGCACACCTTTACTGCGAGGCAGTGCAGGTAGGGTCAGTCAATTGCCGGAAAGACATCGGTTTTCTTGACGGTTCCGTAGGCGAAGCTGGTGTCAATTGATCCAATGCCGCCAATGGGATGCAGCCGTTTGCGGACGAATTTCTCATAGTCATCGAGGTCTGCCACCACGACGCGCAGAAGATAATCCGAAACGCCGGTCATCACATAGCATTCCAATACTTCATCGATGGCCCTGACCCGGCTTTCGAAATGCTGCACCACATCTTCGGTATGCCTTTCCAGGCTGACACGTACAAACACGTTTACCGGAAGGCCGTAGGCCCTGGCGTCCACGCTCACGCTGTAGCCGCGAATGGCGCCGCTGGCCTCAAGGTTCTTCAGTCTTCTGAGGCAGGGCGACGGAGACAAATTCACTTCGGCTGCCAGGTCCTGGTTGGTCATGCGGCCATTGCGCTGCAGCGCGCGTATGATCTGACGGTCTTTGGGGTCCATATCGAATTCCATGTTGGCATATAATTCCAATAAATACAGTAATATTGGCATAAATAGCAATATTTAGCCTGCCAACCTCACATATGCTGGACCGAGTACAAACATCGGAGGCTGTCATGAAATCATCATCCAGGAGCTTTTCAACGCGGGCAATTCACCATGGCTATGAACCGGCTGACCACGAAGGTGCCCTGACACCGCCAGTGCATCTCACGTCGACCTTCGCATTCGAAACCGCCGAAGCTGGCGGAGAAATGTTCAGCGGAGACAGGCAGGGTCACATCTACTCGCGCATATCAAACCCCACGCTTGACCTGCTGGAGCGGCGGATTGCCGACCTGGAAGAGGCCGAGGCAGGCCTGGCGCTGGCTTCCGGCATGGGAGCCATCTCGTCCACCTTGTGGACCCTGGTTGCCCCGGGCGATGAGATCATTGTCGACAAGACGCTGTATGGCTGCACATTCTCCTATCTGCAGCACGGGCTGGGTAAGTTCGGCGTCGTGATTACGCATGTGGATCTGACAGAGCCGGACAACCTGGTCGGCGCAATCAGCGACAGGACCAAGGTGGTGTACTTCGAGACCCCGGCCAATCCCAACATGCGGCTGGTTGATATTAAACGTGTATCGGAGATTGCGCACACGCAAGGCGCGGTGGTCGTGGTCGACAATACCTATGCCACACCGTACCTGACCCGTCCTGTCACGCTGGGCGCTGATCTGGTGGTGCATTCGGCCACAAAGTATCTCGGTGGACATGGCGACGTGGTTGCAGGACTTGTCGTTGGAAGTGCGGAGATGATCGCCGAAATCCGCATGTTCGGGATGAAGGACATGACCGGCGCCGTCATGGCGCCGTTCAATGCCATGTTGATACTGCGCGGCATCAAGACCCTGGAATTGCGCATGGACCGGCATTGCCAGAGTGCCATGACTGTTGCTCGCATGCTGGATGAAAATCCAGCCGTCACAAAGGTCTGCTATCCCGGCTTGCCCGGATTTGACCAGCATGAACTGGCCTGCCGGCAGATGTCCGGCTTTGGCGGCATGATTGCCTTTGAACTTGAAGGCGGCCTTGACGCCGGGCGCACCCTGATGAACCGCCTTGAGATGATCGGGCGCGCTGTGTCGCTGGGTGACACGGAAACCCTGATCCAGCACCCCGCCAGCATGACGCATTCCACCTATACAGCGGAAGAACGAATGGTGCATGGTATCAGCGATGGCCTTGTCCGCCTGTCGATCGGGCTTGAGGGTGTCGACGATATACTGGCAGATCTCGAGCAGGCCTTGCCGGGGGCCACCAATTTGAAAGCTGCATAGACCAGGTTCATGACCGAAACACAAACCCATCTGAAGACCATTGAGCAACGGCTTTTGTGGCTGTCGCACTGGATGATCCACAACGCCAACCACATCCGGCCCAAGGCTGACGGTATCAAGGTCGGCGGCCATCAGGCATCGTCCGCCTCGATGGTGTCGATCATGACCGCGCTGTATTTCTCCGCACTCAGGCCCGAGGACCGGGTGGCTGTGAAACCGCATGCCTCGCCGATCTTTCATGCCATTCAATATCTGATGGGTAACCAGACGCGTGAGAAGATGGAGAATTTTAGAGGGTACGGCGGGGTCCAGTCCTATCCGTCACGCACCAAGGATATCGACGATGTCGACTTTTCGACCGGGTCGGTGGGCCTTGGCGTCGCGATAACCTCATTTGCTTCGCTGGTGCAGGACTACATCACCGCCAAGGCCTGGGGGCAGGGAGTGCCGCTCGGCAGGATGGTGGCGCTGGTCGGGGACGCCGAACTGGACGAGGGCAACATTTATGAAGCCTTGCAGGAAGGCTGGAAGAACGACCTGCGCAACACCTGGTGGGTCATCGATTATAACCGCCAGTCGCTGGACGGCGTGGTGCGCGAAGGCCTCTGGCAACAGGTGGAAAAGATATTCGATACATTCGGCTGGGATGTGGTGCGCGTCAAATACGGCCATCTGCAGCGCGCTGCTTTCGAAGAACGCGGCGGCGACAAGCTGCAAGCCTGGATCGATGCCTGTCCGAACCAGCTTTATTCAGCCCTGACATTCATGGGCGGATCAGTCTGGCGCAAGCGCCTCATGGATGATCTTGGCGACCAGGGCGATGTGACGGCGCTGATCGATGCAAGGTCGGATGACCAACTGGCCGAACTGATGGAAAACCTCGGCGGCAATTGCGTGGCGACTATGGCCGAGGCATTCGCTGCCGTCGACCATGACCGGCCGGTCTGTTTCCTCGCCTATACCGTAAAGGGATGGGGCACCCCCATTGCCGGCCACAAGGACAATCATGGCGGGCTGATGAACAAGACCCAGATGGCGGCGTGGCAACAGCACATGGGCGTGGCCGAGGGCGAGGAATGGGACCGGTTCGCAACAGTCAGTGATGCCAATGCGCTGCAGGCATTTCTGGACCAGACGGCGTTCTTTTCCAAAGGCGTGCGCCGGTTCAGCGAGCCGGCAATACCGGTGCCGGATATCGAACCCTCCAGCGAACGTGAAATTTCTACCCAGATGGGTTTCGGCAAGGTGCTCGATGACCTGTCGAAGGGTGACAGTGTGCTGGCCGAGCGCATCGTCACCACGTCACCGGATGTCACCGGCACCACCAACCTGGGCCCCTGGGTCAACCGGCGCAAGCTGTTTGCCCGCACCGAACAGGCCGACACCTTCATCAGCGAGAAAATCCCGTCCACGGCGAAATGGGAGTTCACGCCGGAAGGCCAGCATATCGAGCTCGGCATTGCCGAAATGAACCTCTTCCTGCTGCTCGGCGCTGCCGGCCTGTCGCATTCCTTGTTCGGCAAGCGCCTGCTGCCGGTCGGCACTGTGTACGACCCGTTTGTCGCCCGCGGTCTCGATGCGCTGAACTATGCCTGCTATCAGGATGCCCGTTTCATGATCGTCGGCACCCCGTCCGGCGTCACGCTGGCGCCTGAAGGCGGGGCCCATCAGTCTGTCGGTTCACCACTGATCGGTATGAGCCAGGACGGGCTGGCGGCGTTCGAGCCTGCCTTCGTCGATGAACTGGCGGTCATCATGCAGTGGGCATTCGACTACATGCAGAAGGATGGCGAAGGCGACCGTGACGAACGAACCTGGCTGCGCGACGAAACCGGCGGCTCGGTGTATCTGCGCCTGAGCACCAATCCGATTGAACAGCCCGGTACCCGTGCCAATGACGACTTCCGGCAGGGCACCATTGACGGGGCTTACTGGCTGCGCGAGCCGGGTCCGAACTGCGAAGTGGTCATTGCCTATCAGGGCTGCGTTGCACCGCAGGCCATTGCGGCGGCGGCACGTATTGCCGAGGTCCGGCGCGACGTCGGCGTTCTGGCCGTTACGTCGGCAGATAGACTGAATGCCGGTTGGACAGCCGCGCAACGTGATCGCCGGCGCGGCAATGCCCGGGCGCGCAGTCACATCGAGGCATTGTTGTCGCCGCTGCCGGGCAACTGCTCGATTGTCACCGTCATTGACGGTCATCCGGCGACGCTTGCCTGGCTGGGCGGCGTGGTCGGGCACCGGACAATCCCGCTCGGCGTGGAGCACTTCGGCCAGACCGGCAGTATTGCCGATCTGTACGATCATTTCGGCATTGATGCCAACGCCATCGTGCACGCCGCGACCGGTCTGACAGAGGGAAGCTCGGAAATTCCGGCCCTGCTGTTCACCGACCAATGACAGGTTTGCGGCACAGTATGGCAGGCGGTGTTGCCGAGAAACGTAGCCGCACAGGCACGGTTGCTGTGACCGCAACAGTGCTGGTCATGGCAATGTTTGGCGGCGGTGCAGTAGCGCAGGGGGACAATGAAGCCGCTGCTGCTGATCTCGCAAGGGTTCCTGCCTGTATCAACAACAAGGGTGAGCAGGTTCAGTTCAACACGACGGACCGGGGCCGTCCCGGCCTGGCAGCCGGCATGGCGATCAGGGATGGCAACGGAAAACCTGTCGTACTCAGGTCCAATTTCGCGTCGGCACCGCGTGAGTTCCAGCAGTTCATCGACCGGCATGAATGTGCTCACCACCAGACCGGCGATGTCGATCGGCCGCATCCGCCGCGCAATGGTCCCGAACATCTCATGAATGAAGCCATCAGTGATTGCGTTTCCATCCGCCGTCTGCGCGATGAAGAAGGCTTCGGCAAGCCGGCGTTCGACAAGGTGACTGCCGCGTTGCGCGCCGACATGGCAAAGATCGGGTTCCCCGAGATCAGCATCGCCAGCCGCATCCGCAATATTTCAGGCTGTTTCGACAACCCGGCATCCGCCGAAGATCTCATCCGGCAGGTTCTGCAGCAGCGCGGACTGCCGCCGCAATAGTATGCCAGTTGCCGGTGTGTCAAACAGTTGTTACTCTCATCGTGCTTGTAGAACACGGGAGGTTGTAATGACAAATTTTTCACCTGAGCCTGACGAAAGATAAGATCTGATCCGGCAGGATTGCGGCACCGGCTGTTCAGTTCCTGACAAATTGCAATTGGTCGAACTGCTGCCGGAAGGCCGTCACCTCGCTGGCCAGCGACGCTGGATCGTTTGTGCCCAGCGCACGTGTAATCAGCCCGGCCAGTTTCTCTGCGTGATCCGGCGTCACGCCCCAGCGCACGAGTTCCGGCGTGCCGATGCGCAGGCCGTTCATGTCTCCGGCGACTTCGGTTCCCGGCAGGCCGATACCGCAGGCCAGAAATCCTGCCTTGCGCAGCTTTTTCGATGCAGCCTGGCCACCGCCAAAGCGGGCGGCTTCGATGGCAAACTGGTGCGACTGCGTGTAGCCGAATGCCTCGCCGTGAACCGGCATGTCGTGAGCGGCGAGCGTTGACGCCAGGGTTTTTGCCAGCTCGACCATGGCGGCGCCATAGGCTTTTCCATGCTCACGCCAGTCCAGCATGGTGATGGCAAGTGCTGCAGATTTTGCCGCGTCGAAATTGGCAGTCATGCCGGGAAATGCGATGTGGTCGAGCCGCTCCGCGATTTCGGCGTCATTGCTGACAATCAGCCCGCCGGCAGGTCCGCCGAGGCTCTTATAGGTGCTCATGGTCATCATATGCGCACCTTGCGCCAGGGGATTGGGCCACGCCTGACCCGCTATGATGCCGCATTGGTGTGCCGCATCGAACAACACGCGGGCATCTACCTCATCGGCGATCGCGCGCACCTCAGCCACGGGATGCGGCGACAGGTTGAGGCTGCCGCCGATTGTGATCAGCCTGGGGCGAACCTTGCGGGCAAGTTCCCGTAACTCGTCCACATCGATGGTGTAACCATCGTCCCTGATCGGAGCACGATGGATATCGAGGCCGTAAAGGCCTGCACATCCGGCCTCGTGATGGGTTACATGACCGCCGATTGATGCCGGCGGCACGATCACCGCATCGCCGGGTCTGGTCAGTGCCATAAAGCCGTACAGGTTGGCCATGGCACCCGATGCCACGCGGATTTCCGCATACTTTGCCGCGAAAATTTCTGCACACAATTCAGCAGTGATGACTTCGATCTCTTCAATGGCTTCCAGCCCCATCTCATACTTGTCGCCCGGGTATCCCAGCGACGGACGTGATCCAAGGCCGGCCGACAGCATGGCTTCGGCGCGTGGGTTCATGACATTGGTGGCCGGGTTGAGATTGAAGCAATCACGCTCATGGATGGTCTTGTTGTCTTCAACCAGTTGCTCAAGCCGGGTATCTATCTGCGCGCTGGAGGCCCGCGCCGTCTCGTCGGCGATGCGCTGTACCACGGTCTCGCAGTGGGTCGGAACCCAGGGTCTTGGTGAGATGGATGTCATGGCTGTCTCCTTGGCGGGCAGAAGTAGTGTCGCGATCATCTTCCCACAAGAGCAGCGGACGGGCTTGCAGGCAAATCAGTTTTGCGAAATATTAGGGTTAGAAAAATTGAGGCTAAAATGGCTGTTGCACCACCACGACCCAAAGACATTCCGCTGACTGCGCTCAGGGCCTTTGAAGCTGCTGCCCGGCTGGGCGGATTTGCGGCGGCATCGCAGGAACTGGGCGTGACACCGGGTGCCATCACCGCGCACATCAAGTCGCTGGAGGCAGAACTGGGCGCGGTGTTGTTTGAACGTACACCGCGAGGTGTCCAGCTGAACGCCCTGGGCCAGGCGGTGCTGCCGGGGTTCACCGAGGCGTTCGACGGGCTCGGGCTCGCGGTTCAGACCCTGCGCAACGAAGCGGCGCCAAGTGCTGTGCATATCGCCGCCTTGCCGTCGCTGGCGCAATTGTGGTTGTCGCCGCGCCTGCCGGCCTTGCGTGCCGCAGCACCGGATATATCAATCTCCATCACGGCAATGGAAGTTCCGCCCAACCTCAAGCGCACGCCTTACGAGCTGAGCCTGTTTTACGGCGATGACGCCAAGGGAACTCTGGCCCGGGATGTCATATTTCCGGTCTGCTCGCCGGCGTTGGCTGAAAAGCTTGGATCACCGGCCGACCTTGCGCAGGTTTCCTGCCTGTCTGACTCAACCTGGATCGACGACTGGGCAATCTGGTTTCGCACTGCCGGTTCGGATTTTACACCCCGTGGCCCGGTGTTTTCACTCTATACGCTGGCGGTTGAGGAGACGGTCAACGGTGCCGGTGTGCTGATGGGACACGAGGCGCTGGTCGCATCGCATCTGGCAAGCGGTGAACTGGTGGCGCCCTTTGATCTCAGGGTTGAGCTGAACACTTCGCTCAGGCTGTGGTCGCAAAGGCCTCTCAAGCCAGGCGGTGCGGCATACCGGGTTATGCGGTGGCTGCAGCAAAACCGGTAACTCGGCCGGTTCAGGTCAGTTGCGCGAGCGCCACATGCCTTTACCCGCCAGCGGACGGTCTCTGACCACAGCCTCGCGCCGGAGCACATAGACACCCGACGCAATGATCATCAGGGCGCCGACCAGGGTGGTCGATTTCGGCACTTCGCCCCACAACAGGTATGACAGGATAGTGGCCCACAGCATTGATGTGTACTCGAATGGCGCAACGGTCGGAGCATTGCCGATGCGGTAGGCGGTGGCCAGCAGCCAGAACCCCAATGCTGAAATCACCCCGATCACCACTATCATCAACAGTTCGGTTCCTGCCGGCATGTGCCACGGCAGCAGCAGGAATTTCAGTGCGCTGTCGGTTGCAGCCGGGGGGTCAAGATTGGCGACCAGCACCCCGATCGCGCCGCCGCAGTAGAAGAAGGTGATCATCATGTAGAACGCCATTACGGATCCTGATTCCGTAATCCCCATCTTGCGGCCGAGCAGGGCCGAGATCGAATAGCAGAATGCCGCCAGGATCGGCAGGATGGCTGTTGCCTGGAATGTGTCGGCGCCCGGTTGAATAATCACCATGGCACCTGCAAACCCGAACAGGATTCCGGCCCATCTGCGCCAGCCAACCCGTTCCCCGAGGATGGGAACGGCAAGCGCGGTAATGAACAGGGGCGCGGTGAACCAGATGGCCACCACCGCCGTCAAGGGCATGGTGGGAAGTGCCAGATAATAGAAGAAAAATGCGCCGAAGCCGATGAACGATCGTAGCGCATGCATGATCGGATGTCGTGTCGCCAGCGTCCCCAGGCCTGATTCATAGTGCACGATCATGAACATGAGGGGCAGGGCGATGATGGCGCGGACAAACACGATCTGATGTGCCGGATAGCGGTCCGACAGCTGTTTGACGATTACGTCCTGAAACGAGAAGATGAAAATGCCGGCGCACAAGAACAAAACCGCACGAGCCGTATCGCTCATGCCGGACAGCCTGAAATCGCCGGTTGGAACGCTCATCGCTTGCAGCCGCTTTCCTTACCAATTGCCGGCCATCTGCAACGCAGAGACCAAGTCTTGATACTGAAAGCCTGTCATGCAGGCCCTGAGGATGTCTCGCTCAAAAACGCCAGATTAAATGTCGCGAATTGACAATGGGTCAGGCCGGGAAACGGCTATTTCAATCTGGCAACACCGAGCGGCACAGAGTACTTCCTGCACCAGATAACCACTTCTTTGGCGGCTTTGGTGGCCTTTGTTGCCCGAACCGAATAGGTGCCGGAACCTTTGTTCCTGCGCAGCACACCTGCCGTGCCGCCCTTGACGGGGCGGGAACCGTTGCCCAGTGACACATAAGGATCCGGCGCGCCATCTAGGCTGAAGTTGGAGCCCAGTTTGATGACCAGCTTGCCGCCCTGTTCGGTCACGGTAACCGATCCGGTCGTTGTGTGGCCCTTGGCGCCTTTGAAGCTGCCGCTTGCAGCCAGCGAAGGGCTGGCAGCAAATGCCAGCAGGGCGACGGCCAGTGCGGTTGATCTGAACATGAGGGTTTCTCCGGTCGGGTTTGTTTTGTGGCCAATTTATGGTGTCACAGAAGTCACGTGCAAATCACATGGCAGTGTGAATGCGGTGATTATACCGAAGGAAGTGAACATTATATGGTCAGGCGCGCGCCTTCATGCGCATCTTGATCGGTCCGTCAGCCCGGCCGTTGACGAGCTGCAGGACATATGGGTTTTCCGACGCGTCGATGTCGGCCACAGCACCGCTCCACACAATCCGGCCTTCATGCAGCATGAACATGTGATCGTATTCGCTGCGGGCAGCATCCATGTCACTGGTAATGGCGAACACGGTGGCGTGGCTGTCTTCAATGGAGCGGTCGAGCAGGCGGTAAATCGCCTTGGTGGTGATCGGGTCAAGGCCGGCGGTGGGCTCATCAAGAAGCATCAGCGAAGGCTGGCTGGCCAGGACGCGTGCGATGCCGACCCGTTTTTGCATTCCGCCGGACAATTCGGACGGCAACAGGTCCGCGGTACTGGCCGGCAGGTTCACACGGGCCAGCTTGTCAATTGCAAGCTCGCGGGCCTCCGTCCGGTTCATGCCGTCATGGTTGATTGGCCGGAACGAAATGTTCTCCCAGACCATGAGGCTGTCGAACAGGCCGCCTTGCTGAAACAGCACGCCGGTATCGGCAAGCAGTTCATTACGGTCCCGCTGACTGATTCCCGTAATCAGCTGACCGTCCAGCCTGATGGTGCCCGTGTTCGGCGCATGAATACCGGCGACACATTTCATCAACACGGTTTTACCTGAGGCGGCAGGCCCGATAAGCACGGTCTTGCGGCCGGTCGGAATATCCATGGAGATGTCATGCAGCACTTTTGCATCGTCAAATGACATGTTCACACCGGCAATGGACAGTTTCACGGTGTTTGTGCTGGTGGTCATGAGGCAGGTCCGGAGTGATTGTCATCGGCGTTGGATATGAGCTTGTACCGCGTGCAGCCACTTTTCTCAATCGTTGCAGCGTTTCAATTCCATGCTTGTAATTGTCGCCACACCCTAGACTTGAGCCTTCCGAATAGGCCATAACGGGTCAGCAATTCACGTTATATGTCTGCTCTTTGCGCAGCTCGGGTTTCTGGCATGAAAAACTTACTACTGCAGTTGTTTACCTGGTGGAACGGTCAGACCATGGGAACGCGCTGGTTCACGGCGCGCCACGGCGAGAAGGTCGGTTCCGACGAATTCGGCAACACCTATTACCGCGCCCCGTCCAAATTGCCGGCGTCGATTGCCGAGCGCCGCTGGGTCATCTATGCCAACTATGCGGAAGCGTCGATGATCCCGCCCGGCTGGCATGGCTGGATGCATCACCGCACCGATACGCCGCCAAGCGAGGTGGAGTATGCCGCGCGCGAATGGCAAAAACCGCATCATCCCAACCTGACCGGATCGTCCAAAGCTTACAGGCCCGCCGGCAGCCTGTTGGGTGCGACGCCGAAGCAGGCGGCAAAACCGGATTACGACGCATGGCAGCCTGAATAGCGGCCTGGTCAAGCACTTTCACACCACGGGTATTGAGGCAGGAGCACCCCGGATATGAAGAATTCCATGGCGGAGACAGCTGTTGGCGCGTTCGTTGTTGCCATTGCGGTCGGATTTTTCGGTTTCATGTATTTCGTAGGCGGGCTCGGCGGGCCTGCAAACGGTTACAGCGTCAACGCATCGTTCGGATCTGTTGACGGAATTTCGGTTGGTACCGATGTGCGTATGGCCGGCATCAAGATCGGGTCGGTGACGGCGCAGAAACTTGATCGTGAAAGCTATCGGGCAAATCTTGAACTGGCGGTCGACTCCACTGTCAAATTGCCCGAGGACACCACTGCCAAGATCGCTTCCGAAGGTCTGCTTGGCGGAAAATTCATTTCGCTGGAGCCGGGCGGCAGTGACACCCTGATTGCCAGCGGCGGTGAGATAGAGTTCACCCAGGACGCCATTGACCTGTTCGGACTGGTCTCCCAGTTCGTGCTTGGCTCAGGCAAGTCGGACGACAAGAAATCGGAAGGCGACTCGACCCAGTCAAGCCAATGAACTTCAACACATCATCATCAAAGCAAACCTGGTCTGCCGATGCCTATTCTACGCATGGCCGTTTTGTAGCCGATCTGGCCGGTGCCGTGTTTGAGTGGCTGGCTCCGCAGGCGGGCGAAAAGATTCTCGACCTTGGATGCGGAGACGGTGCCCTGACGCACAAGCTAGCCGATATTGGTGCCGATGTGCTTGGCGTCGACATGAGCGATGATCTGCTGGCGGCGGCGCGCGAGCGTGGCCTTAAGGTTATGAACCGTGATGGTCACAAGCTTGATTTTCCGGCAGAGTTTGACGCGGTATTCTCCAATGCGGCGCTGCACTGGATGAGCCAGCCGGAACTGGTCATTGACGGCATATGGCGTGCCCTGAAACCTGGTGGCCGGTTCGTTGCTGAATTTGGCGGGCATGGCAATGTGGCAGCTATTGTGACTGCGATGCGGGCTGTCAGCGCACGCAGGGAAGGCGACGAGAGCCTGGCGGGACCATGGTTTTTTCCGTCTGCGGATGTCTATGCCGATATGCTGGCAGACGCAGGGTTCGACGTGCGCAGGGTGGGGCTGTATCCGCGCCCGACACCTCTGAAGACCGGCATGAAGGAATGGCTCAAGCTTTTCCGCAAGCCGTTTTTCGAGCAGTTTGGAACCGAAGCGGACAGCGTCCTGGATGAGGTCGAGCAATTGCTGCGGCCGAGCCTGTGTGATGCTCGCGGTAATTGGACGGCTGACTATGTGCGTATTCGCGTGGAGGCAGTGAAGCCTTTATGAAGCTGTCAGGGATATACCTTGTTTCGGGTATGATTTTGGCAGGGGTTCTGGTTGTTGCACCAGGTCCCTTGCGCGCGCAGGCCATTGAAAACCCGCTGGCGGTTTTTGCCGGGCTCGACAAGATCACCGGCCGCATCACCACGTTTGAAATTCCCGTCAATGAAGTGCGCAGGTTCGGGGCGTTGAATGTGTATCCGCGCATCTGCAATTCCAGGCCGCCGACAGAGGAACCGAAAACGACCTCTTTTGTTCAGGTTGATGAAAACCTGCTGAGCGGCGGCACGCGCAGAATATTTTCGGGGTGGATGCTGGCCGAAAGCCCTGGCCTGAATGCAGTTGAGCACCCGGTCTATGATGTGTGGCTCATTGGGTGTCATGATCCGAATCGCAAAAGCGTTGACGATGAACCGGGCACCATTCCACCGGCCCAAAACGAGCCTCCCGCTGAAGCTGAGCAGCAAACATCGCCACAAGAATGACGACTTTGGGCGCGAACCCTAGTTTTGCCACACATCCGCGCGATCAAGACATACGAACGGGCAATGCTGAGACAGGCGGGAACATGATGGTAACAAAGCGGCTGGTGAATTTTCTGTCAGGTGCAGTGGCGGCATGTATCATCTGTGTGCCCATGGCGGCCACGCCGGCACATTCTGCGTCGTGCTCGGCACTGAAAAAAGAGTTTTCGAAAAAGATACGACCGTCAATTCTCAGGTTGGCCAAGAAAGAATTCCATCTGAGCAACTGGTATCATGCGACGCTGAAAAAGCAGCAATCAGGAGCGCATCCGACGCTTGCGGATATCAACAAGACCCACAAGGCGATGCTGGCCAACTGCGATTCGCGCTCGGACAGGAAATCATGCCGCAAATTTGCGACCCAGATGACGTCCGCATCACGGCGTATTTTCAACGTCAACAAACGCTGGTCCGCTGCGGGCTGTCCCGGTCAGCTGAATCGGTAGGAATGACGGTACTCCCGCCCTGATGCCAGGAGGACTAGTCGTCCGGCGGGTAATGCATCGGAATGCTGATTTCAGTGACAGCAGGACCTTTTACGGGAAATGTCGCTTCGTGATGAAGTGGTATGAAGCGTGGCGGTGTATTGTAATTTGAAACGCCCGCACCCTCGATCGGGTATTTCAGGAACCGGTGCCGTTCCAGAACTCCGTCATTGTTCTGGTCATGTCCTACGGAGATGGCGTATTTCCCGTCCGGCACATTTTCAAACAGGAAGCTTACAGTCCCCTGCACAGCAGGAATCTTGACCTGCCTGACATTGCTGCGGCCTTCTTCACAACTCGGGAAACCCCAGCCGGAACTCCACAGGCATGCCAGAACCGTACCGCTTGCATTGCGTACCCCGGTGACCGACACAAACACGTCTGCAGAAATTGCCGGCGTTGCCAGCGCACATGACCAGGCGACGACGGCGATGCAGCGAATGGACCGGAGGGAGGAGAGTTTCAACATGTTGGATAACACCGTAACTGATTGGTTCTAAACTAGTATAGCAGCAAGCTCGATTTTGTGGAGCACATTGTGTGATCTGGGGTCAGTGCGTTGTGTGTCTGCAAAATTGTGATCATCTTATGTGTCGTCATGATGGCCGGACTTTGCCGATGCCAGTACAGCCTCCGGATTGTCGTCGTCTGTAAATGCCGTAAAGTCCGCGTGCGCCACTAAAGCATCATCAAGCAGTTTGCGATAGTCGTCGCGCGGGACTTCCTCACAACCGAATGTCTTCAGATGGTCGGTCACAAACTGGGTGTCCAGCAAGCGAAAGCTGCCTGCCTTTAGGCGCGCGACGAGATGCACCATCGCCACCTTGGAAGCGTCGCGCTGTGCGGAAAACATGCTTTCGCCGAAAAACACGGCGCCGATGCGTACGCCATAAAGCCCGCCAGCCAGCGTCCCTTCGCTGTCGCGGCATTCAACCGAATGACAGCACCCCATCGCATGCAACTGGTTGTACAATGCTGAGATTCTGGCGTTGATCCAGGTTGAGGGCCGCTCGACAACCGCATTTTCGCCGGCACTGCCGGCCTGGCCCGAGCACGCCCGGATTACACCGTCGAAGTCAGTGTCCACTGTAACGGAAAACTGCCCGGACCGGATTCGGCGGGCGAGTGAGCGTGATACATGAAAACCATCCAGTGGGATAATTCCCCGCACCTCCGGTTCAACCCAGTAAAGCGCACTGTCATTAGCGCTTTCTGCCATCGGAAAAATCCCGGCAGTGTAAGCTTTCAGCAGAACCTGGGGTGTGATCGTCGACATGGCTGATAGTGTTACCGGATTGCCGGTGTGACCGGCAAGAGAACAATTCTTGGTGAAGCAGGGTGCGCAATATCGGCTGGCATGCTAGGCCTGCCGGTTGTTGGACAGAAAACCGGGGAAATGAGAAATGCAGGACGACAAGATTACAGGCGAGGAAGCTCGCGCCGGGCGGATCGTGAAGAATGGCCGGATTCTGAAAATTCTGATGACTTCGATCACCTTGCTGGTGGTTGGTTTCCTCATTGTCGGATACGTCAACGGCTAACATCGGGTTGTCATGCCGAATGCGGATGCGAGCCTGTCCGGATCGCAAACACAAGGTGCATCATGACTGCTTCAAAGATGAGTTGGACAGCAGCCGGGCAGGGTGCGCTTGCATGCTGTATGTTATGGCTCGCGTCAACGGCCGTGCCTGCACCCGGCAATGCTTCGTTTACGGCCAGCTTCCAGCCCTGCGACCTGCCGCTTGTTGCCAGCGGCAGCAATGGCGTGTTGGCCCGTTGTCAGGTCGAATTTGCAGGCAGCCAGGGCTCGGTTGAACTGGTCGGGCAGGCGCCGAACCGGGTGACAGAGGTTTTGTTCCGGAGTGAAAGCAATGAAACGGTCCAGCGCATTGCGGTTTCAGCCCGGCCTTTCATTGACCCTGAAAATGTATCGATCATTGTTCGCGACATGAATTTTGACGGCATGCCGGACTTCGGGTTGAGGGATTTTGCTCTTACCGGCGCAAACGAGCCTTGGCAATTCTGGTTGTGGGATGAGGTGCTCGACAGATTTGTGTATCACCGCGCACTCAGCAAATTGCCGAATCCGGAAGTAAGTACAGCGTCACAGGTCGTGCGGGCTTACCTGGTTGACGAGCATAACAACATCACCACCAAGACCTATTCCTGGCACAAGGGTGAACTGGTGCTGCAGGGGATCTCCCGCGAAGTCGCTCGCTGACAATCAGGGTAAGGGCCCTACAGAGCGCTTTCATCCTGCTTGTTGCACGGCCATGGATCTGGCGCATCAACGCCTGCCGGGAGTTTGGTCGTGCCGTCTCCGCATGCAATCGCCACCTGGGCCGAGGTCAGTCCCTTTACGCCTGACAGGTCGGCACCCACCAGGTTGCTGCGGTACAGGTAGGCGTTGGTCCAGTCGGATCCCGCCAGCTTGGCATTTCTGAATGAGGCCCTTGCGACTATGGCGTAGGTGAAGTCGAGACCGGTCAGGTCGGCATCGTTGAAATTGCTGCGGATGACGTCGGATTTTTCGAGTGACGCACCACTGAGGTTTGCGCCTTCAAACATGGCGCGTGGCAGGCTGGAACGTGACAAGTTGGCCTTGGTCAGGTTGGCGCCGCTCAAATCAGCGCGGAACAACTCAATCGCCTGCATCTTGGCATCGCTCAGATCCGCTTCTGCGAGCACTGTGCGATTGCCTGCTGTTTTCACCAGCGATGCGCCCTTGAGAGAGGCTCCTTTCAAAGAGGTATAACTCAAGTCGGCATTATCCAGGTTTGCGCCGTTGAGGTTTGCACCACCAAGGTCTGTGCTGGTCAGGTTGCTGCCGTCAAGCTTTGCGCCATCCAGTGAAGCAGACCCCAGCATCAGCAGCTTTTTTGAACAGCCGGACCAGTCAACGCCTGATCCCGCATGATCCTTGCACCCGGCCAGTGCCGTTGCAGGGCCAAGACCAAGCAGCATCACTGCCGTGGCTATCAGCGCAGCCATTTTCATAGAGAATGCCTCCCGAACATCTTTGTCGCCTTAAAATCTGATTCTCAGATTTGTATAGCAGTAGACTTCCAGTGCTTTGGGGCGAAAACACGGACGGGTTGAACAATTCCTTTCAATTCATGGTGACCGATGTCGTCCAGCGGGATTTCAAGCAGGTCGCCGACCTGCTGTGACATCACCACCGGGCGCATGACGCGCTTGGTCAGAGCTTCCAGGCGGGCGGCCTCGTTCACCGCACTGCCTATGACTGTAAAGTCCAGCCGGTCATGACCGCCGACATTGCCGAAGAACACTTCCCCGATATGCATGGCGATGCCGCATCGGATCGGGGTCCAGCCATTCAGATTGCGGACATCTTCGCAAGGATTGGCGTTATAGGCATCAAGGTTTCTGAGCGCTTCGTCGGCGGCGCCCATGGCCGCTTTTGCCGCATCTGCAGCCGATGCGGCACACTGGAACGGAAACACCGCCAACACCCCGTCACCCAGGAATTTCAGCACATCGCCGCCATTGCCCGTAACCGCGCTCACCACCTGCTCAAAGAATCCGTTCAGAATCCGGTTGACCTGCGGGCCTGAATATTTTTCGGTCAGTTCGGTGAACCCGCGCATGTCGGCAAACCAGATTACTGCCTCGATGGCGTTGCCGTCGCCCCGGCTGATCGAACCCTCGAGCACCTGCTTGCCGGCGCTGTGACCCAAATAGACATTGAGGACGTTCTCGGCGACACGCCGCGATGTGTGACGGTGAACATGCAGCGCAAGGTACTTGAGTACCCGGTCAAGCTGACGCTGCTGCTGCTTTGTAAAACCGTCCTGTTCAGCGGTCGCGATTGTAACCACGTCGAAGCGTTGTGCCCCGATGCGCTTGGGCATTGGCAGGACGGCGTAATGCTTGATGCCCTGTTCGGCGAGTTCTTCGATGATCGGATACCGGGCCTGGGTTTCCGGGTCGCTAACGTCCAGAAACAGTGATTGGCCATCTTCAACTGCCGGGCGCAATGGGCTGCGCATGTATGCTTCCGACTGGGCTGACATGGCCTTCACAACGATCTCGTCGCACAGACCGTCAAATTTGTTCCAGCTCCAGCCGAAGCCGGTCAGTTGCGGATGCAGTGTCCCCACATGGATCGTGGCGCGCACGATTGGCAGGCCGGCAGCGACCATGCGCCAGGCCAGTGACTCTGTCAGCGACAGCATGTCGGTTTCGTTTATGGCTTCTCCCAGAAGCCAGTCCTCAAGATCGGTTATTGAAGACGTTGTTCCAGCTGCCGCCTCGCCGCGATTGCCGCGGCCAAGCAGGTGGACAAAGTCCGGATAGGACCTTGGTGCCGGATCAAGATAAATCGGTGGCATAGACTGTTCCCGTGGATCGCCCGGACACAAATGCCCGGACCGAACGACTTATATAGGATAAATTTCGCAAGTTTCCATGCCGACGGGCTGAACAAATTCGCGGCCAGATCATTACCTGGCCAGAAACTTCTCCAGCCAGTGAATATCGTATTCACCATCGATGATATCGGTTTCGCCAAGCAGGCGCTGAAACAGCGGAATCGTGGTTTCGATTCCCTCGATGACATATTCCCCCAGCGCGCGTCTCAACCGCATCAGGCATTCATTGCGGTCACGGCCATGTACGATCAGCTTGCCGATCAGGCTGTCATAGTAGGGCGGGATTGAATAGCCGGCATAGATACCTGAGTCGACCCGGACACCCAGGCCTCCCGGCTGATGAACGCCGATTACCCTGCCGGGAGAAGGCGCAAAGGTTTCCGCGTTTTCCGCGTTGATGCGGCACTCAATGGCGTGGCCGGAAAAATGTATGTCTTCCTGCCTGAAGCCGAGCGTGGCGCCTGACGCAACCCGCAACTGCTCCTGTACCAGGTCAAGCCCGGTAATTGCCTCTGTTACGGGGTGCTCAACCTGCAGCCTGGTGTTCATCTCAATAAAGAAAAACTCGCCGTCTTCGTAGAGGAACTCTACAGTGCCGGCACCGGAGTACTTCATTTCCGCCATCGCCTTGGAACAGGTCTCCCCGATTTCCTTGCGCTGGGCTGCATTCAGGGCCGGCGACAGGGCTTCTTCCCAGACCTTCTGGTGCCGGCGCTGTAACGAACAGTCGCGCTCGCCCAGATAGACGGCATTGCCTTTTCCGTCGCCAAACACCTGCACCTCGATATGGCGCGGCGTGCCCAGATACCGTTCTATGTATACGGCATCGTCACCAAAGTTGACCTTCGCTTCGGTCTGAGCGGTGGACAGCGCGGTGTCGATTTCGTCCTCGGACAACGCGACCTTCATGCCGCGCCCGCCGCCGCCGGCGGCGGCCTTGATCAGCACCGGATAGCCGATTTCCTTCGCCACACGCCGGGCTTCATCAAACCCTGAAACCCCGCCGTCCGAGCCTGGAACCACCGGGATGCCCAGCTTCTTGGCCGTGAGCTTGGCCTCGATCTTGTCCCCCATGACCGAGATGTGTTCGGCCGATGGGCCGATGAAGGCGATGTCATGCTCTTCGAGAATTTTGGCAAACCTGGCATTCTCCGACAGGAATCCGTAGCCAGGATGCACCGCATCGGCACCTGTTATTTCGCACGCGGCAACGATGGCCGGGATATTGAGATAACTGTCTGTTGCAGATGGCGGACCGATGCACACGCTCTCATCTGCCAGGCGCACATGCATGGCCGTTGCGTCTGCGGTCGAGTGAACAGCGACCGTCTGCACGCCCAGCTCGCGGCAGGCGCGCAAGACACGAAGTGCGATTTCACCACGGTTGGCTATCAGGACTTTTTCAAACATCAGGATCTGGGCCTTACAGGGGCGGTCCGTTTTTGGGGTGCAGGGTGCAGCGGATTTACTCGATCACCATCAGCGGCTCGTCATATTCAACAGGATCCCCATTGCCGACGAGAATCGCCGTCACGGTGCCGCTGTGCGGGGCAGGGATCTGGTTCATCGTCTTCATGGCCTCGATGATCATGATGGCCTGGCCTGCCTTGACCTTGCTGCCGACCTGTACAAACGGGGCAGCCTCCGGTGAAGGCGACATGTAGGCGGTGCCGACCATCGGTGAATTTACGGTTCCGGCAGATTTTGCCGCAGGCGCGGCGGAAGCCTCTGCGGCAGGTGCACTGGGTGCGCTGACAATGCTCGGCGCAGGTGCCTGGATCGTCGGTGCAGGCGCTGCGTAGGTGGCGGAGATCTCGCGCGCCACCCGGATTTTCAGGCCATCCTGTTCAACCTCGATTTCACTCAAACCCGTGTCGGTCAGAATTTCGGCAAGCTGGCGGATTTGCTCGTTGTCGAATGTCTTGTTGTCCTTGGCCATGTCTGATTCCGGTGTCCTGTTGTTCAGGTTTTGCCAGCCCTGTCGGCGGCGATTTGTTTTGCAGCGTCGATTGCCAATACATAGCCATGCGCTCCAAACCCGCACATGACCCCGTCAGCAACGCTGGAGATGAAGCTCTTATGCCGGAAGCTCTCGCGCTTGTACACATTTGAAAGGTGCAGTTCCACGACTGGCAGCCCGGTGGCTTTCAGCGCGTCGTGCAACGCGACCGACGTATGTGTGTAGGCGGCGGCATTGATGACAATCGCGATAGCCGTATCCCGCGCCTGCTGTATCCAGTCCACCAGTTCGCCCTCGGTGTTGGATTGGCGAAAATCGACTTTGGCGCCGAGTTTTTCCGCATGGGCATGGCAACGGGCTTCAATGTTGGCCAACGTGGTTGCGCCGTATATCTCAGGTTCGCGCGTGCCGAGCAGGTTCAGGTTCGGACCGTTAAGTATCAGAATCGTGTCGGACAACAGAGATCATCTCCAATTGGGGCAGGTCAGCAGGCTCACAGCATGCAAATGCCGTCCCGTGCTTTTCTTGTACACCGGTATTGCCACAAAAACAGCGCCCGGCCAAGCGTAGGCACCGGTCAGGCTGTGGATGAGATTATCTGGTCACCACGGATGTATGGATCACAGGAAGCGGAAGCCTGTGATTTGCTGTTGCGGCGTCAGCAGAACTGGCACCCGCCTTTGTCGCGAACAATTTTGACACTGGTTGCAAGTTGCTCGTAAGGCATGGCGCCAGGGACCAGATTGTCGTCGATAACGAACGCAGGGGTTCCGTTGATTCCGAGGGACTGGGCAAGTGCACGGTTGTCATTGATACTCTTCTCAATCGCGTCCGCGTCCGATGTCATGTCGGCTTTCAGCTTCTCCACATCAAGGCCGGCCTCAGCGGCAATCGACATGACCATTGCCTCATTGTCGATACCGCCGCTGGCTGCCATCAAGGCGAGGTGCAACTCCCAGTATTTGCCCTGTTTCTTGGCTGCGATTGCCGCGCGTGATGCGATGATCGAACCTTCCGACAGAATCGGAAATTCCTTCATGACGATGCGCAGGTTCTTGTCTTCCTCGGTGAAACGAAGCACGTCTGCGACAGACCGCTTGCAGAAGCCGCAATTGTAGTCGAAGAACTCGACCATGGTGACATTGCCATCGGGATTTCCGACAACAAAGTCATTCTCGTCGCGGAAAAGCTGTTTCGCGTTGCTGGCGATGGCTTCGCGGGCCTGCTTGTCCTGCTGATCACGCTCAGCAACCTGCAGCTTGGCGATCATCTCGTTGAGAATGGCCGGGTTCTCCAGCAGGTACTCACGAATTATATTGTGCATTTCATTGGTTTGCGCCTTTGAGAAAGTTTCCTGCGCGGACACGTGCTGAGGCAGCACGACACTGCCGGCTGCAAGTGCAAGGGCCACAAGATGGGCTGTGAATTTGGTGCGCATGAAACTAAACTCCTGTGTTGTCCAAACCGGACGGATCTGTTTGTTGGACCGGTTATACCGGTTCCTTGGGGAATTTCATCTTCAACTTTTCTTTTTTTTCAGGGCGTTGAGTATGTCGGTTGCCCTGATCCACACAGTAGAACCGGATTTTGACCGCCGCTTGGCGCCTTCGGCCTTCCGTTTTGCCAGCTTTTTGTCGCCGCGCAGCATGGCACTTTCCGCAGTGGACAATTCTGCGCGAGCATAGTCGCCCAAAATGCCGTGTGCCCGCGCCTTGTGCAAATGCAGCGAGCCCGACTCACCCTCAAATCTCTGCGCTTTGGACAACACTGACAATGCCGTCCGCGCCGCTTCTTTGGTATTGGCGGCAAGCAGTGCCTGCGCCAGCAGAATGCTGATCAGGCCGCTTTTCGGATACAGTTTCAGAGCCTGGCGCAATGGTGCGACGGCATCAGCCGGGAAACCTTTTTCAAGCAGGGCCTGACCCTTGAGTTCCCAAAAATACGGGTTCTTCGGTATTCTTGCAATCAGCTTGTCAATCGCAGGGATGGCGGTCTGCAGGTCGCCCACCCTGTAGGCAGCGATAGCGCGGGCGTACTGGGCAGGGATGGATTTGTCCGCAGCTGGATAGGATGAGTACACGGATTGCGCCGAACGGGTGAAACCGGCAAGTTTTGCCTGTGCCATCTTGTGGCGGAACACCAGGTAATCCTTGTCCTTCTTGTTGTAATGCTTCGATGCCCGGACGCGATTCTCCAGAACCCGGATACGCTGCAGGGGCAACGGATGGGACACGGCATACGGATCGACGTACTGCAGGGAGGCAATGGACTGGTTGTAGAGCTTCTGAAACAATTCCAGCATACCCCGGCCGGATTGCCCCGATGCCTCCAGATAGCGCAATGCGCCTTCGTCCGCCGCTGCTTCCTGGGCCCGGACATAGGTCAGCAAATTGCGCCTGGCAAACTCCGCACCGCCAAAGACCAGTGCCCCGGTCGCCCCGCCGCTGGATGCCGCACCAGCCTGTGATGCACCGATTGCGGCTGCCGCGCCCAGCAAGGTTCCGATGATGACCTGGGTCGAAGCGCGGTCGAGCTGAACACCAAGCCGGGCCAGATGACCACCGGCAACGTGGGCCGTCTCGTGCGCCAGGACGCCAATAACCTCGTTGGGACTTTGAGCCTTTTCGATCAGGCCGGTATGAATGAAAATGCGCTGGCCACCGGCAACGAACGCGTTGATGCGACTGTCGTCGATCAGGTAGATGTTCACGGCTCTGGGTGGAATTTTCGCGACTTTGAAGATCGGCTTGAGATAGCGCCGCATGAGCTCTTCGATTTCCGCGTCACGGATCAGCCGGGGACTGTTGCCGCGCTGTTGCGCAAAGGAGGACAGGCTGGCCTGCGCCAGCATGGCGGCGGACAGAACAAGAATCCCGATCGTGCGCAATGATTTCTTCATCAGCGGTTTGAATAGGTCCTTTTGTGCGTCCGGTTCCACGCGACTTCAACACCGATGAAACGCATGTCCGGATCAGACGGATTTGTATCGAACATTACGGCAAAAGCATGGGTGATGCGATGAGGTCCAGGGTCACAGAGCCGTGATGTAGTTTGTCTTCAGCCGGTTTGCACGAACCATCGCATCTGATAGGTAGGGCCAGTAACGTTCCCCCCCACGCCAATTCATCGATTCCAGGTAAAATGTCCCCTTCATCTTCCAGACGAGCTGCTCTTGTTCAACCGTTCATCGTAATGGACATGTTTCGTGAAGCCAATGCGCTAGCGGCTATCGGTCACGACGTAGTGCATATGTCGGCAGGCCAACCCGCCGGCGGGCCACCTCAAAAGGTGGTTGAGGCAGCCAGGCAGGCTCTGGACGGTGCATACATGGGCTACACGAATTCGCTTGGCCTGCCGGCGCTGCGGGAGCGCATAGCACAGCATTATCACGACGCTTATGGAGTGGAAGTTGACCCCGGCAGGGTGGTGGTGACAACCGGCTCGTCGGGGGCGTTCGTCCTCAGTTTTCTCGCCTGTTTCGACCAGGGCGACAAGGTCGGACTTACGGTGCCGGGGTATCCTGCATATTCCAACATCCTGACGGCGCTTGATATCACGGTTGCCGACATTGAGGTGGACGGGCGCCATCGCTGGGCGCCAACTCCCGAGCAGATTTCAACCGCCTGTGAAAACGGATTGTCCGGCCTGTTGCTGGCAAGCCCTGCCAATCCGACCGGGACAATGGTCACACCGGAAAATCTGGCAGCCGTTTCCCGCACCTGCGCGAACCGGGACATCTGGTTCATTTCAGACGAAATCTATCACGGCCTCAACTATGAAATGCCGCAGGCGACCGCACTGACCAGCAATCCGGACGCTCTCATCATTAACTCGTTTTCGAAATATTACTGCATGACCGGTTGGCGTATCGGCTGGATGATCGTCCCCGACAGCCTGGTCCGTCCTGTAGAATGCCTGGCTCAAAGCCTGTTCATTTCACCGCCGACAATTTCACAATACGCGGCCATAGCGGCGTTTGACGCGACCGAAGAGCTGGAGCACCGCAAGGCGGAGTATCGTGAAAACCGGGACTTTCTGTTACGTGAGTTGCCGGGACTGGGGCTCGGCAATCTGTCGCCGGCAGACGGGGCTTTCTATCTTTATGCCGACGTCGCAAACCTGACCAATGACAGCTTTGCCTTCGCTCAGGCAATGCTCAAGGAAGCTCATGTCGCCGTGTCTCCGGGGGCCGATTTTGATGCAGAACGCGGCAACAGGTTTTTGCGCCTGTCGTTTGCCGGTTCGATGGAACACATGGAAAAGGCCGTTGAACGACTGTCACGCTGGCTTCCAAAGGCAGGATAGGACAGTTCCGTGATGGCTGCCGCCATAGCCGGGTTCCTGCTTGGCGGGACCCTCATTATCGCCATTGGCGCACAGAACGCTTTCGTTCTGCGTCAGGGCCTCAAGCGCGAACATGTGTTTGTGTTGTGCTTCATCTGCGCGCTGGCGGACGCAATGCTGATCGCGGCAGGTGTCGCGGGTTTGGGAACGCTCGTCAAACAGGCGCCGTTCCTCTTGAAATTCATAACTGCCGGTGGCGCTGCATTTCTGTTTGCCTATGGCCTCCTGGCCTTCAGGCGGGCTGCATTTCCCGGCGTGTTACGGGCAGGCGACGGTGGACCGCTGAGCCTGCGAACGGCGATTACCACCGTGCTCGCCTTCACATTTCTCAATCCGCACGTTTATCTGGATACAGTTGTGCTGCTGGGCAGCTTGTCGGCGCGTTACGATGGTGTGGACAGAGTTGCCTACGGGGCCGGTGCATGCATCGCGTCGTTTACCTGGTTTTTCTCGCTCGGCTATGGCGCTCGTTTGTTATCGCCATGGTTTGCACGGCCTACCAGCTGGCAGGCGCTCGACACCATCATCGGCGTCATCATGTGGGCATTGGCAGGGCGGCTGTTGTGGGACTTGCTGTAGCAGGGCCAATTCCCTAGCGGAGATTGGTGACGATCCCGGAGTTTTCCTCAACCAGCTGTTTGCCCGACTTGTATATATCCTTGCCGACCCAGTCTTTCTCGAGCTGGATTCTCCAATTGGCGTTCATGGGAGAATTGACGAAATACCTGGTAAAAAACCGCCGTGTGAGAGCCTGGCGCTCGAATGAAAAGCCTTTGGCCTCGCTGCCGTCATCGTAGAAACGCTTGGGCTCATGGAACATGAAGCGTGCATCTGTTGCCGCGATGCGGCCGCTGCCCTGCAGGAAAATCGGAACGCACATGGACATGCAGATGTCTCTGGACGCCACATAGGTGTCGAGCGTGTGGGTGCGTTTGATGCGTTGCAGCAGTTCAACCACGTCGCCGCCTTCGCGAACCGAGCCGCCGGGCGAATTCAAACGCAGCAAGAAGCGCTTTGACGTGGTGCGGCGTTCTTCGAATGCGCGCATCAGCAGCGTATGCATGGGCAGGTCAACCTCACCGGACCACGAGAGAACAACCACATCACCGCTCTGGTGTACGGCCAACTGCCCGGTATCTGCATGTTTCTGCTCGTATAGCCGCCATCCCATCAGCACGGCGACGACAACCAGCCCAAACAGAACAAGGCGGTTCGTGCTCATTCGAACCGCCGTTCGTTGTGGGCGTAATTGCAACAGATCGGGAAGACTTCTGGCCGTATCAGCCAAAAGTCATCCGGATCGAAATGCCGAAATGTCAGCGCTTGCCCCACCAGCCGGCTTTTTTCGGAGCTGTTGCAGGATCGACGGTTGGCTCGGGAGGTGCCCATTTGGAGGCAGCCGGTTCACTTTCCGCCAGCTCAACTGGTGCGGAACTCCCGTTTGCGACAACGGTTTCAACAGGTGACTCCGCTTCTGCCGGCTTTGCCTTTTTCGCAGCGCGCTTGCGCGGCTTCTTGGCAGGCTTTTCGTCAGCAGCCGGTTCGGCTTCGGCTTCTGCAGCAACTTCAGCCGTCTCTTCGGCAGGAGCTTCGGGGCTGTCTGCCTTGGCCTTTTTAGCAGCCTTGCGCGGACTGCGCTTTTTGGCCTTCGGTTTCTCTTCTGCTTCGGCACTTGCTTGCACAGCAGCGTCCGCCTCAACAGCGACGGCTTCCTCAACCTCAGGGTCTGCGGTTGCCGCAATTTCTTCGGCCTCGGTGCCTTCGTCAGCTGCCTTGCTGCGCCCGCCACGTGACCGGCGGCGGCGTTTTTTCGGCTTGTCTTCATCAGCAACGGTGTCGGTTGCTGCCTCGGTTTCGCCGCTCGCTTCAGGCGTTTCTTCGCTGGCCTGAGCGGTTTCCGCAGAAGCGGAAGCGTCATCGGAACCGGAAACTACTTCGCCTTCGCGTTCTTCACGCTGTTTGCGGCCACCGCGGCGTCCCCGGCGGCGGCGGCGCTTCTTGCGCGGCTCGCCGTTTTCGTCCAGTTGCACTTCATCATTCCGCTTGCTGTCAGACGCGTCACCGTCTGCACTATCAATATCTCCAGCAGCAGGTTCTTCATTGGCTTCCATGCCGTCGCCCATGGCGACTGCCGTATCCGATGAAACAGGACGGGCAGCCGGGCCCTTGCGGTCCGGCTTGCGCTCTATGACGCTGTCGGCAAGCGCACGGTCTGAATCCGGCAGGACATAAATTGAAATTCCGTAATTCTCTTCAAGAGACAGCAGGTGGTCACGTTTCTCGTTGAAGATGTAGAAAGCCACATCCGGGTGCACCCGCACGTCCAGGCTTTCGGGCTTGCGGGACAGTAGATGCTCTTCAATGCCGCGCAATACAGAAAGGGCGCAACTTGAAACGCCGCGAATGACGCCGGTGCCTTCGCAGTGAGGACACTGCATGGTGGAACTCTCCATCATGCCCTGGCGCAGCCGCTGGCGAGACATTTCCAAAAGCCCGAAGTGCGATATACGGCCAACCTGTATACGCGCGCGGTCGTTCTTCAATGCATCCTTGAGCTTGCGCTCAACCGCACGGTTGTTGCGGTTTTCCTCCATATCAATGAAGTCGATGACAATGAGCCCGGCCAGGTCGCGAAGGCGCAACTGCCGGGAAATTTCCACGGCGGCCTCCAGGTTTGTTTTTAACGCCGTGTCTTCGATGCTGTGTTCACGGGTTGCCTTGCCGGAGTTGATATCAATCGATACCAGCGCTTCGGTCTGGTTCATTACGATATAGCCGCCGGACGGCAGGGTGACGTTTGGTGTGAACAGCCCGTCAAGCTGGCTCTCAACCTGATGGCGGGTGAACAACTGACGGGTATCTTTGTAAAGTTTCACATTGCGCGCATGACTTGGCATGAGCATCTTCATGAAATCCTTGGCCTCGCGGAAGCCTTCTTCGCCTTCCACGACAACCTCGTCGATGTCTTTTGAATACAGATCGCGAATGGATCGCTTGATCAGGTTGCCTTCTTCGTAAACGAGGGTAGGGGCGGCTGACTTCAAGGTCAGTTCGCGCACTGATTCCCACATGCGCAGCAAATAGTCATAGTCGCGGCGAATCTCGGTTTTGGTGCGCTGTGCTCCAGCTGTGCGCACGATCAGTCCCATGCCTTCGGGCACTTCGACTTCACGAATGACGTCTTTCAGGCGACGGCGGTCGCTAGCATCGGTGATTTTGCGCGAGATGCCGCCACCGCGCGCCGTGTTCGGCATAAGCACACAATAGCGACCGGCCAGAGACATGTAGGTGGTCAGTGCAGCGCCCTTGTTGCCGCGCTCTTCCTTGACAACCTGGATCAGCAGGACCTGACGGCGTTTGATAACTTCCTGAATCTTGTAATTCTTGCGCGGGGCCCGCTTGCGGGGTTTTGGTGCGGCTTCGTCCGAATCGTCATCGGCGGACTCGCCGTCGTCTTCAGCAGCGGCAACTTCGTTGTCGTCATCTGCATCAGCCTGCGCATCCTCATCCGTGTCTTCGCTGTCACCTTCGCCGTTGTCACCTTCGCCGTTGTCATCTTCGGCGGTTTCTGAAGCCTGCTGTGAAGCAGAGAGTTCTTCATCGGCGTCGTCTGCATCCGAAACCTTCGCTTCAGCCGCGTCTGCTGGTTCTGCATCAGTGTCGGCGTCCTTGGCTTTAGCCTCGGCAGCGTCACTGTCGGTATCAGATGTCCCGGCCTCAACCTGACCATCTTCACTGTCCGCCGTTTCACCGTCGACGCTGTCATCCGTTGCTGCTTCATCAACTACCGGGTCACTGGCAACCTTGTCGTCCTTGGAGCGCGCAGACCGTGAGCGGCGGCGGCGCGGTTTGGTTTTTTCGGGCTCGGCGTCTTCTTCCTCCCGGGCCAGACGGGCGTCTTCGGCGTCTGCGTCCAGCAGTGCCTGCCGGTCGGCAACGGGGATCTGGTAGTAATCGGGATGAATCTCGCTAAACGCCAGAAACCCGTGCCGGTTGCCGCCGTATTCAACGAAGGCGGCCTGCAGAGAGGGTTCAACCCGTGTAACTTTGGCGAGATAAATATTGCCCTTTAAAGGGCGGCGGGATGCGGATTCGTAATCGAATTCCTCGATACGGTTGCCGCGGACAACGCAAACCCTGGTTTCTTCCGGGTGCGCTGAGTCGATAAGCATTTTGCTGGCCATATTGGCAAATCCTTGCCGCACAAACGGGCACAGATTCGGACAGGCGGCGCTCCGGGTGGCGCACCTATACGATTGCGGGCAGTTGTACGGTAGTAATCAGGACGGGCGCGTCTGGTGCCGACAGGGCACAACACAGCCGAGGCTTCACTGCTGAAAAGCAGGAACCGGCTGGTCATATTGCTTGCCGCGCTCATTCTTTGTTTTCCACATATGTTCGCGCCTTAATCTGGCGCTGAACGGTTCACTAAACCGCTTCAGGGGTTGGATTACGCGCTGGGCAGTTGCCCATCGAACCCGTCACCCTGTGCGGTGACACTCGCTGTTCAACAAAGTGGCTTTCTCCAGCCCGGACTTTGTGAACGCTAAGAAATTACAGGTCCTTTCAGCGTGTGATGCTGCTTCGCTGCACCGTGAAACCACGCTTAAGGATCAACTGTGCTTTTATCACGTCTCTGGGGTTACGCAATAGTGCGTTTTAAGTATTCCGCTAGGGCAGGTGGCGGTGACAGAGCCGCCTTTGACTGCCTGACCTGGGGTGCAGTGTGGCGGGATTCGCTGATCGGGAACGGAATTTCACGGCAAACCGGGCGAATTTTTGTGAATAGGCCCGTCATGCGTGACGACTCTAAACGAATGGTTAACCACACTATTGCTAGAATTTGCGCGACTGAATCTTGTGATGGGGAAGCGCAATATCGTGGCTCGCCGGGCTATATATCTGATCACTGCATTGTATAGGTGGTGCGCTGCGGTTGCTGTTGCAACCGCCGTTTTCATTGCTGTTCACATTGCAGTGTACCCGGATTCCGCCAGCGCCACGCCGCCAATTGCCAGCGTGAGCGAAGCGCGCATAGCAGGAGATGATGCCCGGACCCGGTTTGTGGCAGATCTCGACAGGCCGGTGAGTTATTCGGTTTATGTGATCGACAATCCCTATCGTGTGGTGGTCGACCTGCCGGATGTGCGCTTCAATATGCCTCCCGAAATCGGAGATGTGGGCAGGGGGCTCGTCAGGGCGTATCGGTTTGGCCAACTTGCACCCGGAAAATCGCGCATCGTTATTGATACAACCGGCCCCGTCCTGATCGAGAAATCGTTCGTGCTCAATCCTGAAAACGGCCAGCCGGCACGTATGATTATCGATATAATTCAAACCGATCAGCGTACTTTCGCCCGCATCAAGGCAACCGAACGGCCGAGCCGCAACGCTGCGGCTTCACCGGTTCGTCAGGTTCCCGACACCTTGGCGGAACTCTTGAAACGCGAAGGAGTTGCACGCATTGATGAAGAGGCTGAAAGGGTCGAACTGACAGAAAGAACAGCTCGCCTCATTCCCAAACCCCGTCCAAAACCTTCCCAGTCCGCAGCAGCATCCACAGAACAGGGCATCGGGGCCGGCTCCATTCCTGCCAGGCCGGTTGTCGTGCTGGATCCCGGACATGGCGGGATTGATGGCGGAACGGTGTCGAGAAAGGGTACGCCGGAAAAGAAGGTTGTGCTGGCATTTGCGCGTGAATTGCGCAAGCGGCTGCTGGCGACCGGGCGGTTTGAGGTTCACATGACCCGTAACGATGACAGGTTCATTTCCCTGGGCAAGCGCGTCAAATTTGCCCGCGCCAAAAAGGCTGATCTGTTTATTGCGGTTCATGCGGACAGCTTGCGGCAGCGCCGCGTGCGCGGAGCGACCGTTTACACCTTGTCCGAAAAGGCATCCGACGCGGAAGCGGCCGCACTGGCGGAAAAAGAAAACAACGCAGACTTCATCGGCGGTGTCGACCTTGGCGAGGATGCAGGCGAGGTCGCTGATATTCTGCTTGATCTGGCCCTGCGGGAGACCAAGAATCATTCAATCTACTTCGCCCGCCGGGTGGTGAAGAACCTGAAGCCGGTTACCCCGTTGAACAGGCGCCCCGTGCGGTCAGCCGGGTTCAAGGTGCTGCGTGCACCGGACGTTCCATCGGTTTTGCTGGAACTGGGCTATCTGTCGAACCGGCATGACGAGAAAAACCTGGTGTCATCAAGGTGGCGGCGCAAGGCGGCAGGTGCCGTTACCGCGGCAATCGAGGGGTTTTTCTCGCCGGAAGTGGCGGCCCGGCAGCAACTGGCACAATGAAATACCGCGTCCATCGGTCAATCTTCATACAAACCGTTGCAGTGCCGTCCGATTGCCACAATATTTGGCTTTGTGAGCGCATACCAAGTATAAAGGTGCGGGCATGGTTCGCTGCAAACCCGGGACGCTGATCTGAATGCTTCGATTTATCAAATATCTGTTCAGTTTTGGGCTGGCGGTGTGTTTTGCCATCGCGTTGGCTGTGGGTTACATCATTTATGATACCTCCAAGACCCTGCCGTCTCATGAAAGCCTGGCCAAATACGAACCCCCGGTAATGACGCGTATTCACGCCGCCGACGGATCCCTGTTGGCGGAGTATGCCAAGGAGCGCCGGCTGTTTGTGCCTATAGACGCGGTTCCGAAAAGGCTGGTGGAGGCCGTGACCTCCGCAGAGGACAAGAATTTCTACAGGCACATCGGTGTTGATCCCGAAGCGCTTGCCAGAGCCGTTATCGTGAACGTAAGAGCGCGCCTGCAAGGGTCGAACCGGCGGCTGATCGGTGCCTCTACAATTACCCAGCAGGTCGCGAAGAACTTTCTGCTGACCAATGAACGCACCATTACGCGCAAGCTGCGCGAAGCGTTGATTGCCCTGCGCATGGAAAGTTCGTTCAGCAAGGAGCAGATTCTTGAGCTTTACCTGAACGAGATTTTCCTGGGGCAGGGCTCTTATGGCGTCGCGGCGGCCTCGTTGAATTATTTCGGCAAATCGCTGATCGAACTGGATCTTGCTCAGGTCGCTTATCTGGCGGCACTGCCCAAGGGTCCGTCGAATTATCATCCCGTGCGTCATCGCAAACGTGCAATTGGGCGGCGCAACTGGGTTTTGGAACGGATGTATGACAACGGTTACATCACGGAAGCCGAGATGAAGGAAGCGCAGGCCAAGGATATCGAAGTGACACTTCGCCCGTTTGGCGCCAAACTGTTTGCGGCCGAGTACTTTACCGAAGAAGCGCGGCAGGCCGTGGAGAAGATTTACGGCAAGGAAGTCCTGCGTACCGGCGGCTTGTCCGTCCGCACGACCATTGATCCCAAACTGCAGATATTTGCCCGCCAGGCCCTGGCAGGTGGATTGATCCAGTTTGATCGCAATCACGGCTGGCGCGGCCCGGTCTCGCGCATAGAGGTCAATGCGGACTGGCCTGCCGCACTGGCCAAGAAAAAGCCGTTGGGCGATGTCTATCCATGGCAACTGGCCGTCGTGCTGGAAGTCAGCGACGAGCAGGCGCGCATCGGGTTGCGGCCGTCGCGGGTGGTCAAGGGCAAGACGCCGGACGCAAAAGAAGGTGTCATCCCGTTGCAGCACATGCATTGGGCACGGCAGCATAAAGGCATCAACAAGAACGGCGTGGTGCTCGGCGACAAGATAAAATCTGCGGCTGACGTCTTGAAACCGGGCGATGTGGTTTATGCAACCGCGGCAGGATCCGGCAACAATTACCATCTGGTCCAGATACCTGAGATCGACGGCGGGATGGTCGCGATGGACCCGCACACCGGCCGCGTGCTCGCTTTGACCGGCGGGTTTTCATACAGCCGCAGTCAGTTTGACCGGGTGACACAGGCAAGACGCCAGCCCGGATCCTCGATCAAGCCATTTGTGTATGCGGCAGCGCTGGACAATGGTTACACGCCATCATCGGTCGTACTGGATGCGCCGGTGGAGATAAAGCTGCGCAGCGGCGAGACATGGAAACCGTCCAACTACACCAAGAAGTTCTATGGGCCGTCGACATTGCGGCGCGGCATCGAGTTTTCACGAAACGTGATGACGGTGCGCCTGGCGCAGGATATGGGCATCAAGAAGTTCAAGAGCCTGACAGAGCAGCTCGGCATTTATAAAAACATGCCGGCAGTGCTCGCAACATCACTTGGTTCCGGCGAGACGTCTTTGCTGCGAATGACATCGGCGTATTCCGTATTGGCCAATGGCGGCAAGAAAATCGAGCCAACCATGCTGGATCGCATACAGGACCGGTATGGGCGCACGGTGTGGCGCCATGACAAGCGCGAGTGTACCCAGTGTAACGCGGCGGAATGGACGAACCAGCCAGAGCCGGAATTTATTGAAAACCGGGAAGAGGTGATGAACCCGTACACCGCCTATCAGATCACGTCGATGCTGGAAGGTGTTGTTCAGCGGGGGACAGCCAAGAAATTGCAGGAAATAGGCAAACCTATTGCCGGCAAGACCGGTACGACGAATGATGAGCGCGATGCCTGGTTTATTGGATATACGCCGGATCTTGTGGTTGGCGTATATGTCGGCTACGACCGGCCCAGGCCGATGGGCAAGGGTGAGACAGGTGGTTCGCTGGCTGCTCCCATCGTATCGAAGTTCATGAAGCTTGCGCTGAAAGACGTGTCCGCAACGCCGTTTCGTGTACCTTCCGGCGTTCGGCTGATCCCGATTGACCCGAAGAGCGGCAAGCGCGGCATCTATGGCAATGCCAATGTCATCCTGGAAGCGTTCAAGCCGGGCGAACAACCTCCGGAGCGCCAGCGGCTGGTGACCGGCGGTGATGCTATCGCCAGTTCAGGCCTCAATGTCGGCGGCTACAACGAGGCCGGTGGCATCGTGATCAACGGTGGCGACACGGGGTCTGCGGCTGTGTCCGAAGGCGGGTTGACGACAGGCACCGGCGGCCTGTACTGACCGGGCCGGAATTATTCACCAATCAGGCACGGAAAGATTCGCATGCGGGCAGAAATCGAGACACTTGTCGACGAATTCAAGCAGTCCATTGGGCTGCTGAGGAGGCATCTTTGACTGGGATCAGGCACTACGTGATCTCGATCTGCTGAATGCCCAGGCCGAAGATCCGGACCTGTGGAACGATCCTGAAGAAGCCCAGCGCGTCATGCGCAAGCGCCAGGACCTTGAAAGCCGCATCGGCACGGTTCGGCGGCTGGAACAAACCATTTCCGACAGTGTCGAACTGATCGAACTGGGCGAGATGGAGAACGATCAGTCGGTCATTGGCGAGGCTGAAACCCAGATCCAGGAACTACAGCCCGAAATCGCCAAACTCGAAATAGAGACGCTGTTGTCGGGCGAGGCAGACAGCAATGACAGTTTCCTGGAAGTGCATGCAGGCGCCGGCGGTACGGAGAGCCAGGACTGGGCTTCCATGCTGACGCGCATGTATACCCGCTGGGCTGAAAAGCAGGGCTTCAAGGTCGAACTGATCGAAATGCATGACGGTGAGGAGGCCGGCATAAAGTCGGCCACCCTCAAGGTAAATGGTCACAATGCCTATGGCCGCCTGAAAACCGAAAGCGGAGTACACCGGCTGGTGCGAATCTCGCCCTACGATTCCAATGCGCGCCGGCACACCTCGTTTGCATCGGTGTGGTCGTATCCCGAGGTCGATGACAATATTGAAATTGAAGTCAATGAAAGCGACTGCCGGATTGATACCTATCGGGCATCGGGAGCCGGTGGCCAGCACGTGAATACAACCGACTCAGCCGTTCGCATCACTCATATCCCGACCAACATTGTGGTACAGTGCCAGAACGAGAGATCGCAGCACAAGAACCGGGCGACCGCATGGAACATGCTGCGGGCCAGACTGTATGAACGCGAGTTGCAGATCCGCGAGGAGGCGGCCAACGCCGAAGAGGCCACCAAGACCGACATAGGCTGGGGGCACCAGATCAGGTCCTACGTTCTGCAGCCCTACCAGCTTGTGAAGGATTTGCGGACCGGCCACGAGAGCACCAATCCGTCCGCAGTACTGGATGGAGACCTCAACGAGTTCATCGAGGCGTCATTGGCTCAAAGAGTGCATGGCGGAGGCCCGGACGAGGTGTCCGACATAGAATAAGGCTGACGGCCGTGTGATCTCAGGCGATTTTATTCGGCTGCCTTCGGCTTGCGGGCCGGCGGCTCGGGATAGACCGGGTCATCTTCGATGTCATCGGTGCCTGGCAGGGAATATACGTTCTCCTGCGGGTAATGCTGGTCATAGACCGGAGCATAATTCTGTCCCCAGCCGCTGCTGGCATAACCCTGTTCCTGATCGATCGGTTCCGACAAGGGGTCTTCCACGCGGCGTATCTTGCCATCCACATGGGCGCCGTTTTCAATCGACAGCGTCTGATTGATGACATCGCCTTCAATATGGGCTCCCGCATAGATATGAATGTGGAGCGCGCGTATCGGGCCAATCACCCGACCACGAACGATCACTTCTTCTGCGGTAATGTCGCCATAAACGACACCATTGCCATCCACCACCACGGCGCGTGCACGCACCGTACCGTTTATGGTGCCGTCAACTTGCAGTTCGCCGCCGGTTGACACCGAACCGTCGATGACAAGGTCCAGAGACAAAAGCGATGGACCGGAACGATGCCGTTGTCGGCCTCCGCCGCTATTGGCTCCGCTCTTTGGCGCTTTAGCGCGTGATTTCTTGAAAAACATCGCGGGCCTTCCAAAATCTTACAGGGTCTATTGCGCGGCCGCCCACGCGTGTTTCGTAATGAAGATGCGGGCCAGTACTGCGACCTGTACTTCCAACTTTTCCTATTCTATCACCTGACTTGACCTTTTGGCCAGTGCGAACAGAAATTATACTTAAATGCGCATATCGGCTGGTAACGCCGCCGTCGTGACGCACCTCGACCATCTTGCCATATCCGCCGGACCAGCCTGCCTTGATCACCTTTCCCGGGGCCGTGACATGGACCGGAGAACCGGTGGGGCCACGAAAGTCAATGCCGGAGTGCATGGCGGGCTTTTTGCGGAACGGGTCCTTGCGCAGGCCAAAGGAACTGGATGTCTTGTGCTCCGGGGACATGGGCCTTGTGAGCGGCAGGCGGGTGGTTTGAAATTTCAGGGTCTCCCACCGGTCGAGCTGTGTCGACAGGTCCGACACACTCTGCGCCAGCACCTTCGATCCCAGATCGCCCGCACTTGCAGCGACAAACGGACCGCCGACCGCCTCGGGCTTGTATCTTGATGATTTCGCGATCTTGTCGGCATTCACTCCCAGGGAACGGTACACTTTGCCAAGTCGTGTTGTCTGACCTGCAACATACTCTGTGACAGCACCCAGCAGTGCGGCTTCCCGGGTTTCCATCTGAGCCATATAGGCGCGCAAGTCGGCTAGCGGTTTCACGGCTTCTTCAGGTGAAGTGAAATCCGAGGTGAATTTGTCAACCGCGCGCGGTGATGTGGTATTGCCTGCTGTACGAACGCCGGGTGTGGCTTGCGGTGTCAGGCTTCCCTTTTGTTGTTTTGTGGTGCCATTGGGGCCGGGCAGCCACCCTTGCCGGAAAAAATCCGACAATTGCTGATGACGATCCACGAGCCGGTCATGCTCAAACCGCACTTCGTCAACTTTGGCGAGATATGTTTTCTGGTCCAGCAACAGCCGTCGGTTGAGTTTGTCAATCGTGGAGCGCATTTCTCCAATTCGATCTTCATACTCGAGCCGCGCGCGATATTGATTGCGCTCCTTCAGCGCCAGAACCTGATCCTTGAATGCCACGTTGACGGTAGCATAAGCGACCCAAAAGAGCCCTACTGTGAAGGCAAAAATAACCGCGACCTGCACCCAGGGCCTGAGAGTGATGAATTGCACTTCGCCCTCGGAACGCAGGTAAATCTGCCGCTCGCGAAACGCATATGCCAGACGGGAAAACAATCCACGCGGATACCGCCCCCCTGTATGCCGTCGTGTGTTACGCATGAGCCCTCCCTGCCATGGGCCAAACCACAATTACTGTCGCATTCCGCGTTGCGCCAAATTACTGTCGCTGCTTTGTGGATCGATTATGAACATCGCACAAGAAAGTTCAACTCATCTGGTGGTAACAAAAAGTCGGAGAGCTGCCTGCACTTATGATCAGTCGAGCGCTTCAGCGGCTTTCAACACATCCTCGGCATGACCGGCTACTCTCACTTTGCGCCAAACCTTGGCCACCTTGCCATCTGCATCAATCAGGAATGTCGAGCGTTCAATGCCGAAGTATTTGCGCCCGTACATCGCCTTTTGAACCCACACGCCGAAGGCTTTCAGCGTGTCCAGTTCAGGGTCGGAACCCAATGTGATGTCCAGGTCATGCTTGGCAATGAACTTGTCATGCTTGTGAACCGGATCGGCAGATATGCCGACAACTCTGGTATCGGCTGCCTCGAAGGCGGATTTGAGTTGAGTAAAGGCGATCGCCTCCTTGGTGCAGCCCGGTGTATCATCTTTGGGATAAAAGTAGATCACTGCCTTGTGACCCTTGAGATCGTCACTGGAAATCCTGGAAGATGCTTCAGCGTCAAGGTTGAACTCCGGCATCGCCTGGCCTGATTCTAGTTGAGTGTTCATCGCCAAAGAGACTTTCTTGGTAAATAGTTGATAAAGGACTGGTCGTTTACACTCTTTGACGCCGAAATTGGGTTTTTTGTAGATGGTATGGCGATTTTTACACCGGGTTGTATAAGCGCATGATATTAGGTCACAATTGGGCCTTAACCGAGTGTAAGGTGGACCCAATGACTTCCATGCTCGCATGGGAGATAATGATCATCGCTGGGACTAGCGGTTTCGGGGCTTTGCCACCGGAACAGAAAAGAGCGGAAATTTGGCCAGCCGGGCACTAAAAGGCATAGCCTGGGTAACAGCTGCACTCGCCGTGATGCTTATCGCGGCGGTGGTGTATGTCGTGATTGCGCTGTCTTCCGGGCCGCTGAGCGTTGGATTTCTTACAGATGTGGTGGAAGACAGGGTCAGTGACTCTATCCCCGGCCTGAAGGTCGAATTGGGTGGCGTCGTGATCGAGCGCGGCAGCAATGGCGGGCATCCGACATTGCGGTTGGCCAATGTCCGGTTGAGCGATACCAATGGCAATCTGATTGCGCGCGCGCCGCGCGCAGCAATCGCTGTTGATATCGGAGAAATACTGACTGGAAACGTAAAGCCCAAGAAGCTCGAACTTATCGGTGCCCGCATTCTGGCCCGGCGCGATGCCGACGGCAATATCGCGATGGGTTTTTCCGCGGACGCCGAGACAACCGGCAAGTCGGATGTTGGCGAGCAGTCAACACAACCGATTGTGCAGCCTGACAGCCAGGACAGTGGTTCTACCCAGTCAATCGTGGAGACAATCAACCAGCTGCTGCAGGATAAGAATAATGATCCGGGCACCAGATCGCTGGAGGCGATTGAGGTCACCGAGGCGCAAATCTCGTTCAAGGATGAAATTCAAAATCAGCTTTGGCTGTCTCCTCGCGCTAACCTTCGCTTCAAGCGCGCCGAAGGCGGTTTTGCCCTGTTCATGGATGCCGACATTTCCGCGGACGGCCCGACATGGCGTACGGAGGTGCTGACAACCTATCGCACCGATTCAAGCGTTTTCAAGGTTGTCGCCAAGGTCGACGGCGTCACTCCGGCCGATGTTGCCCGCAAATTGTTTGCATTCAACCAGCTTGCCAATATCGACCTGCCGATGTCAGGTGAAATGGAGTTTTCCCTGTCTAACACCGGGGAAATGCTGGCAGGAGCCGGTGTGTTATCCGTGAAAGCCGGCAAAGTCTCGTTTCCGGGATACATCTCCGACCCGGTTCTGATCGAAGAAGGCTTGCTGCGCCTGAAGTTCGAACCGAAGACCGGTCACCTGTCGATAGACAACTCGACTCTTGTCATCCGCGGCGCTGAAGCCCGTTTTAACGGCCGGTTTGCACCGGTCCGCAACGAGCAGCAGGAGGTGATTGCCGCCCGCATCGAACTGGAAGCGCAAAACCTCAATATCGATACCCCTAATGCAGGCGCAGACCGCAGTGTGATCGACCAGTTCAAACTGAGTGGGCAGGCGCTGTTCGACGAGCGCCGTTTTCTGGTCGATGACCTGCTTGTACTGTCCAGCGATGGCGGGGTGCGGGTCCGGGGACAATTTGTGGCCGATGGAGATGCAGTGGGGGTGTACATGGCTGGTCGCGGCAGGTCGGTTCGCCACGATCTGATCCGCAAGTTGTGGCCACCTGTTATAGCGGCACAATCGCGCAAGTGGTATCGGGAGAACCTGAGAGACGGTGTCGTGGAGGATGCCGAGTTCCGGGTGAAACTGTCAGGAGACCAGATCAAGAAGGCATTGGACGGCGAGCCTTTGCCAGTCGATGCGGTGGACCTGAAGTTCAACGCAACAGGTGTGGAATTCACCTACGCCGACGACCTGCCGCCGATGTCCAGGGCGAAAGGCCGGTTCCATCTGACCGGCCAGGTGTTTGGTATCGCGGTCGAGGAAGGCACAATCCCCTTGCCGTCGGGCAAATCCCTCAGCGTCACCGGCGGGAACATGCAGATCACCAAACTCGCATTGCCGATTTCTCCGGCAACATTGAATCTGAATTTGGAAGGCGATGTTGGTGGATTTCACGAGTATGCCGACCTTCCGCCGCTGGCGCTGGTCAGCGGCTCGAGTTTCGACCTGGACTCCGTCAGCGGCCGCGGTGTGGTTGACCTCAGATTGGCGATGCCTCTCAAACCCGGCATTACGTCAGCGGATTTTGCCGTTTCTGCAACAGCGAAGCTTGTTGATGGACAGATCAAGAATGCGATAGAGGGCATTGATATTACCAATGCCCAGATTGACCTGCTTCTGGATGACACCATCATCACTGGCAAGGGCACGGCGAAACTGGGAGAAAAGAACGCCCGGTTGACATGGCGCCGGCCACTCAGCAAAAGCTCAAATGCCGATGAAGACATGACGATTTCGGCCACCTTGACTGATGCCGACAGACAAAAGCTGGGAATTGAGCTTGAGCCGTTTCTGACCGGGCCTACGCGGTTGAAAGTGTCCATGGTGCGCCGTGGTTCGCAGATCGTGTCGGCAAAGGTTGATGCAGACCTGTCCAAGGCGACCATGGCCGTTGATGCCATCGGTTGGTCCCGCAAGCCGACCAAGAACACCAAGGCCAGTTTCACGGTCGGCCTGAACGATAATAAATTCATCCTGCTCGACAAGCTTTCCGTCACCGGCGGGCAGCTCAAGATACTTGGCAAAGTGCGCATAAACCGCAAGACCAACAGTCTCCAGGATGCCTCGTTCCCGCGTTTCATCCTCAGCAATACAAATCAGCTGGCACTGGAAATAGACAAGTCGTCTGGCGCGTATCAATTGGGCGTTGGTGGAGCCAGTTTGGATGCCCGGCCGCTGATATCCCGCATGATGTCCAGCAAGGTCGGTGGCCGCAGCAGCCTGAAGGAGCCGCCGGTGTCCATCAATACGAATATCAGTCGTATTTATGTCCACCGGGGCGAAGTGATCAACAACCTGCAGGGTCGGCTGGCAACGTCAGGCGGCGCTGTCCAGTCCGCGGAAATAAGAGGGAAGTATCAGAACGGTGCGCCGATCACCATGCGGATTACCCGGGACAATAACGGGCAGCGGCGGATGCGGGTGACGGGCAGGGATGCGGGCGCGTCATTGCGCGCGACCAACCTCTATTCAAAGATTTCTGGCGGCACCATCGACTTTGGCGCCATTCTTGGAAATCCCGGCCAGGGCGCCATTCAACGTGGCCTGCTGGAAGTCCGCAATTTCTCGGTTCGGAATGAGGTTGCGTTGTCACAGATTGACAATACGGCGCGCCGCGCCGGGCGGAACGCGGGCCCCCGGAGAAATGGCCTGCGTTTGTCACGGCTGTCGGTGCCGTTTTCGGTCGACAACAGTTTCGTCCGTATCGGCGATGCTCTGGTCCAGGGCCCTGACATTGGCGCATCGGCACAGGGCATTATTCGCAAGAACGACCTGGCCATGGATATTGGCGGTACAATTATTCCCGCATACGCCCTGAACTCGGCAATTTCAAACGTGCCCGTGCTGGGTGACGTCCTGACTGGTGGCAAGGGGCAGGGGGTGTTCGGTTTGAATTTCGCTCTGAAAGGCTCCATGAACAGGCCCCGCTTTCTGGTCAACCCGGTGTCTGCCATTGCGCCGGGCATTTTCCGTAACTTGTTCAATATTGGCGGTGGCCAGACCAATTCCGATGGTACTGCCCGCGGTACCCGGCAACAGCGCGGATCTGTTCTGCGGCAGACAACGCCACAGCAAAACCAGAGGGCGCGACAGCAACAACTGGATTCCACCAAGTAAGAGTTGTTGTCAGGTCGGCCCAGGCGTGCATGGCAGGCGTCAGTCGCGCTTCACCAGTGCATGGCGCTTTTTGCCCAGCGATATTTTCATCAAGCCGTCCGCATTGAAGTCGGCTTCGCCCGCGATATAACCGGGGTCGGAGATCTTTGTATCGTTCACGCTCACTGAATTGCCGGTGACGGCGCGGCGCACTTCACCATTGCTGGCGCCGAGTCCCGCAGCCACAAACAGCGACAGAAGACCATCTCCCGGGTTGCCTGAAATCGTCGGCAGGTCTTGTGCCAGCCCGCCTTGCTCAAAGGTTTTCTGGGCCGTGGCCGCAGCCGCGTCGGCGGCATCGCGGCCGTGCAGCAGGGCTGTCGCCTCGTTCGCCAGCACCTTCTTGGCTTCGTTGATCTCTGCGCCGTCCAGTTTTTCAAGCTTGGCAATCTCATCCATCGGCAAGGTGGTGAACAGTTTCAGGAAACGCGCAACATCACCGTCTTCGGTATTGCGCCAGTATTGCCAGAAATCCCACGGGCTGAACTGTTCTGCGTTGAGCCAAACTGCTCCTTGCGCCGTTTTACCCATTTTCGCGCCTGACGAGGTGGTCAGCAAAGGTGTGGTCAGGGCATAAAGCTGATGCGTCCCCATGCGCCGGCCCAGATCGACACCGTTGACAATATTGCCCCACTGGTCCGAACCGCCCATCTGCAGGTTGCAGCCATACCGCCTGGCCAGTTCGACATAGTCGTATGACTGGCACACCATGTAATTGAACTCGATGAAACTCATTTCCTGTTCGCGTTCCAGCCTCAGGCGAACAGAATCCATGGTCAGCATCCGGTTCACCGAGAAATGGCGGCCAACATTGCGCAACATGTCGATATAGCTGAGTTCCAGCAACCAGTCGGCGTTGTCGACCATGATCGCATCGGTCTGGCCGTCACCAAATTGAAGTACCTGGTTGAAGACGCCCCTGATCGATGCCTTGTTGGCTTCAATTTCTTCCGGCGTGCGCATGGCACGGGTTTCGTCCTTGCCGGACGGGTCTCCGACCATGGTGGTGCCGCCGCCCATCAGGGTGATGGGCTTGTTGCCGGTTTCCTGCAGCCAGTGCAGCATCATCATGCTGAGAAAATTGCCGATATGCAGCGATGGCGCGGTACAGTCATACCCCACATAGGCAATGACCTCGCGCTTCGCAGCAAGCGCATCCAGCCCGTCAAAGTCTGAACACTGGTGAATGAAACCGCGCTCGTCGAGCACGTTGAGAAAGTCGGATTTATAGGTCATGTAAACACTCTTGTGATAGGATGTACGCCTCATAGCATGACGAGGACGAATGGCAAATCCAATCACGGCAATCGGTTTGATGAGCGGCACATCAATGGACGGCATCGATGTGGCCATGATCCGCACCGATGGTGAAAGCATGGTCGAAGCCATGGCTTTTGAGGCAGTTGATTATGATGCTGCGCAGAGGGCCATGCTGAGTGAGGCGATGGCTCTTTCCGCCGCCTTGCAGGCGCGCGACTCGCGGCCGGGGAAACTGTCGGCGATCGAGGAAGACATTACCCGCTGGCACGCTGACGCGATTGACTGGTTCTGCGACAAGCATGGTGTTGGCAAGACAGGTGACATTGTGGTCGGGTTTCATGGTCAGACGGTGCTGCACCGTCCGGAGGCCGGGCTGACCGTTCAGCTCGGAGACGGGCAATCGCTGGCAAATTCAACGGGGCTGAAGGTCGTGGCAGATATGCGTGCAAACGATATGGTCCACGGCGGGCAGGGCGCGCCCCTGGCATGCGCCTATCATGCGGCCATGGCGGCCCACGTGCCGGGCAGGCCGACAGCTTTCGTGAATATTGGCGGGGTCGGGAACATAACCTTCGTTGATGAGACTGGTGAGTTGCTGGCCTTCGATACCGGGCCGGGCAACGCATTGATGGATGACTGGTGCCTGCAGCATACGGGCAAGCCCGTCGACGTCGACGGCGCACTGGCACGAACCGGCACGGTGGATGAAGATGTTCTCGCCGAACTCCGCCGTCATGAGTATTTTCAGGAAGCGCCGCCGAAATCACTGGATCGGGCGGGTTTCAACCTGGACCCGGTAAACGGCCTGAACCCTGCCGACGGAGCAGCGACGCTGGTGATGTTTACCGCGCATACTATTGCCGATGCCGTAAGCTGGTGCGGCAAGACCCCTGCCTATTGGGTGATCTGCGGAGGCGGCCGCAAGAACCGGTTTCTGATGGAATGCCTGGCCAGCCTGATAAATGCACCAGTGGTGCCGGCCGAAGCCATTCACACCGACGGAGATGCCGTAGAAGCGGAAGCCTGGGCATACCTGGCTGTGCGGTCCGTGCGCGGACTTCCATTGACCTGGCCCGGCACGACGGGAACCAGCGAACCCGTAACCGGCGGACTGGTGTTTGTTCCTGCCGACGCGGGCTAGGAAGGGTCAGGCGTCGTCCCGGCTATTCCTCTTTCAGTTCCACCTCGAGACGCTTGTCGAGGTAATCCGCACAGATGTCCGTCAATTCCGGAATCTTGCCTTCAAAAAAATGATTGGTGTCGGGCATCACTTCATGATCGATCTTGATGCCCTTCTGGGTCTTCAGCTTGGCGACAAGGGCATTGATGGAATCAGCCGGGGTGACGGTGTCATACTGGCCGTTGACGAACAGGCCCGATGCCGGGCAGGGCGCCAGGAACGAGAAGTCATAGTGCTTTGCCAGTGGTGCGATTGAGATGAAGCCTGCAATTTCCGGGCGCCGCATCAGCAATTGCATGGAAATCCACGCACCGAAGGAAATGCCGACAATCCAGCAGGTTGCCGCTTCCTTGTTGTAGGTCTGCATCCAGTCAAGGGCGGCGGCTGCATCGGACAGTTCGCCGGCGCCGTTGTCGAACAGGCCCTGCGAGCGGCCGACACCGCGGAAATTGAACCGCAGCACCGAGAATCCACGGTCGCGATACATATAATAGAGGTCATGCACGATCGGGTTGTTCATCGTCCCGCCGAATTGCGGATGCGGATGCAGAATCAGGGCGATTGGCGAGCCGTGCTCCGGATTGTGATGATAGCGGCCTTCAATGCGACCGGCGGGTCCGTTAAAAATGACCTCTGGCATGCGTTTGACGTCCTGTCTTTAAAAGGGTTGCCGGGACACAGGTGACGAGGCAACGAGGATTTGACCTGCCTCATCTGCAATTGATGCAAAAACGCTGGATTTGGCGGGATTGAATTGTTGACTCTGCTTGTCGGGTATTCTATATCCAGTTTAGAACTATTCAAGAAACCGCCATGCACCGGAATCGTATCCCGGAAACGGGAGCTTAGGCGGGGTCTTACACAATTTGACAGCCGGAATGCAAGCTTTACGGGCATCGCGCAATTTGCCTGGACGTATTCCTGCGCCGATACAGCGAGTAACGACATGAAGCTCTCTACAAAAGGCAGATACGCAGTGATGGCCATGGCGGACATAGCCGCTCAGGCTGAAGGCACGCTGGTCCCGCTGGGAGATGTGTCGGAACGCCAGGACATCAGCCAGGAATATCTGGAGCAGCTGTTTGCCAAGCTTCGCCGCGCCGGTCTTGTGGAAAGCCAGCGTGGACCCGGCGGCGGATACAAGCTTGCGCGCCCGGCTGACCGCATAAATATTGCAGATATCGTGACGGCGTCGGATGAACCGATGCAGGTGACGCGCTGCCAGGGTGATGCCATTGACGGCTGTGTAAAAGGCGAAAAGTGCGTGACCCATGAACTGTGGGCAGCCCTTGGCCGGCAGGTCTACGGATTCCTGTCTGCAGTAACACTGGGCGACGTGGTCAACCAGCGCAACCTGGCGCTGGAAGCCTCGATCCGCCGTGCCAAGACACACCCCGTCAGCAACATGGCGCAGGGTTGAGCAGCGAAGCCCATGCGTACCTACCTTGACCATAATGCGACCAGCCCCATAAGGCCCGAAGCCCGCGAGGCAATGCTTGCCGCGCTTGAGCTTCAGGGAAATGCATCATCGGTGCATGAGGAAGGCCGCAAGGCACGTGCGCTGATCGAGACCGCGCGTGACGAGGTTGCGCGCGCGCTCGGTACCATCGCACCGGCGATTGTGTTCACAGGCGGCGGTTCGGAAAGCTGTAATCAGGCACTTCGCTGCGTGAGTGTTGACCGTCTTGTCGTATCGGCAATCGAGCATCCCTGTGTGCTGGAGGCAGCTAAAGTGTCCGGCCTTCCGGTTGATGTACTGCCGGTTGATGAAAACGGTGTCGTTGATGTATCGGCGCTTGGCAATCTGCTTGGCAACGGTGACGGGCGGGCCCTGGTCTCCGTCATGCTGGCCAACAATGAAACCGGTGCCATTCAGCCGGTTCGCGATGTTGTCGCGGTGGCGGGCGAACATGATGCCCTGGTGCATTGTGATGCGGTGCAGGCGTTCGGCAAGCTGCCGGTGAATTTTGGATTGCTGGGCGTGGACCTGCTCAGCGTTTCAGCCCACAAGCTCGGTGGCCCGCAGGGCGTCGGCGCGCTGGTGATACGCGATGGATTGCCGGTGTCCCCGCTGGTTGCCGGCGGTGGCCAGGAACTTCGGCGCCGGGCCGGCACCGAGAATATAGCCGGTATCGCCGGATTTGCGGCCGCCGTTCGGGCCGCAGGCAAAACTGAATCTGATTTCAAGGGGTTGCAGGCGAAACTTGAATCAGCCCTGGCGTCTGGTCCAGGTGAGGTTGTGGTGTTCTCGACCGGCGTTGACCGGCTGTCCAACACCGTGTGCTTTGCGCTCACCGGTCTTGAAGCCGATACCGCATTGATGGCTTTCGACCTGGATGGAATTGCAGTGTCATCGGGCTCTGCGTGTTCGTCCGGCAAGGTTCAGGCCAGCCATGTGCTCAAGGCAATGGGCGCAAGTGAAGCAACAACAAAATCGGCAATTCGGGTGAGCCTGGGATGGTCATCCACCGTAGAAGATGTGAACAGGTTTTCAGATAGTTGGCAGAAAATTGCCGGACGCCACGTGGCGCGTGCGGCGGCTGCCTGAGTGATTAGCAGGTAAGGAGAGAGGCGAGAATGCCTGATATTGAAACAATCGAGCGCGTCAAGGAAATTGACGTCGACAAGTACAAGTACGGCTTTGAGACGATTATTGAATCCGATACCGCGCCCAAGGGGCTCTCGGAGGACGTCATCAAGTTCATCTCCGCCAAGAAGGAAGAGCCGGAATGGATGCTGGAACAGCGCCTCGACGCCTATGCCCGCTGGCAGAAGATGGATGAGCCGGACTGGGCCAAGGTCAGCTATCCGAAGATCGACTTCCAGGACATCTATTTCTACTCCGCACCAAAGGGACAGACCGGGCCGAAGAGCCTGGACGAGGTTGATCCCGAACTGCTGCGGACATACGAAAAGCTCGGCATTCCGCTGAAAGAGCAGGAGCTTCTGGCAGGCGTGCGCAAGCACGACGAGCCGAGCACTCTCGATGAAGATGCCGGCCCATCCTACGCCTCCGGCAAGGTGGCCGTGGACGCGGTGTTTGACAGCGTGTCGGTGGTGACGACTTTCAAGAAGGAACTTGCCAAGGCCGGTGTCATCTTCTGCTCCATTTCTGAAGCCATTCGCGAGCATCCCGAACTGGTGAAGAAGTACCTGTTCTCCGTGGTGCCCCAGGGTGACAATTATTATGCGGCGCTCAATTCCGCCGTGTTCACCGATGGTTCGTTCGTGTTCATTCCCGAAGGTGTTCGCTGCCCGATGGAACTGTCGACCTATTTCCGCATCAACGCGGAAAACACCGGCCAGTTCGAACGCACGCTCATCATAGCGGAAAAGGGTTCTTACGTTTCGTACCTGGAAGGCTGTACCGCACCGATGCGTGACGAGAACCAGCTGCATGCTGCCGTGGTTGAACTGGTTGCCATGGAAGACGCGGAGATCAAGTACTCCACCGTGCAGAACTGGTATCCCGGCGACAAGGACGGCAATGGCGGTATCTACAACTTCGTGACCAAGCGTGCCGATTGCCGCGGTGACAACTCCAAGGTGTCGTGGACCCAGGTAGAAACCGGCTCCGCAGTAACCTGGAAGTATCCGAGCTGCATCCTGCGTGGGGACAATTCGGTGGGCGAGTTCTACTCGATCGCCATCTCCAACGGTCACCAGCAGGTCGATTCAGGCACCAAGATGATCCATCTCGGCAAGAACACGTCGAGCCGGATCATTTCAAAGGGCATTGCAGCCGGTCATTCCGACAACACCTATCGTGGCTTGGTGACAACCCACAAGAAAGCAAAGGGAGCCCGTAATTTCACCCAGTGTGACTCCTTGCTGATTGGTGACAAGTGCGGTGCTCACACGGTGCCATACATCGAATCGAAAACCCGCACCGCGACGTTTGAACATGAAGCGACCACGTCGAAAATTTCCGACGACATGATGTTCTACTGCCAGTCGCGCGGCCTCGACGAAGAAGAAGCCGTGGCGCTGGTCGTCAACGGGTTCGTGCGCGACGTGCTGCAGCAGCTGCCGATGGAGTTCATGGCCGAAACCCAGAAGCTGATCGGCATTTCGCTGGAAGGCAGTGTGGGGTAGCCGAAGCCATGTTCGACCGTCTGTTTCAGCCCCGCTTCGGCAGCCTGGAAGAATTCACCGCCAAGGCGCGCAAGATATTCCTTCTGACGCTGCCGTTCGGGGTTCTGTTCTGGGTTTTCGACATCGGAATCGGCGGAACCAGTGAAGGCGGCCGGGCCTGGCTGAACGTGCCGATGATTATCGGAGCAGTTGGATTTGTCGCTTGGGCCGCAGGCGGGTTGATGAAGATGATCAAAGGGACGCAACCGAAGTGAGTACCGTGCTGTACAGACCGGTTGGTAGCAAGGAGCTGAAGCTGATTGAAGACAGTAGCTGGAGTGCTTTTCCGCCAAGACTGCCGGAACAGCCGATTTTCTATCCGGTTACCAACGAGGACTACGCTGTGCAGATCGCGCGCGACTGGAACGTGAAACACAACGCTGACGGCAAGGGATATGTAACGAAGTTCGAAGTCGAGAGTGACTATCTGAACAGGTTTGAGAAGAAGGTCGTGGGTGGAAAGACCCATGAAGAATATTGGGTGCCGGCGGAAGATCTGGCTGAATTTAACGCAAACATTATCGGCAAAATCGCAGTGACGCACTCGTTTGCCAGGAATGACTAGGAAAACAGGGAATTACGAAAATGCTTGAAATCAAGAACCTGCATGTGAGCCTCGAGGAAGAGGACAAGCAGATTATCAAGGGTCTGGACCTGACCATCAATGCAGGCGAAGTGAATGCCATTATGGGCCCGAACGGCTCCGGCAAGTCCACTTTGTCCTATGTGCTGGCTGGCCGTCCCGGTTACGAAGTCACCGAAGGCTCGATCACCTACAACGGTGAAGACCTGCTGGAAATGGAAATCGACGAACGTGCCGCAGCCGGCGTGTTCCTGGCGTTCCAGTATCCGATTGAAATCCCCGGTGTAGCCACCATGCAGTTCCTGAAGGTGGCACTGAATGCCCAGCGCAAGGCGCGCGGCGAAAGCGAAATGACCACGCCTGATTTCATGCGGTTGGTACGCGGCAAGGCAGAGCAGCTGAACGTGACCACGGACATGTTAAAGCGCCCGGTCAATGTCGGCTTTTCCGGCGGTGAGAAGAAGCGTGCTGAAATCCTGCAGATGGCCGTGCTCGAGCCGGGCCTGTGTGTTCTGGATGAAACCGATTCCGGACTTGATATCGACGCTCTGCGTGTCGTTGCAGAAGGCGTCAACGCACTGCGGTCTCCGGAGCGCGCCATGCTGGTCATCACTCACTATCAGCGCCTGCTTGATTACATTGTGCCGGACAAGGTGCATGTCATGTCCGACGGCAAGATTGTGAAGTCGGGCGGCAAGGAACTGGCGCTTGAACTGGAAAAGGACGGTTACGCGGCATTTGCAGCGTAAGGCAGGATTGAAGTCATGACAGTTACCTTGATGAAAACACCGGCGGAAAACGCCTATACGGACGCCTTCAATCCGCAAGGTGCTTTGGCGGATGTGCGCAAGTCTGCGTTTGCGCAGTTTGCCGAAACAGGCTTGCCGCACCGGCGCATGGAAGACTGGAAGTGGACGGACCTGCGCCAGTTGATGTCCAGCCCGTTGCCGCCTGTCTCCGGAACCACTGCGTCTGCCGACACCATAGATGCGCTGATTGCGGCTTCGCCGTTCGGCGACGTTGCGCGCGCGCGCCTGGTGTTTGTGGATGGTGCCTTTGATGCAGACCGCTCAACCATGCCGGCCACCGGTGATGTTGAATTTGCCCGCCTTGGGTCTGGTGACCTGCCGGGCTGGATGTCGGAAAAGCTGGTCGCGGGATCAACGGACCCGATTGCCGCCCTCAACCTTGCTTACATGAGTGACGGTGCCGGTCTCAGGGTCAAGGCCGGGTCCGGCATGGACGCGCCGATTGAACTGTTGTTCGTGACCACTGCTGAACAGGCTGCCACCTACACGACCCGCAATGTGGTTGTGCTGGAAGAGGGTGCATCCGCAACCCTGATCGAAACCCATATCGGCGGCGCCGGTGAATATGTCCACAATGCCGTGACACAACTGCATATCGCAGACAATGCCCGGCTGGACCGGGTGAAGGTGCAGGAGGAAGGTCTTGAAGCGATTCACCTTTCCAATACCGAAGTGCATCTGGCCGACAGTGCCCACCTGAAGGATTTCACCCTGACCATTGGCGGACACGCCACCCGTCAGCAGGGGTTCATTACCTTTGCCGGTGAACATACCGAAAGCCACGTGTCCGGCGCCTTCCTGCTCACCGGCAAGCAGCATAACGATACCCGGCTGGTGATTGACCATGCCGTGCCGAACTGCCTGTCGCGCGAACTGTTCAAGTGCGTGATGGACGAAGCGGCCCGCGGCGTGTTTCAGGGCAAGGCGATCGTTCGCCGCGATGCCCAGAAAACCGATGGCAACCAGTCATCGCATGCCTTGCTCCTGTCGGATGACGCCGAGTTTGATGCCAAGCCCGAGCTGGAAATCTATGCCGATGACGTGGTCTGCGGCCACGGTGCGACATCCGGTGATCTGGACGAGAACCAGATGTTCTATCTGCGCGCACGCGGCATTTCCGAGACAGAAGCCAAGTCCATGCTGATCGGCGCCTTTGCCGCTGAAGCCTTCGACGACGTGGAAAGCGACGCGATCCGAGACGTGTTGGGTGAACTGGCCGAAGGCTGGCTGGCACGGCGGAAGGCGGGCTGAGGCAAGTGTCATGACCCGCATCACCCTCGATCATTGTGTGATCCACGTCTCCGACTGGGACAAGGCAAGGGCGTTCTATGTTGATGTCATGGGAGCTGAGGCGATTGAGTTTGGCAATGGCTACCAGTTCCGCTGGGGTGAGCAGCAGTTGAACATCCACGGACCGGATCAGCATGGTTCGCCGGTTGCCAAGCTGCCGGTGAAGCCCGGCAACAGTGATCTGTGCTTTCGCTGGCACGGACCGATTTCCGGTGCCATCGAACACTTGCAGGCGCATAACATCAAGATCGAGGAAGGCCCGAGCGAGCGACACGGCGCAATGGGCCAGGGTACCAGTGTTTATTTCCGCGATCCCGATGGATCGCTGATGGAGTTCATGTCTTATGAATGAGATAGCCAAGACCATTGAGCCCGCATCCGGGTATAATGTCGAAAAGATCAGGGCGGACTTTCCAATCCTGTCGAAGCCAGTCTATGGCGACAAGCCGCTGACCTATCTCGACAACGGCGCATCAGCGCAAAAGCCGCAAGTTGTGCTGGACCGGATCCAGACCGCCTATTCGGAAGAGTACGCCAATGTGCATCGCGGGCTGCACTACTTGTCGAATACCGCGACGCAAGCCTTCGAGGATGCCCGTGAAAGCGCCCGCCGCTTCCTCAATGCGCCGTCAACCGACCAGGTGATCTTCACCCGCAATGCGACCGATGCCATCAATCTGGTCGCCCAGAGTTTTGGCGGCATGGTCATCGGCGAGGGTGATGACATCGTCATTTCCATTCTTGAACATCACTCCAATATCGTGCCGTGGCATTTTCACCGCGAGCACCGGGGCGCCAACATCCGCTGGGTGCCGGTCGATGACGAAGGCACGCTGCATGTGGAAGATTTCATCAAGACACTGACACCGCGCACCAAAATGGTGGCGATTACCCACATGTCGAATGCTTTCGGGACAGTTGTGCCGATCAAGGAGATTATCGCGATTGCCCATGAACGCGGCATTCCGGTGCTGGTCGACGGGTCACAGAGCGCGGTCCACATGCCGGTGGATGTGCAGGATCTCGACGCTGATTTTTATGTTTTCACCGGTCACAAGACCTACGGACCGTCCGGCATCGGTGTCTTGTACGGCAAGAAGGAGTTGCTGGCCGGGATGCCGCCATACCAGGGCGGCGGTGAGATGATTATCGAGGTGACCGAGGATGGCGTGACCTACAATGATCCGCCGCACCGGTTTGAAGCAGGCACACCGGCCATCGTCCAGGCTATTGGACTGGGGGCTGCACTTGACTATATGGACAGTATAGGGCGTGAAGCTATCGCGGCACACGAAGCATCGCTGCTGCAATATGCCAACGAGCGCCTGGCGCACATCAATTCGCTGAAAATATTCGGCACGTCGCCGACCAAGGGCGCGATTATCTCTTTTGCCATGGAAGGTGCGCATGCCCATGACATATCAACCGTCATCGACCGGCACGGCGTGGCGGTTCGCGCCGGCACCCATTGCGCCATGCCGCTTTTGCAGAAATTTGGCGTGACAGCAACCTGCCGGGCGTCGTTTGGCATGTACAACAACACCGCAGATGTTGATCGGCTGGCAGCAGCGCTTACATCTGCACAGAAGATGTTTATGTGATAGGGTTTAAATCATGACTGATACAAGCACATCATGCGCTCCCGCACCTGTTCCAGAGACAGTTGAAGCGGAACACCAGGACCCGGCGGTAACATCAGCTATACCGAAGGAAGAGCTCAGCCGGTTGACCGATGACATGATCGCGGCGATCAAGACCGTTTACGACCCGGAAATTCCGGTCGATATTTTTGAACTCGGGCTGATTTACAAGATCGATGTCGAGGATGACCGCTCGGTGAAGGTCGATATGACGCTGACCGCGCCAGGCTGTCCCGTGGCTGGCGAAATGCCGGGCTGGGTGGCCGACGCGGTACGCACCGTCGAAGGTGTCATGGATGTCGATGTGCAGCTGGTTTTCGACCCGCCGTGGGATCCGTCGCGCATGTCGGATGAAGCGCGTGTCGCTCTGAACATGTGGTGAGGTGAAATGACTGCTATTGAAGTAAATACCTCAAACACCCGCGCCATGCCGGCGGTACTGTCATTGACAGATGCGGCAGTTGAGCGGATCAAGCACCTGATGGCCCGGTCCGAAAAGGATACCGGCGGCCTGCGCATCGGCGTCAAGAACGGTGGCTGTGCCGGTATGGAATACACCATGGACTTCGTTGATGAACCCGACAAGTTTGATGAGGTGATCGAAGACAGGGGTGCCCGTGTCCTGATCGAGGCAAAGGCAATCCTGTTCCTGTTCGGCACCACGATGGACTATGAAGTCACCAAATTGCGGTCAGGCTTTGTGTTCAACAATCCGAACCAGACCAGCGCCTGCGGATGTGGCGAGTCTATTGAGTTGACGCCTGTATCCGCCGACGTGCTGCAGCGCGGCTGACCCGCTTTCCGCTGTATTCAGATATTTAGATGACCGGACGTGCCAGGAAGGCCGGCATGTTTTCTTCGGTGAACATGGACGGTGTGTCGTCGTGATCATTGTCACGGCCTTTGCCGCCTCGGCCACGGCCTCTGCCGCCGCGCTCGCGCTGCGGCTTTTCTTCTGAGTGACGCTTTTCAGGTTTGGCTTCAGCGCTGGATTGTTCCTGCTTTTCAGCCACGTCGACCTTTTCTTCCGCCTTTTTGGGTTTCGATTTCTTCGCGGGAGCCTTCGCCTTCGCTTTCGGTCCGGCTGACTTGCTGCCACGGCGGCGTTTGCCTTTTGAGGCTATGGACTCCGCGATTTCCTCGTCGGTAGGCGCTTCGCCATCCCAGTCGATGGGCTTCTTGATCAGGTCTTCAATGTCCTTGATCGCCCGAAACTCTTCCCACTTCACCAGCGTGTAGGCATTGCCCAGCCGGCCGGCACGGCCGGTACGGCCAATGCGGTGCACGTAGTCTTCCGAATGCGTCGGCACGTCATAATTGTAGACATGGCTGACGTCCGGAATGTCGAGACCGCGGGCGGCCACGTCGGAAGCGATCAGGTAGGTTATGTCGTTGTTGCGGAATGCATCCAGCGTCTTCAGTCGTGCGCGCTGGTCCATGTCGCCATGCAATGCACCGCAGGAAAACCCGTGCTTCTGCAATGATTTTTCCAGGACCGCGACGGTTGTCTTCCGGTTGGCAAAGATGATGCCGTTTTTGACATCGTCGGCATGTCCGCGCATCAGGTCGCGCAACGCATCGCGCTTTGATGTGTCGTCGGAAGGCGCATAGACCGCGCGCTGGGTAATGGTTTCTGCCGTGGATGACAGTGCCTGCGCCTTGATTTCAACCGGGTTGTGCAGGAACTGGTTGGTCAGGCGCTGGATTTCAGGCGGCATGGTGGCCGAGAAAAACAGCGTCTGCCGGGTGATCGGCAACAGCTTGGCGACGCGCTCGATATCGGGAATAAAGCCCATGTCGAGCATGCGGTCTGCTTCATCGACAACGAAAATCTCGATATGGGTGAGCATCAGCTTGCCGCGCTCCACATGGTCGAGCAGGCGGCCCGGTGTTGCGATCACAACATCTGCGCCACGATCGATCTTGCGGTTCTGTTCTTCGAAAGACACACCGCCCATGAGCAGGGCAATGTTCAGCTTGTGGTTCTTGCCGAGCAGTTCAAACGCTTCATGGACCTGTGCTGCCAGTTCCCTGGTCGGTTCCAGGATAAGCGTGCGCGGCATGCGCGCGCGGGCGCGTCCCTTTTCAAGAATGTTGAGCATTGGCAGCGTAAACGCCGCTGTCTTGCCCGAACCCGTCTGGGCCAGGCCCAACACATCCTTGCGCTCGAGCGCGGGTGGAATGGCTTCTGCCTGAATTTTCGTAGGTTCGGAAAAACCGGCGTCGGTGACCGCGCCGAGGACCTTTTCGCTAAGGCCAAGTGTATCGAATGTCATTAAGTTCTATAGACCGTTCTATAAGCGCTGCACGGGCTGGCGGATATTTTTCGCCGCGCCCCATGTAGCTGGTTGATGTGCCGGGACCAGACCGGATGTCTGTGTCCTCTTTTACGGCACCTCACGCCTGGCGCCGAAACGTATGCGCCTTGTATGGGGATTCGCGGCCAAAATGTCAAACTATACCAAAGAAGGTGGTTATTGACCCCTTTTGACCGGTTTTTCGGGTTTGTCGGCTAGGCATGCTTCACGCCTTGGTCTGGTTGACCACAAGTGGAGCATAACGACGCCCGGCGGACCCGAAAGGCCGGCCTCTGGTGGGCCAAATCCGTCCGTCTGGTGCGTTGCGGCGCTTGCCCGATGCACCGCATCGCGCTGCGTACCGCGCCTGTCAGAGTGGACGGATTTGTCTCCATCAAAAGGGTCAATAACCACCTTCTTTGGTATATTGCGCCTTGCGTCATTTTGAACGGGGTTAATCGGTTCTCAATAGTGCATCGGCAGCCCGCTTCCAGGGTGTGAAGGCGTCGGCTTCATGCAGTACTTCCAGCCCCTTCAGCGTGAACGAGCGCGGAGTGGCCAGTTCGGACACCAGTTGCGAGGTCGGCGTTGTCGGGCGTTCTCGCACCGTGGTGGCCGCTGCACGGGTCATCTGGGCCGTGAGCAGCCGGGCAACTTCAGGGTCAACGCCTTGTGCCGAAACCCAGTCGGACATCTGCGATATCAGTTCCTGCACCCAGCCGTAATAGCATGCAATGGTTGCTGCCGGCGCAAAGCTGTCTTCCTTTTTCAGGGCCAGCACCGGGCCGCACGATTCCAGCAGCTCCCGGCATTTCTGGTTTTCAGGGAACATCAGCGTGGGGCTTTCGGAAAACTGGGCTGCAACTACCGGCATGGCCATCACAAGGTCAGCCGGGGCAACGACAGGGGCAAGGTCTGACGACGGCAAACCGGCGCACAGGCTCAGGACCGTCTGGCCGTCGGCGAAGGTAAGCGCCTTGCATATCTCCACGGCGTCAAACGGGCGTACTGCAACAATGACCAGATCGGACCGGTCGACGATTGCCTGGTTGTCTGACAGGACCTCAACGCCGTACTGTTCCGCCAGTTCAGCTGATGTTTTGCGGCCGCGTTCTGAAACCAGGAAGCGGGAGCCGGTTTTGGCCATCGCCGGCATCATGTGCTTGATGAGATGGCCGGCGCCGATAATACCAATTGTCGTGGTCATTTTGTTTCCTTCAAAGCAGTGAGCAGGGCGGGGACCGCATCTTCGATTTCTCGGCAGACAAGGGCACCCGCCGCTGAGAGCTGGTCACCGACATCCACCGGCAGTGATGTGTTGGAGGTGTCCGGTACCTGGTTGAGACGGCCGCCGATCAGAACCGGAATCTGATTGCCAACCTGTTGGCGCAACGTATTGTAATAATTCAGCGCAACGCCGTTATAGGTGGACAATGCGATGGCGTCTGCCTGTTCGGCAAGAGCCGCTTCCGCCAGCGCCTGAGGTTCGACGGATGTGCCGCCGTCGAGCAGTGTGGCACCAGCGCTCGACAACACTTCGTCCAGTACCAGCTTTCCGTGTTCGTGCACATCCGTGGTGGCAGTGAGGATGCGCGGAGCCATGCCGGCCAGTGCCAGGCGGTCTCCTTGCGGTACGCGTGACAAGTGGGTCTGGGCCATCTCAGCCACTTCCTCGGCGATGTCGGACGGAATTCTGTCGTCCGCGGTCGCACACATCGTTTCCAGGCGCCTGCCGCCCAGGCGGCGGATCGCCAGCAACATCTCGAACGGGCTGTCCGTATCAATTCCTGCCGCGGTCAGGCAGTTCAGGGCATTGTCGAAGAAGGTTTTGCCGCCAGTTGTAATCCGGTCTGCCAGCGCGCGGGCAGGGGTGGTGTCCAGAAGCGGCATGTGCCGGGCCTCGTGGGTGGCGAGGCGGGCAGCGAACAACTGGGCTTCGATGACTTCTTCAACATCCGGGATGCGTTCGTTTTCCGACACCGGCACCGGATTGATCGCGTGGCCGGTCGGTTTCAGCAACTGCCCGGCAATGTCGATGGAGAGGTAACTCGACAGGCTGGCGAAGTTTTCTTCCCGCGATCCCCGGTAACTCGTCGTGTTGCCGTAGATCATGGTGCCGGGCGTGTCGGAAACAACGGCCAGCGCAAGATGGAAGGCGAGGCGGCGCACGGGGTCGGAAAAATGATGGCCCCAGCAATGGCTCATCTCGACACCGATCAGGGCGCCGATATGGCGTTCCAGCAGTACCGCGCCGAGCGCACTCGACAGGTCCCCGAACAGCGCAGCAAACCCGTCATCCAGGTTGGAATGCACCAGTACCGGTACCGGTTGTGCGGCGATCAGGGCGAGCGCAGTTAGGGTTGCTGTGGTGCACATCACATCGTCGGAATGGTTTTGCAGGCGAAAGGTGAAATACTGCCCGAGGTTGCCGATGCTGGTGGACCCGGCGCTGAGAGCAGCACAGGTGTTTTCAACAGACGCCGGGAACCCGAGCACGAAGTCCCCGAAATGCGGCGCCACCGGTGCTGCTTCAGTCAGTCTGACAAAATCTTCCGGTCCGTCCAGGATTAGGCCGGTGCCGCGCATGGCGTCACCGCGATCATCGCGCGGAATACCCATCGACCAGTCGAGACAGATACCGTACCGGTCAACAGTGACATTGTCTGCGGCACATCGCTCATGTATTTCAGCCCACGCGGCGCGGGATTTGATCGGATCGCGCCATCCGATCTGGGCGTGCTGCATAAGATTGCCGGCGGCAGTTCCTGTGCGTTTATACTCAGCCTCACTTGGAACGCCATGGTGTTTGAGGAAGGCTCCGGGCTGAACCTGCCACTCCTGTGCCAGGTCATGGCCGTGCCCGATCAATTCCTCGGTATCGGGTAAATCTTGCTCAGGCAATATATCCGTGCGGGTAAGCATTGCTAACGGTTAGTGCCTGCCACACCAGGAAGCAAGCGTGTGTGTTGACTGTCTGCAGCCTTATCCCGACCTGGCAGGGCACAAACAAATGGACGCCCCGCCGTGTTTGTTATTTACTTTCAGAAAACAGACATATTGGGAGGACACCATGGGCAGGAAAGCGGATTGGATAAAGGTCGGACGCTGCGCGGGAGCAACTGTCTTGGCACTCGGTATATTCATTGCAGCGCCGGTTTCATCACAGGCTGCGTCGGACCAGCAGAAGGCCCTGGTCGAACAGTCGAAGGCGCTGGTGCCGACCGGGCCCTGGCCGGCCGGTGACCAGAAAGGCATGGCAAACACACTGGGTGCCGGGACGTGGCTCAGGTGTTCCGCCCACATGGCCAACACGGCCTCCAAAGTCTATGAGCTCAATCATGTGCGCTCCAACACCATGCCGGCATCGCCGTTCGGCCGCCCCTTGTCTTATACCTATACGCCGTCTGTTTCGCTGCCCGGAACGCGCCATGTGTTCAACGGCGAGCAGGTCAATGGCGGAGAGCCGGGCGCGCAAGGAACGCAAATGGATGCGCTGGGCCATTTCGCCTATTACGACAAGGCCTGGAATGGCGAGGGCGAGGCGCCGCTGGGATCAGCGCAGTATTACGGCAATCACAGCCAGGCGGACGTGAAGCCGACGCCAGACTCACCATTGCTGAAGCTCGGCATCGAAAACGTGCCGCCGATCGTCACATCTGCGGTCCTGCTGGACGCGAAAAAGCATATGGGAGGCGGCAAAACTCTTGAACCGGGAACGCTGGTGACCAAAGCTGACATCGAGGCCATGGTCGCCGCCCAGGGGCTTGACTGGCGCGGCATCCTGCCCGGTGATGTCGTCTATATCTATACCGGCTGGGGAGACAACTGGTCTGATCCGGACAAGGACAAGAGCTATTACAGCAAGGGACCGGGGCTGGCGATCGATGCTGCAAAATACCTGGCCGAGCGCAAGATTGTTCTGCTGGCGCTCGATAATCCGTTCACCGACCCGGTTGCCGATGGCCAGCTTGCCCGCAAGAGCCCGCCGCCCCAGGGCATGGACCAGGGTTTGCCGTTCTTTATCCATCATTACAATCTGGCGGTCGCAGGCATCCATCAGATTCAGAATGCCAATCTGGGAGCCCTGGCCAAAGATCAGGTCTGGACCTCGTGCACGATGATCCTGCCGCTGCGCGAGAAGGGCCACGCAGGCTCACCGGTCCGGCCTGTGGCGATAGGCGTACCGGGCCAGTAACTGAACGAGAAAGACGAAAAGAAACCTTGGAGGAAATCATGAAACGATTGTTTGCCGGAGTTGCGCTTGCAGCCCTTATGTTTGTGCCCGCTGTCGCGGAAGAAGCGCGCCTGTCCGCCGTCAGTGCATTTGCCGAAGGAACCACGTTCTCGAAGAATTTTGAGCGCTTCATCGACAAGGCCAATGAACTCGGTAAAGGCAAGCTGCAGATCGACTACAAGGGCGGCGGCGGCAAGGTCATGAACCCGTTCCAGCTCGGTGACGCGGTCCGGACCGGCGTTGTCGACATCGGCAACCTGCCGGGCGCGTTCTATACCAAGCTGATGCCGGAAGCCGACGTGTTCAAGCTCTCCGCCTTCACCATCTCTGAAGAACGTGCCAACGGCGCGTGGGCGTTTACCAACGATCTGCACAAGAAGCGGATGAATGCCTATCATCTGGCCCGCCAGAAAGACTGTGTGCCGTTTCATCTCTATCTCAACAAGAAGATCGACAAGCGCGACCTGAAAGACCTGAAAATCCGCACCACGCCGATTTACCGGGCTTTCTTTTCCGCCATGGGCGCAAGCCTGATCCGGACCAAGCCGGGTGATGTCTACACGGCGCTTGAACGCGGAACGGTCGACGGATATGGCTGGCCGACCCAGGGGGTTCTTGATCTGGGCTGGCACGAAGTTACCAAGTATCGGGTCGATCCTGCTTTCTACCGGGCTTCGGTGGAAGTGATCCTGAATGACGATACCTGGAACAAGCTCGATGCCGACCAGCAGAAAATCCTGCAGGAGGCGGCAGGATTCATGGAAGGGCTGTGCGGTGAGGACCAGGAGGTCAATGCGGCTGAAATGAAGAAGCAGGCTGAAAAAGGCATTGAGACGATCACCTTCAGCGGTGCGGAAGGCGATGCCTATATCAAGCAGGCCTATGAAACCGGCTGGGCTGAATTCATCAAGGCCAACCCGGAAACCGGCCCGAAGCTGAAAGAACTCTTGAGCAAGTAACATTCGCCATCAGGTGGGCCGCACCCGCGGTCCACTGTCTTACCCGGAGCATTCCATTCGATGCAGGTCATCTCGAAGGTGCATGCCGCATTCGTCGGCATGTTGGGGTTTTCGGCTGGGGTTGCACTGGCGTGCCTGGCGGTCCTGATCACCATGGACGTGACCATGCGGAATCTCGGGCTCGGCAACTTTCCCTGGCTGCTGGAAGTGTCTGAATATGTGCTGTTCGCAGCAACCTTTCTGGCGGCACCCTGGGTCCTGCGCGAGAACGCCCACGTCCGGGTCGATCTGCTGCTGACCGCATTGCCCCGTGCGGCGGGCAGGTTGCTCGCCAACCTGGCGGATGTTCTGGGGCTGGTGATATCCGGTGTCCTGACCTGGTATGCGCTGCGTGTGACCGCAGACGCGCTGGAACGTGGTGACCTGATCTTCAAGGAACTCGTGGTTCCCGAGTGGCCATTCTTTGTGGTGGTCGTCGTCTCGGGGGTTCTGTTGATGGCGGAGTTCAGCCTGCGGCTGGCGAAGCAGGCAGCATAGGGAGGAAGAATTGGACTGGTCTTCCGCGCTTTTTCTGCTGCTTGGCACATTGCTGCTGCTGATGCTGACGGGCCTGCCTGTGGCATTCGCCTTCCTGGGCGTGAACCTGATAGGCGCTTTCGTGTTTCTGGGCGGCGAGGTCGGGCTGGATCAGGTGGTGCGCAACACCATCGCCTCGGTCAGCAATTTCTCGCTGGCACCCATCCCTCTGTTCCTGCTGATGGGGGAAATCCTGTTCCAGACCGGAGTGGCATTCGCCGCCATCAACGCCATCGACAAGCTGATCACCCGTGTGCCGGGAAGGCTGTCCATCGTCTCGGTGCTCGGGGGAACCATGTTTTCTTCCCTGTCCGGATCGACCATTGCCAACACAGCCGTGCTCGGCAGCGCACTGCTGCCGGACATGCTGAAGCGCGGTTATCATCCAACTCTTGCCATGGGGCCGATCATGGCGACCGGCAGCATCGCCATGCTGATCCCGCCATCAGCGCTGGCAGTGTTGCTGGGAAGCCTTGCAGGCATTTCCATTGCCAAGCTGCTGATTGCCGGCATCATTCCCGGCCTGATGATGGCGGCGAGCTTCCTGATCTATATCATCGTACGCTGTCGCGCTAATCCGGCTCTCGCACCCGCCTACGATGTCGAACCCGCCACCTTGTGGGAACGCTGGAAGCCACTGCTGACCCATGTCCTGCCCCTCATGGGGATATTCGTTGTCGTCGTCGGCAGTATACTGGGCGGCTGGGCGACACCGACGGAGTCTGCAGCCCTGGGAAGCGTGGCCTCTGCAATTGCGGCCATTGCTTATGGCAAGTTCACCCTGGCCGCGATGAAAAGGGCCATTGCCGAGACCGCCAAGATTTCCGTGATGATCCTGTTCATCATCGCGGCGTCTGTCACGTTTTCCCAGATACTGGCCTTTTCCGGTGCGGCGGACGGCCTGCTGAGGGTTATCACCGGCCTGGATTCAGGAACCATAGTACTGTTGCTGTCGATGCTGATTGTCCTTCTCGTGCTGGGCGCATTCATGGACCAGGTCAGCATGATCATGATCACGTTGCCGTTCTTCATCCCGCTGGCACAAAGTGCCGGCATTGATCTGTTGTGGTTCGGTGTCCTGATGCTGGTCGTCATGGAGATAAGCTTTACGACACCGCCGTTCGGACTGCTGATCTTCGTCATGAAAGGTGTCGCGCCACCCGAGATATCACTTGGCGAGGTCTATCGCGCGGCCATACCGTTTATTCTGCTTGCACTCGGGGTGCTGGCCCTGTTGATCCTGTTCCCCGACCTGACCACCTGGTTACCCAATCTCATCCGCCGCTGACGTGCTGGCAGAGATACATCCAAACGGAGAGCTGTTATGGCTGAACTGCCCGAAGACTTTGTTCCCGAAACAGCGGCTGAAGCCATTCTGGTCCGGCTGAAGCAGCATGATATCGACTATCTGTTCGCCAATGCCGGGACCGACTTTGCTCCCGTGATAGAAATCTATTCGAAGAACCAACAGGCTGACCTGCCCATTCCAACCCCCGTTATTGCGCCGCATGAAACTGCGGCCGTTGCCATGGCGCACGGCTACTACCTTGCCACCGGCAAACCCCAGGCCGTCATGGTGCATGTCAATGTCGGCCTGGCGAACGCCCTGATGGGGATCATCAACGCGGCCAGCGACAACATTCCGATATTCCTCATGGCTGGCCGCACGCCGGCGACCGAGGGCGCCAGACTCGGTGCCCGCAGCCTGCCCATTCACTGGGGGCAGGACATGCGCGACCAGTCGGCAATCGTGCGGGAGTTCGTGAAATGGGAATATGAGCTGAAGCTGCCGGAGCAGGGGCCTGACCTGGTCGACAGGGGCTATGCCATTGCCATGAGCCAGCCGAGGGGACCGATCTATCTGGGCCTGCCGCGCGAGGCTCTGGGCGGGTCATGGCCGGACGATGTGCCGTTCGGCCCGCAGCGTCATGCGGTGTCTTCGCCACCGGCACCCGATCCGGACACAGTTGCCGTGATCGTGGACGCGATGATAGCTGCAAAAAATCCAATGATCATCGCCCAGCGCGGCGATCCGGACGGCCGCCTGGCTGATGCACTGGCGTCTTTCGCGGAAAATTTCGCCATACCGGTCTGCGAATTCTGGCCGTCCGGCAATGTGCTGCCGACAGATCACGCCATGCATATGGGGTTCGACCCGGGGCAATTGTTGCCCGACGCCGACCTGGTGATCGTGCTGGATGCCATGGTGCCCTGGCTTGAAACCTGGGCGAAACCCGATCCTGCGGCGAAAGTCATCCAGGTCGGCGCAGACCCGTTGTTTTCCCGTGTGCCGGTCAGGGGGTTCCGCTCCGCCGTCAACCTCACCGCTGATCCGGCAGCCGCTATAGCCGCCCTGGACAAGGCTCTGTCCCAAAACAAGGATGCGTTCGCCGGAAGCGTAAAACAACGCCACTCCGATCTGTCGAAACGCTCGCAGGCGCGGCTCGAAGAGGCCGCCTCTAAAGCTACTATTGCTGAAGGCAGCATCATGACCGCTGCCTTCGTCAGCAAAACCCTGTCGGATTGCCTGCCCGATGACGCGCGCATCTTTTCCGAACTGGGCTGTGATCCGTCGTTCATGCGATTTACCGCCGGCAACCGGTACCATTCACACGCACTGGCCGGCGGGCTCGGGTGGGGCATGCCGGCAGCCCTTGGTGCTTCGCTCGCTGATCGCAGCCAGGTCACCGTGGCCTGCGTCGGCGATGGCTCATACATGTTCGCCAATCCGGTCGCCTGCCACCAGATCGCTGAAGCAAACAACTTGCCGCTGCTCACCGTGGTTTTCAACAACGGCGTCTGGAATGCGGTGCGCAAGACGACACTGATGATGTATCCGGACGGTCACGCCTCGCGTGCCAACACGGTGCCCATGTCGGAACTGGCACCGAACCCGGATTTCGCCATGATCGCGGCCGCCAGCAGGGGATGGAGCCGCCGCATTGAAAACGGGTCTGACCTTGCTGCGGCGATCAGGGAGGCGATTGAAGTTGTGACCGAGGAGAAACGCCAGGCGCTGCTTGAGGTTGTTGTTTCGCAAAACTGACAGGTGGGCGGTTCAGTCAAGAATAACCTCAAATACGAATGGCTATACAACTTGATAAGTTGTTATTATCCAGATCATGACAACCCTGCGCCAGCTCAGATACCTGGAAGCCATTGCCCGCCACAGCCATTTCGGCAAGGCGGCGCTGGAATGTTCGGTCTCGCAACCGGCACTGTCCCAGCAAATCAAGGAGCTTGAACAGCGGTGGGGCGTGGCGCTGCTGGAAAGGTCGCCCAAGCATGTAAGCCTTACCGCAGAAGGCACAGAGGCAGTGCGCCGGGCCAGGGCAATTCTGTCGGCGGTGTCTGACCTGGAAGATTTTGCCCGGGAGCGCACTGGCACGCTGAGCGGTGTCTTGCGCCTGGGGGCGATTCCTTCCATTGCGCCGTACCTGTTGCCGGCCATGCTGACCCGGCTGGCAGACCGCTATTCCGATGTCGACCTGCGGTTGCGGGAAACCGTGACCGAAACCCTGGTTGACGAACTGAAAGCAGGCAAGCTGGATGTGATCGTGGCGGCCTTGCCGCTGAAGTCGCCGGAAATTGAGGTGCGCGAACTGTTCGTTGACAGGTTTCTTCTGGCGGTGCGCGATGACCAGCAGATGAAGTCCGGTATCAGGGCAACACCGTCAATGATCGGTGAAGACCGGTTGTTGCTGATGGGCGAGGGGCATTGCCTGCGCGAGCAGGTGTTGAATTACTGCAATATCGGCACGTCGAAACTGTCTCGCGCCATGGGGGCGTCGTCACTGAGCACCATCGTGCAGATGGTTGCAAACGGCCATGGTGTGACGCTTCTGCCGGAAATGTGTATTCGCGAGCAGGCACCCGACAGCCGTATCCGGCTGTTGCGGTTTGCCGACCCGCAGCCGTCGCGGACGGTCGCCATGGCATGGCGGAAGTCGACACCGCTGCGCGATGACTATATGGCGCTGTCGCAACTCATGCTGGATGGTTGGGATGCCTGAGCCACTATTGCTGATACCGGGGCTGATGTGTACCGCTGATCTGTTTGCACCACAGGTAAGCGAGTTCAGTGACAGCCGCCATGTCGTTGTCGCCGACCATACCGGTGCAGATGACATGCACGCTATCGCGTGTCAGATCCTGGATCAGGCGCCTGACCGGTTCGCCCTGGCTGGATTGTCGATGGGTGTCTACCTGGCGTTGGAAATCATGGCTGTTGCCCCGGAACGCGTGACCCGGCTGGCGCTGCTTGACGGCAAGGCCAGACCCGATACCGCCGATGAGCTTGCCGGACGCAAATCCCTGCTCAAGATGGCTGACGAGGGACGTTATCTGAACATAACCTACGACATCCTGCTGTCCAGGCTGGTCGCTGCCGGCAGGTCTTTGGAACCGGAACTGCGCGATACGATTGTTCAGATGGCGACCGACACCGGTGTTGCGGTTTTCAGGCGCCAGATGGCGGCAATCATCTCCCGTCGCGATTATCGTGCAGGCCTGTCCGGTATTTCCTGTCCGACATTGATTTTGACCGGCCTGCTGGACGAGATTACGCCGCCGGATTATGCGCGCGAGGTGGCAGGGCAGATTCCACATGCCAGGCTGGAACTGGTCGCCGGATGCGGCCACCTTTCCACCCTGGAAGCTCCGGCAGTGGTAAATGCTGCGATGCGGCAGTGGCTGGATGAAATGTAAGGTATGCTGACGTTTTTCGTGATTTGACGACACCCGGCCTGCATGTGCATCATTTACATATCCGCTAAGCAAGGAGGTCTACAAAAATGACTCCGCCAAAGCATCCTTTGCTGTGATCAGTCGACAGGGAAGAAGCGCGTGCGCTTAGGCCATGCAGCCTGATTTCAGCCATTCCGACATATGACTAACCCGAATTTCCGGGCATTCGTGCCCGTATTATGAAAAGCCCGGTTTCCTGACCGGGTACAGGCAAAAAAGCCATAGGCCCCGCGCGGTTAAAGGTTCCGGCGGGGCCGTTTATTTGAGTCGTCGAAGGCGGATTGCTCTGTTTACGAATAGGGCAGCTATTCTCACGTAAATCGTGATTTGACCGATGGTTAACAAATTGTTAGTTTTTGAGACTTGATAGCGAAGATTGCTAGTGTAAAGTAATCACGCTGTAGACGCGGATAGAACGCAGAGATTCAGATTGAGCGTTTGTGACGTGTAAAAGAGAATGATCGATCTGGAGCTGGCGGGCCCCAAATCCCCTGCTAATCCCTCCGGCCCGATCGGTTAATACCTGTCGTATTTGGAGCTCCCCCTCGCTTCGACCTCAGGTTTTCTCTGGAGTCTGCAACCCCGCACATTGCCCCAATGTGCGGGGTTGTTTTATCCGTGAGCCCGATATTGATCCAGGAACACGTGATGAAGGTGCGCCAGACATGACAGTTCAGATTCAGGCAGCCGGTAACGCTGTGACCGGCCCGGCTGAACTGCAGGCGCGCAAACCAACCCGCATCCGGCTTGCCCCGGCAATGACAGGCGCCGGTATGATATCCGTGATTGCAAATGAAAACCTTGCGGACCTGAGGCACAATCTGCAGGTCTTCATGATTACCGGAAGCGTTGGTTCGGTCCACAAATCCAGGGTTTCGGCTCGCCGGCTGCGCGTTTTTCTGAAGGGCATAAGGGCCTGGATGCAGCCGGAAACATACAAGCCACTAGCGACGAACTTGAAATTGGCCATGGCGATACTGCATCCGCTGCGGCAGCATGATGTTGTCACGCACTGGTTGGCTGCGGCGGGAGCAGAAACACACGACGCGCGGCATGATCGACTAACGATGGTTCGTGATGCGCAGGCACAGTTGTCCAATGCCGCTATGATTGGCTTCGTGGATGAGTTTGCGAAACTGATGCAGGCAGAACACTGGCGTCGGCGCGATACCGAGGTGCTCGATCAACCCTGCCTGTGTATTGTGCCGGGCATAGTTGAGCAAACCGTGCAGAAACTGAACCGGGCAGGCAGTCTTGAGCAGGTGTTTGAAACAACCGGCGACTATCATGCGTTTCGCAAGGACCTGAAGCGGCTGAGATACTGGCTTGAATTTACCCGGTCGCTGTTTGCCAAAAGGGACATTGCGCCGTGGCGCAAGACCGCCAAATTGCTGCAAACCCGCTTAGGCACCATAAACGACCTTGATGAAGCCCGGATGACCGGGCATGACAGGCTGGTCGGCGCTGATGCCTGGGGGGCAAGGCGAAGCGAAGCCGTCGACCTTGCCGTGAGCCTGTCCGACACCCTCAATTTACTGCCGCGGTTCTGGCGCTAGGACCGCGCGGTTTTGCCGGTTTCAATCTGACCCTGCGTGACCGGTCGGACCGGGTGCTCTAATTTGTGGCCTTTTTGTCGGGTAAACTCGCATTTGGTGTGGTGCGCGTGCCATACTGCATCCAGCTGATTCGCCACGATAATGATGAACAACCGGAATACGAATGTCCAAGTCACTTGACCTGTTTGGCAATACGGAGCCTGCACCTGTTGCTGCAAAACCAGTAGCTGCTGCATCCTCCGTTTCGCCTGAAAAGAAATCCAAGCACCCCGCGGCTGAGGCAGGTTATACCGCCGCCGACATTGAGGTGCTGGAAGGCCTGGAGCCCGTTCGCCGCCGTCCCGGCATGTACATTGGCGGCACGGATGAGAAGGCATTGCACCACCTGTTTGCCGAAGTCATCGACAATTCCATGGATGAAGCGGTAGCCGGTCACGCGACCTTTATCGAAGTGGAGTATGACGCTGACGGTTTTCTGTGTGTGTCTGACAATGGCCGTGGCATTCCGATCGACCCGCATCCCAAGTTCAAGGACAAGTCGGCCCTCGAAGTTATCCTGACCACCCTGCATGCCGGCGGCAAGTTCGACTCCAAAGTCTATGAAACATCCGGCGGCCTGCATGGTGTGGGCGTGTCGGTGGTGAATGCGCTGGCTGAAGTACTGGAAGTCGAGGTTGCCCGCAATCAGACGCTGTATCGCCAGGTCTATTCGCGCGGATTTGCCCAGGGTCCGATATCCAACGAAGGCAAGGTTCACAACCGGCGCGGCACGCGGGTGCGTTTCAAACCCGATGAACAGATTTTCGGCAAGGGTGCAAAGTTCAAACCGGCACGGCTGTTCAAGATGGCCCGGTCGAAGGCCTATCTGTTTGGCGGTGTCGAAATTCGCTGGTCCGTTGACCCGGTCCATCTGACCGACAAGGACGAGACCCCGCAAAAGACCGTTCTGCACTTCCCCGGAGGGCTGAAGGACTATCTCGAAGAGGCTATTCACGGCCGCCCCCGGGTGGCCGACGAGATTTTCGCCGGCAAGGTGAAAAAGGAAGGCGGGCACGGCTCCGTCGAATGGGCCGTTGCATGGTTCGGCGGCGCTGACGGGTTTGTTTCATCCTATTGCAACACGGTCCCCACGGTTGAAGGCGGCACCCACGAACAGGGGCTTCGGTTTGCCTTGAGCCGCTCGCTGAAGAACTATGCCGAACTTTCCGGCAACAAGCGCGGGTCGGTGATCACGACGGATGACGTGATGTCGTCTGCCGGCATTATGCTGTCGGTGTTTATCCGTGAACCGGAGTTCCAGGGACAGACCAAGGAAAAACTGGCCACGGCAGAAGCCTCGCGCATCGTCGACAAGGCTGTGTCGGACCATTTTGACCATTGGCTGACTGGCCATCCTGCCCAGGCCGACAAGCTGCTGGACTGGGTGCTGGAGCGCGCCGAGGAGCGTCTTCGCCGCCGCGCCGAGCGGGACGTGGGCCGCAAGACCGCAGTGCGTAAACTGCGCCTGCCGGGTAAGCTGGCCGATTGTTCGTCGTCGGGTCGCGAAGGCTCTGAATTGTTCATCGTGGAAGGTGATTCAGCCGGCGGGTCGGCCAAGCAGGCCCGTAACCGGAAGACCCAGGCTATCCTGCCGTTGCGCGGCAAGATACTCAATGTTGCGTCTGCAACCCGCGACAAGTTGAATGCCAACCAGCAACTGGGTGATCTCCTGCAGGCCCTGGGCTGTGGCACGGGAGACAAGTACCGCGAAGATGATTTGCGCTACGAGAAGGTCATCATCATGACCGATGCCGATGTCGACGGGGCGCACATAGCCTCGCTGCTAATCACGTTTTTCTATCGACTTACACCGGCGCTCATCGAGCAGGGGCATCTCTATCTGGCCGTGCCGCCGCTGTACCGGCTGGTGCAGGGCACCAAGTCTGCCTACGCCCGTGATGACGATCACAAGGATGAGCTGCTGGCCAGCGACTTCACCGGTCGCGGCAAGGTGGAGATTTCCCGGTTCAAGGGGCTCGGTGAGATGCTGCCCGCACAGCTCAAGGAAACCACGATGACGCCCGGCAACCGCACCTTGCTGCAGGTTCAGATGGCGCCCAGTGAAGCTGAGGTGACCGCGCGCGTGGTCAAGGAACTGATGGGCAACAAGCCCGAAGACCGATTCAATTTCATTACTGAGCGTGCCCAGTTCGTGGATGATGTCGAACTGGATATCTGAGTGTGATGAACTACTGACATTTTGGTGACAATCACGGAAATGTGAGCTATCATTGCGTCACGCACGAGCAGCCGGGTTCACGGCGGTGTGGTTTTTAGATTGTATTCAAGATGCCGGTGCTGGGGACCACCAGGGCAGCTCGCGAATGGCCCACCTGGGTCGCGCTCGCTGTCTGTTACACAATCTGGCTTTCCGCAATCATCTGGCACGATGTGCTGGGATGGTTCTGGGTCATTCCGGCAATGGTAATGGCTACTTTTCATTCTTCCCTTCAGCATGAGGCACTGCACGGCCATCCCACCCGGTCTGCTGCGCTCAACGAAGCACTGGTGTTTCCGGCAATAGGCTTGTTCGTGCCGTACCGGCGGTTTCGCGAAACCCACCTTCGCCACCATAACAATGTCATGCTGACCGATCCTTATGACGATCCTGAAAGCTGGTATCTCAGCCGTCATGACTGGCATCGCACCAGCCCGTTGATGCAGGCCCTGTTGGGTATCAACAGCACGCTGGGCGGTCGCATTCTGGTTGGACCGGCATTGGCCCTGTATGGTTTCTGGCGCAATGATCTCAAATCGGTGTGTGCCGGAAACAGGGAAATTGCCCGGGCGTATCTTTCACACTTCGCAGGTGTGGTGCCGGTCGTCGCGCTACTGGTCTGGCTGGATATTCCATTGTGGGCTTACGGATTGTTTGTGGCGTATCCGGCCATGTCGCTGTTGATGATACGGACCTTCATCGAACATCGCGCCGAAGAAACGGTTGCCGAACGTACAGCAGTGATCGAGGCCGGTCTGTTCATGCGCCTGCTGTTTCTCAACAACAATTTTCACGCCGTCCATCACGACCACCCTTATATGTCGTGGTCCGAGTTGCCGGCCATCTGGCGTCTCGACAAGGCAAAGACCCTGCGCGACAATGGCGGCTACCACTATCCCGGCGGCTACCTCCAGGTCGCCTGGTACTGGCTCCTGCGCCGTCGCGAACCAGTCGAACACCCGTTTATGCGCCGCAATATTGATGATGCTTACGAACGGACTTTTCAGCCCGACAATGGCGACTTCGAACTTGCAGCATCTGTTTCTGCTAGGCAGGCTGATGTCATACACAAGAGGACAAAGCCTTGAGTGATCGTGACTTCACCGTTTCACCTTTGACCACTGCCATAGGAGCAGAGATTTCCGGCGTGGATCTCAGCGTCACTTTGACCGCTGCATCGCAGGACCGCATCTATAAGGCGCTGATTGATCATCTGGTGGTGTTTTTCCGTGATCAGGACATGACGCCGGAACGGCATATGGCATTTGCACAATCATTCGGTGATCTGGATGAACCTCACCCCGTGTACGCCCACGTTCCGGGCTTCGACCGCATTGTGATGCTGGCGAATGATGCCAGCAATCCACCCGATACGGATGGCTGGCACACCGACCTGACCTTCAAGCAAAGCCCGCCGTTTGCATCCATCCTTGTCGCCCGTGATGTGCCGCCAACAGGCGGTGACACCATCTGGTCCAGCATGTATGCGGCCTATGACGCACTCGACGAGCATATGAAAGCACACCTGGCTGACAAGGTAGCTGTTCATGACATGGGGGATTTTCGCAACAGCTTTACCGTCGGAGAGGCGGATACCGGGCGCCTTGACGCAGCCATGCAGCGCTTTGGCAGCGCCTTGCACAACGTGGTGCAGGTGCACCCGGTTACAGGACGGAGGTTCCTGTATGTGAACGAAGGCTTCACCCAGCACATTGTCGGCATGACAAAGCGAGCCAGCAATCGCTTGCTGGCCTATCTTCTGGATCACATCGACCGACCGGAATATCAGGTGCGCTTCAAATGGCAGGCAGGATCTATTGCCATGTGGGACAATCGCTGTACCCAGCATTATGCAGTTTCCGACTATATGCCGCATTATCGCTGCATGAACCGCATTACGGTGGTGAATGACCGCCGCGCCAGGGCTGCGGGCAAATCTGCTGCAGCTTGATATTCTCAGCGGGTTGGCACCATATGCGTGACTATGAAAATTGCCCGCAAGCTTGAACGCCTGATGGCCATGGATGACACGACCTGGGCACGGCATGCCAATCCGTGGTCGGGCTGGACACGGATGCCCATATTGCCGCTGCTGGCGCTGAGTATCTGGTCGAGGATCTGGATAGGTTGGTGGTGCCTGCTGCCGGTTCTGGCGCTGGTGGTGTGGACGTACTGGAACCCGCGTGCTTTTCCTGAGCCCGTTTCGACCGACAACTGGATGTCGAAGGTAACATTTGGAGAACGCGTGTGGCTTAACACAGGTGTCCACCCGATACCCGACCATCATGGCCGCATGGCTTCTTATCTTGGCACGCTGGCCGGATCCGGTCTTGTACCGCTGATCTGGGGTTTGTGGGTGCTGAACCCCTGGACTGTATTGCTGGGATTGGTGATTACGGTAATGGGCAAGTTGTGGCAGATGGACCGGATGGTCTGGATTTATCAAGATATGAAGAGCCAGGTACCGGAGTATGCCGCGTGGCTGCGCTGAATTGCCGGGTGTGCGGCAGCGATGCAACCGGTGTGTTGCTGGTCGACCGCGACGGCAAGGCATATCATCGCTGCACCGGCTGTCAGGCCACGTTTCTTGAACCGTCCCGCTTCCCGACCTCCGAGGCCGAATACGCCCACTATGTCACCCATGAAAACGATGTAGGTGATGTCGGCTATCGAACGTATTTGTCGAAGTTGGCAGATCCGCTGCTCTCCCGGCTTCGCCCCGCATCGTCGGGGTTGGATTACGGATGTGGACCGGCCGCTGCGCTCGCGGACATGATGCGCAACGCCGGTCATGACATGTCACTTTACGATCCGTATTTCGAAGCAGACAGGTCGCCATTGGCGCGCACCTACGACTTCGTAACCTGCACGGAGACGGCTGAGCATTTCCAGCAGCCTATTGTTGAATTCAAACGCCTGTCCGGATTGCTGAAACCAGGTGGCCTGCTGGCGGTGATGACGATATTCCAGACCGATGACGCCCGGTTTGAAAACTGGAGATATCGGCATGACCCCACTCATGTGGTGTTTTACCGCGAACAGACATTTGCGGTGCTTGCTCAACAACTGTCGATGGGGTGCGAAATCATTGCCAGGGACGTGGTGTTCCTTACCAAGCCTCATTGATAGAATTCGGGTGATGATTTATTTGAACATACGGGCCTTTGCGGCGGCGTTTTCCTGGTTGCTTACAACGCCAAGTTGCGGCAGTCACGGCCGCTGAGCCAGGCGGGATGAGGCAAATTCACCATGCACATGACATATTCTTTAATTGTAATGCGGTTGCAGCCGGGGCATGGTCCGCGCAAAATTCAGGGTTCATGATTATAAAGGGAATGTTTGATGTCTTTTTCCGTACTTCTGCGTGCAGGCTTTGCAGGTGCCGCAGCGCTGGCAATAGTCAGCGCGTCTACCGTTCACGCGCAGGACGCAAAAACCCTGGCGACCGTCGATGGACACGTGATCACAAGCAAGGACGTGGATTTTGCCAGAATGACGCTTGGCGACGCCCTGAACCAGGTCGCGCCGGACCAGCAGCAGGCATTCATCGTCAACATTCTGGTGGAGTCGCATTTGCTGGCTGACGCCGCGCGCAAGGAAGGCATTGCCGAGACAGACGATTACAAGCGCCAGATTACCTGGCTGGAAGTACAGGCATTGCGTGAGGCGTTTGTTCGCAAACGGTCTGCCGAACTGGTCTCGGATGCCGATGTCCAGGCCCGCTATGACGAGGCGAAGAAACAGGTCGCAGGCAAGAAAGAAGTTCAGGCCAGCCATATTCTGCTGAAGACCAAGGCCGAAGCAGAAGCAGTAATTGCCGAACTTGACAAGGGCGCTGACTTTGCCGAGTTGGCCAAGGCCAAATCAACCGGTCCTTCCGGTCCGCGTGGCGGTGATCTCGGATTTTTCGGTTCAGGTCGCATGGTGCCGGCCTTTGAAGCTGCGGTCTTTCCGATGGAGAAGGGAACCTACACCAAACAACCGGTGCAGACCCAGTTTGGTTTTCATGTCATCAAGAAGGTCGATGAGCGCGAGCAGGCATTCCCCGAGCTGAAAGATGTCGCTGAGCGTATTCGCGTCAGTTTGCAAGCTGACAAATTGCAGGCCATTGTCAAAGAGCTTCGCGGTAAGGCGAAGATTGAACTCACTAAGCCGTAATCCGGCACTACTTGCCGGACCTGCGGCAATTGCTGGAGGGTCCATTCGGTGAGACACATCTACCGGTTTTGTAGCGCGCTGGTGGTTGCCGTCGTGCTTGTTGCAGCATCTGCATGGGCTGGCTCAGGAGTGGGTTTTGCCCAAACCGGCAGTGTGGCGCGTGCGCCCAGCAATTGCCTCGCGATCGCTGAGAGCCTGCCCAGGGCCCGTTTTGTCAGTTTAAAGCAGGTCCAGGGTGAGCCGGTATCGGGTTCAGTGCGGATCAGTTATGTCAGCCATTCGACATTCTGGATTGAAAGTCCGGGGGGTGTGACAATCGCCACCGACTATGCCGGCTGGACCGGCCGCAGGGGAATCCCGCGTGTGGTCACCATGAACAAGGCGCATGAGACCCATTTCACAGACAGTCCGGACCCGGCCATTGAACATGTTCTGCGCGGGTGGAATCCTGAAGGCGGGCGCAGCAACCATAATCTCGAAGTAGGAGATGTGTTGATCCGCAATGTGACAACGGACATTCGAGGATGGCAGGCACCGGAAAAGGACGCCAATTCGATCTTCATCTTCGAGATTTCCGGGTTATGCATCGGCCACCTCGGTCACCTGCATCATGAATTGGGAGCAGGGCACCTGGGCTGGATCGGACGGCTTGATGTTGTGATGGTGCCGGTTGACGGAAGCTGGACGCTGCCCATAGACAAGATGGCGGGCGTTATCAAACAACTCAGATCGCGGGTGATTCTGCCGATGCATGCATTCGGCGACTATTCTCTTTCACAATTTGTCGCCAACCTCAGCAATGATTTTGCCATTCGCCGGGAACAGGCGCGGTCGATCACCCTGTCGACTGATAATTTGCCTGCCAAACCGACCGTAATCGTGCTCGAACCGCAGTTTTAGCCTGCCGTTGCGAGAGTCATGCATGGCAGGCATTGCTGCGTTGCAGCATTTTACGTTGCAACGCAACATAATCGTCACGATCTTCCTCTACAAGAATTGCATCAAGACACCCGATTGTGGATGTCATTGCAAAAGAAGACGGAGAAGATCATGGCTGTTACAGCTCATATCAATCAATTTCACACAACAGCCCGTGCCGATGACAAGGGTCGCGGATTTTTCGCACGGCTGATGACCCGCATTTCACTGATAAGTGAAGCGCGCGCGATCCATCGCCTCGAGACCGAGGCAGCTCATTTGCTGGACTCAGGTCAACTGCGCCAGATCAAGGCCGATTTTGCCGCCCGCAAGGCAGCTGCACTGAAACAGGGCTGAATTGGACTTGCGCAGGGAAGGCCGACCACAGCGGATCCGGCAATAACCTGTATTCTGACACGACTGGAAACAAGGCTGGACAATATGAGTCCGGCCTTTTTTCTTGCTCTGGGAGCGTGTACCATTGCAAATATGAATGCTGCCCAAGTTTCTCCGCAAATAAACCGCATGAGAGAGTGGAGTGCAGTGCTTTGTCGTTCGCCGGTACCATGGGGGCTGGCGAAATCCATGATGGCGTAGAGGATAGCGTGTTGGTTAGAAAAGTGTTGTTGAAGTCCGGACTGTTTGCCGGCCTGGTAATGTCGGTACTGGTCTCAGGGTCGCCCGTGATGGCGGCAAGCGATATTGAGGACTGCCTTGGCAGGACACCCGCGCTTGAGCGGATAGGATCGTGTTCACGGGCAATTGAGTCGGGCCTGACCGGTAAGCAACTGGTCGATGCTCACACGGCGCGCGGTGTGACATATGGCCAGCTGGGTCAGCTCGACAATGCCATTACTGACCTGACCACTGCGCTGGACAACACCAAAGACGACGCCAACATATACATTGCCCGTGCCCGAGCGCTGTTCAACAAGCGCGATCACGACCGGGCAATGTTGGATCTGTTGGAAGCCATAAGACTGGATCCAACGAATTCGGTTCCGTTAAACCTGATGGGTAAAAACCACTTCATGCTCGCCAACTATGATATCGCATTGAAATTTTTTGGCGAAGCAATCGAGCTCGATCCAAATCACTACAACGCGTTTGTCAATCGGGCGACGACGTACTACCGGACAAACAAGCTGCCGGAAGCGATGAAAGACGTAAATGCTGCTTATCTGATGCTGCCGCCCGGTGACAGTCGCGGTAGAGGGTTGCTGCAACTGAAAGTGGCTATTGAACGCGCCTTCGCCTCGCAGCAGAACGTTGCACCAGCTTCCAATTGACCGAAACAACGTCTGCGCACCCAGCCAAAACGTAAAGAACTTTGCGAGAGCCAGGAGCCTCGCAAGGTATCAGTCCTGATACAGCAGGCAGCGATCTCAACCGCCAATCCGCCCGCCGGCTTTTTTCCGGGTCGCGACAATGGATGGACGTGGTGGCATGTCATTTGAGAAATCGGGCCAGCGGGTTGCCGGATCCTCAAACGTTGATTCTCTTTCAAATCCTTCAAACTCTTTGGTGCCGTCTGTGCCGGGGTGTTGTACGGGCAGAAAAACCGTTTCGAAATCCGGTGTAAAACAGGGGCCGCACATCTCCGCGCCGACCGGCACCCGGAAGAAGAGTTTCGCGGTGCCGCGCGCTGCGCCTTCCGTATCAACGGCATACAGGCCATCAGCTTTACCGGTCTTGGGCCAGTTCTTGCCTTGATCAGTGGCTACCCAAAGTCTGCCCTGATTGTCGATTGTACAATTGTCCGGAGACCCGAACCAGCCATCGGCAGAGGTGGCCGGGTTCCACAAGGAACCGACATCGGCGACCATGGGATCTCCGCACTTGATCAGTATCTGCCATGTGAACTGATCCGCTGAATGATCGCCGCCAGGCGTCGTCATTTCGATAATATGCCCAAACAGGTTGTCGGCACGCGGGTTGGCGTTGTCGATCTGGTCTTTCTTGCGCTTGTTGTTGTTGGTCAGCATGACATAAACTTTGCCGGTTTGCTCGTTGGGTTGAACATCTTCCGGGCGGTCCATCGGTGTTGCGCCAAGGGCTTTCGCGGCAAGCCTGGCGTCGATGAGAACCTGTGCCTGGCTTTCCCAGCCATTTTGGGGGACAAGCGGTCCGTTTCCGTAAACCAGGGGCAGCCAGTCCACCGTGCCATTTGCATTGAAGCGGGCAACCGAAAGCGTTCCTTCCGACAACAGTGCCATGTTGGCCTCCCGATCAGCCGAGATCTGGTTGGCGGAGATGAAGCGGTAGACGTATTCAAACCGCGCATCATCACCTGAATACACCACAGTGCGCCCGTCGGCGTTCACAATGCATTCGCAACCCTCATGTGCGAACCGCCCAAGGGCGGTGTGCTTTACCGGTGTGGAGGAGGGATCAAACGGGTCTATTTCGACCACCCAGCCAAACCGGTTTGCTTCATTGGGCTCCTTGTCCACGTTGAAACGGGACTGGTGCGCACCCCAGTTGTACCAGTTGCCCGGAAGGCCGTACCTTGCATAGCTGTCAGCCTGATCATCACCGAGCCCCTTTTTCCGGCGCACCTGCTTGTCGTCCTTGTCCACCATCTCATCTGTCCAGAAGTAACCGTGGAAATTTTCTTCTGCAGTCAGATACGTACCCCAGGGCGTGACCCCGCCGGCACAGTTGTTCAGGGTCCCGACAATGCGTTTGCCGGACGGATCGGCACTGGTCTGGAGCCGCCGGTGCCCGGCAGCAGGGCCGTCGGCTGACATTTCCGTATTGCTGGCGGAAATGCGGCGGTTGAATGCAGATGCAGGCACGGCGCGCCATTTGCCGTCACGCTGTTCAAGTTCCACGATACTGACACCGTGGGCGGCCATTTCGACCTCTACCAGCTGGGCATTGATCTCCGAGAAATCATTGTCCTTCGGCGACGCGGTCAGGCCGGGAAACATGACTTCCGGGTTGGTGTATTCATGGTTTACGCACATCAGCAGATTGTCCGGACGATCTGCAATCTTGAATATGCCGATATAGTCATTGTTGTAGCCGAACTGCCGGTGCTGGCGTGCGGCCGTTTGGGAACGTGGATCAAAGGCTTCGGAATCTTCAAAAAGGCCATCACCCCATCGCAGTAAAATGTCCGCCTCATACCCTTCCGCCAGGTGGTGATTTCCATCAATCCCCGCTTGCAATTCGTTGAAGTCAAATGCTGATGATGTGTTCTCCGTCGTGGCGGAGGCAGGCAAAGCAGCACCGCCCATCAGATATGAAACCGTCGTCACGGCCAGGGCGCCTTTCAACACATCGCGCCGGCCGAAGCGATGTTGGATAACGTCGCCAATGGTTGCCGTGTCCACGATGTGTGTTGGTGTGTCATCAGAGGCCTCGAACGCCTCTGCCTTGTTGCTGAATGATGGACTGTTCATGTTCGACACTGTTTCTTCACCTTCGTAAGGGCGCAATTGCGATGGATTTTCGTTTGTCGATTACTACCGAGTTTATGCGACAGGCCAATGAAGATGAAAGCGGCCTCGACCATGTCGACAGAAGCAGTTAGACTCAGCTCTTCAAGGCCCGTCAGGACCCAGTATTCCATGTGAGGACGATACAGTGTCAACCGAACTGTTACTGCCGCAGGTGACAATGCCTGGTCTCAGCTTTCGTGAATGGCAGGCCGGCGATGCCACGGCTTTGGCGCGCTTCATGACAAGGCCGGAATACAACCGCTGGCTGGCCGTGAAACTCGGCTCGGTGGCAGAAATCGATGTTGTCCTCAAACGCCATCTGGCCCGGCAGAAATCCCGCAATCGAAGGCATTTCAGGCTGTGCGCGGTTGATGCAGGTACCGGGGAACTGATTGCCGACGGTTTTATCTGGCTGCTTGGTGGTGGTGCTGCGGAAGTTGGCTGGGGTGTCGACCCGACGGTCTGGGACACCGGTGCCGGAACCATGATGGGCGAAGTGTTGTGCGCCATGGCCATCGAGCGTCTCGACGCAACCGAGGTGTGGTGCAAGGTCATGGCGCCAAATCTTGCGTCAGCCCGTATTGCCGGCAAGCTCGGGTTTTCAATGCAACGCACCGTGATGCCCGGATCGACTGGCCTCAATCGCGCCCATGATGTGGAAATCTACCGGCTGCTCGCAGAAGAGTATTTCGAGCGCGGCTATGCCATCTAGGCTTTCGCGCCCGGCAACGGGTGCGGTAATCGGGGCTGGCCCTGCCGGATTGATGGCGGCTGACGTCATGGCCAGGGCGGGGCTTCGAGTGACGGTCTTTGAGCGCATGCCGTCCGTTGGCCGCAAGTTCCTGATGGCGGGCAGGGGGGGCCTGAACCTGACCCACTCTGAACCCATTGATGGGTTTCTACAGCGGTATGCCGATGCATCCGCCTGGCTTGGTCCGGCCATCAAGCGGTTTTCTCCGGATGACCTGCGTGCCTGGGCTGATGGCCATGGCGAGGAGACATTTGTTGGATCGTCGGGCCGGGTGTTCCCCCGCAGTTTCAAGGCGTCGCCCCTGTTGCGGGCATGGTTGCGCGAACTGGATGAACTGGGTGTCGCATTCGAAACGCGCCAGCGCTGGACCGATTGGGGCCATGACGGTGTTCTGGGTTTTTCAGATGGCTCCCGCGTTGTCGCTGATGTATGCGTGTTGGCACTGGGAGGAGCCAGTTGGCCGCGTCTTGGCGCCGACGGCAGCTGGGTGTCGATACTGACAGGCAAAGGCATTGAGGTTGCACCGCTGGTTGCGTCTAACGCCGGTGTGGAATGCAAGTGGTCGGATATGACCGTTGCCCGCCATGCCGGAGCGCCACTGAAGCGCATTGCCCTGACGCTGGCCGGGCGCACGGTGCGTGGTGAGGCCATGATCAGCCGATCAGGACTTGAAGGCGGTGCGATCTATGCAGTGTCGCGCGAGTTGCGTGATTCCCTGTCGAACTCGGGTCAGTGTGACCTGCAACTTGATTTGCGCCCTGATCTTGATGTGAGCCAGCTGGCCGCAAGACTTGCCAAGGTTCCCCGCAAACAGTCGTTGTCCAACAGGTTGCGCAAGGCTGCCGGGATGTCGCCCCAGGCCATATCCGTGTGGCGCGATTGCGTTGATCCGGAGACTGTGCGCACAGATGACGAGCTTGCCCACAGTCTCAAGACGGTTAAGGTGAAGGTTACGGGGATTCGCTCGATTGACAGGGCGATCTCGTCAGCCGGTGGTATTGCGGCAGCTGAGGTGGGCGCAAATTTCATGCTGACAAAGCTGCCGGGCGTATTCGTGTGTGGCGAGATGCTGGACTGGGATGCGCCGACCGGCGGATACCTGCTGCAGGCCTGTTTCGCAACCGGGAAGGCAGCGGGCGAGGGCGCAGCGGCATTCGCCTGCAAGCAGGTCGAAACGGTCGCTGCCGGACCTGATTGAAAACTTCACCTTGCTCCTTGCATTTTTCATTGCGGGCCAACGAAAATTGAAACATCCTTCGGAGCATGACGTCGTCATGACATCGTGAAGGAGACAAGCCGATGACTGTTGCCGCCACGCCATTGCGTCCCAACCGCCTCGATCACCCGGAAATCCGCGCTGACCTGGCTGCCGCCTTCCGGTGGACCGCCCGGCTGAACATGCATGAAGGTGTCGCCAATCATTTCTCTGTCGCCGTGAATGAAGACGGAACGCAGTTCCTGATGAATCCCAACCAGATGCATTTTGCACGTATCAAGGCGTCTGACCTGTTGCTGCTCGATGCCAATGACCCCGATGCAATGAACCGGCCGGACGCGCCGGACCCCACTGCATGGGGACTGCACGGTGCCATTCACCGGTTGTGCCCGCATGCCCGGGTGGCGCTGCATGTACATTCCATTCATGCAACCGTGCTGGCCACGCTGGACGATCCGGGCCTGCCGCCGATCGACCAGAACTGCGCAGTGTTCTTCAATCGCTATGCGATCGACGACCAGTATGGCGGCCTGGCGTTTGAAGAGGAAGCCGAGCGTGCCTGCCGGCAACTGTCGGACCCGTCCAAAAAAGTGCTGATCATGGGGAATCACGGCATCATGGTCATCGGTAACACCGTCGCCGATGCGTTCAACCGCATGTATTATTTTGAACGTGCCGCCGAAACCTACATCAAGGCCTTGTGGACCGGCCGCAAACTGAAAGTACTGTCTGACGACGTGGCAGAAAAAACCGCGCGCGAGATCGAGGAGTATCCCGGTCAGGCTGACTGTCATCTGAACGAACTGAAGGCCATCCTCGACGACGAAGGCTCCGATTATGCCCACTGAGCGGGTACCCGAACCCGCACCGCGCAGCAAGTGGAACTATCACCCTGAACTGCCTCTGGCGGACAAGTCTATTTTCGCATGGCCGCCGGATTTCGGATTCCTGGCTCGCTGGTTCGCGCGCAACTGGCTGTCACTGAGCGAACGGGTGCTGTTGCTGCTGATCTCGATTGCAGCGTGGTATTTTCTCTATCCTGGCCTGGAGGATGCAAGGACATTCGCGCCCGGCTGGATCATCCAGACCTGGCTGGTCAACATGGGACTGATGCTGGCCGTTGCCGGATCGCTGCACTGGTATTTCTACATCAGGCGGGGGCAGGGGAAAAAGCTCAAGTTCGACCATCGCGACATGACCAGCGGCAGCCGGACGTTTGCCTTCAAAAACCAGGTGCACGACAACATGTTCTGGTCTCTGGGCAGCGGTGTCCTGTTCTGGACGGGGTTCCAGGTGGTGACCTGGTGGGCAATGGCCAACGGATACCTGCCGACCACAAGTTTTACGGCTAACCCCATATGGTTCCTGGCCTTCTTTGTATTGGTGCCGATCTGGTCGGCTTTCCATTTCTACTGGGTACACCGCTTGCTGCATGTGCCGTTTTTCTACCGGCATTTTCATTCTCTGCATCATCGCAATGTCAGCGTCGGCCCGTGGTCCGGTGCATCCATGCATCCGGTCGAGCATCTTTTGTACTTCTCATCGGTCTTGATCCATGTGGTAGCCGCATCTCATCCGCTCCATGTGATCTACCATCTGCATTACCAGGCGCTGGGTGCGGCCATGACCCACACCGGCTATGAGGACCTGCTGATCAGGGACAAGCGAAGACTGGCGCTGGGCACCTTCTATCACCAGCTGCATCACCGGTTTTTCGAGTGCAATTACGGCAACCAGGAAATGCCGTGGGATCGCTGGTTCGGGACGTTTCATGATGGTTCCGATGAAGCAACCCGCGTGATCCGCGAAAGGAAGCAGCGCATGCATGCTGCAGTTAGGTGAACCTCATTCCTGCAGGTCGTGGCGTGATCTGCTATTTTGGTGTCGTACATTGAACTGCACCAATGCAGTATTCAGATACTTCTAGCGCTTTAGCCGGAGCTCAACCGCCATGTTCCTGTCCGTATTCGATATCTTCAAGATCGGCGTCGGCCCATCCTCGTCCCATACGATGGGGCCGATGACGGCGGCGGCGCGGTTCCTGGATGACCTGCGCTCCGGCAAGACGCCGATACCCGGCTCCGGTGCACCGTCCCACGTGCAGTGCACATTGCACGGCTCGCTGGCGTTTACCGGCAAGGGCCATTCTACAGACCGGGCAGTGATACTGGGCCTGTGCGGTTTTGAACCCGCCACCATTGATCCTGATCATGCTGAGGCGGCTCTGGCGGAGGTTGCGAAATCCCGCACCGTAGAGCCCGAAGGCCTGGAGCCGTTGAAGTTCAACCCGGACGAGGATCTGGTTTTTGACTACGGGCCGCCGCTGGAAGGTCATGCAAACGGCATGGTGCTGCGGGCATTCGATGCTGCCGGCGCCCTGCGGCTGGAGGAAACCTATTACTCCATCGGTGGCGGATTCATCCTGACCGCGGACGAACTTGCGGATTTGGATCGAACACCGGCAGGTCTGAAAACGGCGAAGAAGCAGGCCGGTTACCGGTACCCGTTTTCAACCGCGCAGGAAATGTTGGCGCTGGGCGCGAAACACGGCAAGACCATTGCTGAAATGAAGCGCACCAACGAGCAGGCTCATATCGATCCGTCGCACCTGAATGAGCGCCTCGACGGTATCTGGAAAACCATGTCGGGCTGCATCGATCGCGGGCTTCGCGAGGACGGCATCCTGCCCGGTGGCCTGAATGTGCGCCGGCGTGCGAAAAAGATACATGAGCGTCTGGTTGAACAACGCGGTTCAAACATGGCGCAGCCGCATGTGGCCAATGACTGGATGTCGGTCTACGCCATGGCGGTGAACGAGGAAAATGCCGCCGGCGGCAAGGTGGTGACATCGCCAACCAATGGCGCGGCCGGCGTAGTTCCTGCGGTGATGCGCTATTACCGCGATCACTGCATCGGTTCCAGTGACGAAGGCCTGCGGACGTTTCTGCTCACTGCTGCCGCCATCGGCGGACTGATCAAGCACAATGCATCGATTTCAGGCGCTGAAGTGGGTTGCCAGGGTGAGGTCGGCTCAGCCGCCGCAATGGCCGCGGCGGGGCTGTGTGCAGCCCTCGGCGGCAGCAATGAGCAGGTCGAAAATGCTGCTGAGATAGCTCTGGAACATCATCTCGGCATGAGCTGCGACCCGGTCGGCGGCCTGGTACAGGTGCCCTGTATCGAGCGTAACGGCCTGGGTGCCATCAAGGCGGTGTCGGCGGCATCGCTTGCGCTGCATGGTGACGGCCAGCATTTCATGCCACTGGATAATTGCATCGAAGCCATGCGCCAGACCGGCGAAGACATGTCGGAGAAATACAAGGAGACCAGCCTCGGCGGTCTCGCGGTGAACCTGCCGGAGTGTTGAGACCGGCGCTGTTTGAAGAAACATTGTCTCGCTCACGCAAGCAGCCTGACGGCTGCGCTCCGCGGGGGCGCACTTCGTGCGGCGGCCGGTCGGCCTTGCCCCGGCACTTCGTGTCGGGGTTTATTCCGCTCACGCCAGCAGCCTGACGGCTGCGCTCCGCGGGGGCGCACTTCGTGCGACGGCCAGTCGGCCTTGCCTCGGCACTTCGTGTCTCGGAGGAGTTCATCACAAGGGTTGTTCAGGGTTGGAGAACGGCGCGAAGCACGAAGTGCTGAGTAAAGCTGTTCGACCACCAATAAAGTGCCAACTGGCCCGTGCCTTGCTAAGTTCTTAATGGGACGTAGCGATGGTGTATCAAAAAGGCACGGTTTCGACATGCTCTACAAAATGTTCAAGGTCGGTAAATGGGTGATTATCGCGGATTTGTCTGCCGGAGTGGCAATTAATGCAGCCTGGGCAATGGGACTGATCAACCCGCTTGGCTGGGGCGCGAACCTGGCCACCGCCATTCAGACAACCCTGCACTGAAACCCGCCGACCCCTTCCACAAAACCTTCCATCAGGTCACCGCGCGCCACAGGGCCGACCCCTGACGGGGTGCCCGACATGATCAGGTCTCCTGCCGCCAGTTCAAACAGCCCGGACAGGTAGGAAATCATTTCCGGCACTTTCCAGACCATCTGGTTCAGGTCTCCCTGCTGGCGAACTTCTCCATTGACCTTGAGCCTGACTGCTCCCGCGTCCGGATGCCCTGCCTGAGACACAGGCACGAGCCCGGTCATGGGGGCTGAGTGGTCAAACGCCTTGCCGATCTCCCACGGACGTCCCGCTTTTTTCATTTCGCCCTGCAGGTCGCGGCGTGTCATGTCGAGACCGGCACCATAGCCATAGACATGGCCCAGCGCGTCATCCAGCGCGATGTCCCTGCCGCCGGATTTGAGCGCTACGATCATTTCAATCTCGTGATGGACATCGTTTGAGGCAGACGGGTAGGGGAAAGTAATCTCGCCGCTGCCATTGGCAGTGACGATGTTCTCCGGGCACTTTAGAAAGAAGAACGGGTCTTCCCGGTCCGGATCGTGTCCCATCTCGATGGCATGCGCCGCATAATTGCGGCCAACGCAGTAGACCCGGCGCACCGGGAACGTGTCGGCGGTACCGGCGACGGGCAGGGTGGTGCGGATGGGATCAGGTATGACGAATGACATGGCGGGCAGGCTCTCGTGCGGGTTCAAGGAAACTGGTCTTGGGTTTAGCTCCTTGCTCACCCGCGCGATAGTCTCATTTCGTCCTGTGAGGGTGGTGTTGTGCCGTATTCACACCCTGCACCTGCCTACACAAAGATGAACACATCATCCGGATTTGGCTGTGTGGTAAGATCGATGCCTGCGACAGTGACCTGATCGATGCCATTGAAGTCGACAATGGTATCGGTTCCGTCAAAGCTGAAGCCGGTAAAGCCGGTGTTCGATGCAAGGCCGTAGGCAGACACATCAATCCGGTCGGCGTCGGCCACACTGAAGTCGGTGATCGTGTCTGATCCGTCACCGGCGGCAAACACGAAGGTGTCGGCACCGGCAAGGCCTGTCAGCGTATCATTGCCGCCAAGTCCTATGATCAGATCATCGCCGGTGGTGCCGGAGGCTGTGTCAGCCAGGGCCGTGGTTCCGATTCTGGCCACCGCGCCGATGGTTTCATAGGTCCAGCTTGAACCGTCGGCGAACTCGATGGTTTCAATTCCCCAGTTTGCGATGGAATAGAAGTGCCATTTGTCGGTGATGACCTGACCGGTCGTCACGTCCGTGATGAACAGGTCATTGGCGGACTTGGACAATTGCACGTCCACGGCATTGAGGTCGGTAAACCGCAGAATGTCACCGATTGCGTAAACGCCTTCGTCAATGATGTCATCACCGTCACCGGATGAGTAGACATAGACATCGTCGCCGGCCTTGCCCTTCAGCGTATCGTTGCCGGCCAGGCCGGAAAGCGTGTCGGCCGATGAACTGCCGGTGAGGGTTTCGTTGCCTGACGTGCCGCGTATCCAGGCATTGGCGGCGATGGTTGCATAATCCATGGACGAGCTGTCCGCGAACTCGATTGTCTCGATGCCGTTGTTGGGCGTTACGAAGAAGTGCCACTGGTCGGTAATGACCTGTCCGGTGGTCAGATCGGTGATCAGCAGAGTGCTGCCTGACCTGGATAACTGCACATCTGCGGCGTTGAGATCGGTAAGTCTGAGAATGTCGCCAAGCCCATATGCACCTTCGTCAATGATGTCGTTGCCGTCACCGGAGGTGTAGACATAGACGTCCTCGCCAGCCTTGCCTTTCAGCGTATCGTCACCTGCGCCACCGATAAGCGTGTCAGCCGATGAGCTGCCGGTGAGGGTTTCGTTGCCTGACGTGCCGCGTATCCAGGCATTGGTGGAGATGGTTGCATAATCCATGGACGAGCCGTCCGCGAACTCGATTGTCTCGATGCCGTTGTTGGGCGTCACGAAGAAGTGCCACTTATCGGTAATGACCTGTCCGGTGGTCAGATCGGTGATCAGCAGAGTGCTGGCTGCCCGGGACAACTGTACATCTGCGGCATTGAGATCGGTAAACCTGAGAATGTCACCGAGCCCGTAGGCACCTTCGTCAATGATGTCGTTACCGTCCCCGGAGGCGTATATGTAGATATCTTCGCCGGCTTTGCCCTTTAAGGTATCGTCTCCGCCAAGCCCCTGGATGACGTCGTCGCTGGATGATCCATTGATGGTGTCCAGCCCGGGTGTACCTGGATGGGTGACGGTAGGATCAACAGGAGGACCATTGGCTGCAAGCGCGTCGATGAGATCCTGCTTGGTCCAGACGGTTGTGGTGACACCATCGACAAACTCGTAAAAATCGATGGTCTGGTGAACGCCGCTTGCAAGCGCGTTGAGCAGGGTGATCTTGTCGGTGGTGCCGGTAAAGGTGAGCTCCACATCATTGGTGCCTTCGACCGTCGTCACGATAACGTCTTCGACCAGATACCCGTTTATGATCAGTCGGTCATCATTGCTGAGGCCGTCGCCATTGTCGGCAATGGTGTCGTGGCCGTCGCCTGCATTGTAGATGTAGGTATCGTCACCCTTGCCGCCATCGATAGTATCATTGCCGAGGCCGCCGGTGATGATGTCATCGACATCCGAGCCCGCAATCACGTCATCGCCGGACGTGGACTGTACCGCCATGACGGCAGCGCTGAGACCGGTTGTATCCCATGTCACTCCTTCGTCGACAAACTCGATCAGGTTGATGCCCCTGAAGGATTTGCTTGATGCAAGCGGGTCGATCAGCGAAATCCGGTCTCCCGTTCCCGTGAACACCAGGTCGATCTGGTTCATGCCGTTGATGATCTCGACCGTCGTTTGCGCACGTGTATAGCCGCTGATCTTCAGAATATCGGCATAGTCCAGGCCGTCGCCGAAGTCATGGATGGTGTCGTGGCCGTCGCCTGCATTGTAGATGTAGGTATCGTCACCCTTGCCGCCATCGATGGTGTCATTGCCCAGGCCGCCGGTGATGATGTCATCGACGTCCGAGCCGGTAATCACATCCTCGCCCGACGTGGACTGTACCGCCATCACCGCTGCGCTGATATCGGCCAGTTCCCAGATTACGCCTTCATCAACGAATTCGATCCGGTTTATGCCTCTGGCAAAGGCGAAAGAACCAAGCGGGTTGATCAACGATATCCGGTCACCATCGAGCGTGAAGACCAGGTCAATCTGGTTCATGCCGTCGACGATCTCGATACTGGTCTGCGCCCTGGTATAACCACCGATCTTCAGGATATCGGCGGTATCCAGGCCGTTGCCCTGATCATGGATGGTGTCGTGGCCGTCGCCGATATTGTAAAGGTAAGTGTCATTTCCTTCGCCGCCGTCGATGAAGTCGTCTCCGACATCGCCGGACAATACATCTGCACCGCCATGGCCATGGACGCTGTCATTGCCGGCACCTGCAGAAATGATGTCAGCAGTATCAAAGCCTTGCAGGTCATCGTCACCTGAGGTGACTTCCCGCAGCAGGATCTGGGCGGCCATATCTGACGTGGTCCAGAGCGTGCCGTCGGCCTCGAACTCGTAACTCTCGATCTGGTTCAGGTAATTGCCGGTCAACCCACGTACCAGGGTAATGCTGTCTGTCGAACCTGCAAACGTCAGCAGGATGTTTTCCGTTCCTGCAACTCTCTGGGCGATGGTCTGGGTGCTGAGATAGTCGGAAATAATCAGTTTATCTGCATGGTCGAGCCCGTTGCCGGTCTCGGTGATGGTATCCTGGCCATCGCCCTGTCCAAACCGGTAGGTATCATTATTGGTGCCGCCGTCCAGCCGGTCATTGCCGGCACCGCCGCTGATATCATCTTGTCCGTCGCCGCCGGTAATGTCGTCATCGCCGGCACCGCCGTCAATGATGTCGGCGACACTGGAACCGGTTATCTGGTCATCGCCCGATGTAGCCTGGGCCGCCACGACCAGGGCACTGAGATCGGCTGTATCCCAGGTTACACCTTCGTCGACAAACTCGATCAGGTTGATGCCTCTGAAGGATGGGACCGAGGCAAGCGGGTCAATCAGCGAAATCCGGTCGCCTGTTCCGGTGAACACGAGGTCAATCTGGGTCAATCCGTCTATGATCTCGATGGTTGTCTGCGCTCTGGTATACCCGGTAATCTGCAGCAGGTCGCCGGTATCGATTCCATTGCCAAAATCGTGGATTGTGTCGTGACCGTCACCTGCGCTGTACAAGTAGGTGTCATTACCAGCCCCGCCGTCGAGGAAATCATCTCCCAATCCGCCGGACAGTGTGTCCGCCAGGCCTTCGCCCCAGATCAGGTCGTTGCCGCCAAGTCCGTTGATGATGCCTGACCCGGTGATGATATCGGCGCCTTCGGTAATCTGGCCGTCCACCAGGCTTTGCGCGATGCTGACAGGTGTCCAGGTTGCATCAAGAAACTCGTAGGTCTCGATAGCGCTGAAGGTTTTGCCGCTAAGCGCGTTGATGATGGTGATCTGATCGGTCGACCCTGCAAAGGTCAAAACGATGTCGTTGGTGCCCGCAGGACGCGTGACTATGACATCGGCCACATTATAGCCAATGACCAGCTTGTCGTTCCTGTCCAGGCCGGATCCTGTGTCCTGGATGGTGTCTATGCCGTCGCCGGGATTGAATATGTAGGTGTCGTCGCCCCAACCGCCATCGATTGTGTCATTGCCGGCTCCGCCGTCAATCGTGTCGTGTCCGCCGCGGCCAAAGACGGTGTCGTTGCCTTCGCCTGCGTCGATCACATCACTCCAGGTGTCATACTGGCTGTCGATACCGTAGATCGTATCGTCGCCCGCGGTCTGCTGCTGGGTCACCAGGGTGGTCATGATGGCATCCCAGCCGATGCTGTCGACAACCTGTCCCTGCGCATCGGTAAACTCGAGCGTTTCGATGCGGTCAGACCAGATAATGTCGAAGATATAGCTGTTGTATCCGAGCAACTGGTTGGTGAGGGTGATGGTGGAACCGTCACTCAGGCTGACCAGCACGTCATTGTCGGTCGCACCGAAGCTGAAGCTCACGTCACTCGACGTGATGCCGGCACCGAACTGCAGCTTGTCTGCTGCTGTGGTGATGACGTCGTACTGGTTGTCTTCGATGACGTCGTTGCCGTCACCCAGGTTGTAGACGTAGGTGTCACCGTCATCACCGCCCGACAGGTAATCATTGCCGCCATTGCCGATCAGCGTGTCGGCACGATGGTCGCCGACAAGGCTGTTGTCATTCGCATCACCGGTGGTGACGATATCCAGAACATCTTCCCAGGTGAGCACCGTCCCGTCACTGAAGACAAACTGTTCCACACGATCAAACCACGCGATACCGAACAGGCTGAACAGGTCGATCCGCAGACCGTTGAACTGATCGGTAATCAGTATTGTGTCGGACGCACCCGCAACGTTCGGGTCGTCGTCTATCGAGATCAGCAGGTCGCGGGTACCTTCGACGCCACTGAAGGTGACATCGGCAGCCGTGATGCCTGCGCCGAAGGCGAGATAGTCATCGCTGCCAAGGGCCTGACTGCCTGGCAGGATATTCAGCAATATCTCCTGATAAAGCTGATTGTCCTCGATCGTGTCGTGGCCGGACCCGTATCCGAACTGGTATATGTCCCCACTGTCTCCGCCCGACATCCAGTCATTGCCGGCGCTGGCGCTGAACAGGTCTCCGGTTCCGTAGCCGTATATCAAATCATCGCCGGAGGTCGTGTAGTCTTCGATCACCCATTGTTGCACAGTACCCCAGTCGACCGGGGCATCCTGGTTGGATGCAAAGGCCTCGATCCGCTGATCGAGCGCATATTCATTGTCATAGCCGTAGGTTGAGTAGGCAAACTGGCCGACCAGCGTCAGTGAATCGTTCTCCGCTCCCGGCGTCGTGAAGGTAATGGTCAGGTCATCGCTGTCCGCGATGCGGGTGAACTGCATGTCGTCCAGCGACAGGCCGTCGGTGAGCACCAGCAAGTCCTGGCGGTCGTTGAACGGATTGAGCATCTGGTCTTCGATGATGTCGTGACCGCTGCCGAGGCCGAACACGTACATGTCGCCGCCGTCGCCGCCGCGCAGGGTGTCGTTACCGGTGCCGCCGTTGAGCTGGTCATCGAACGCCGTGCCGTCCAGGATGTCATCCTGGCCATCCACACCGCGGCCAACGGCTTCGCCGATTTCGACAGCCTCAAAAATGCTGCCGTCGGCAAACTGGATGTCTTCAATTCCCCAGTTGGCTGAAACCTGACGGCCGGACTGGGCAAAGTCCGGCGTGGTGTACTGGTTTTGCACGGTGATGGTTTCACCCGTTGCGGTGACCGTTACTACCAGGTCAACGCCATTGCGCGCCAAAGTTACGTCTTCCGGGTTGAGGTCGACCAGTCGCAACCGGTCGCCCCACGGGGTGGCGCCGGGTTCGGCATCGATGATGGTGTCGTGGCCTATGCTGCCCTGTTCAAAGATGTAGGCGTCCTGGCCATTGCCGCCGGTGTAGGTTTCATCTGCCGATGTGCCGACATAAACGTGCACACCGCCATCCTCGGTGCGGTTGAAGGCGCCGTCCAGATGAATGTTGTCATAGCCCAGTCCACCGACCAGCTCTGCCAGGGTCAATGCATCTGTGCTGTCATGGGCGCGCACCAGTTGGCCGATGACAAAGTCGGTGCGCATGTCGATGCCGTCCGAGCGGTCCATGATAGAGATGGCAGCGGCCAGGGCAGGGGCGAAATCATCCTGCCAGGCTGTCAGCGCCTGTGCGGCATCAATGGGCAGGGCAGCAAAGAAGGTCAGGAACGTGTCGGCCAGCGCATTGGTATTGTCGGCCTCGAAGATGTCCTTGTCCAGGTTATAGGTGATACCGCTGAGGTATCCGGCATACTGTGCCTGGAACAGCAGGCGCGCGGTTTGCGTGGCAACAGCTTCTTCCCACACCAATTGCAGTTCGCCGACATTGGTATCCAGAATGTCACCGGTGACGATGTCGCGCGGTGCCAGTTCCATGTCGGCTGCGGTTTCCAGGTATGCCAGTTTGCGCAGGTCAAACCCTTCGCTTCCCAGCGGCGTTGCTGTTTCAGCCGTCACTCCGGCCCATTCATACAGGATGCTTTCCACATCGCTTCGGTAGGATTGCCAGTCAAGCGAACCTGCCAGCAGGGTAAAGTCGTCCACCAGCGTCAGCAGCGTGGCGGTCAGTGTCATCTCGGTGCGCAGGTCCTTGATGTTGCCGAAGCCGCGAATGCTGGGCAGCGCCAGGGCGGCAGCGGAAATGGTGACGTCGCCGAGGTACTTGCTGTCCACCTGGTTGGCATCGAACCATACGTCTCCGGCAATCGAGGTGCTGCCGTCGGCAAAGGTGACGTCGGCCACTTCGCGTATTTCATTGCCGCCGGACAGGGTTACCTCCGGATCACGTCCGGTCAGGGAAATCGCCACGATACCGTGCATGGTCAGATCGTTCAGCTCACCTGCATCGACTACCCCGTTCTGGTTGAGGTCCTGCCAGATCAGCAGGTCGGCGAACTGGGCATCAAGCGCATCGATCACGCCGTCACCATTGCTGTCATAGGCCGCCAGGGCGGTGAGGCCGGAGGTTTCCGCATCACCGAACAGTTCACCGATATCGTTGATCTGGCCATCGCCATTGAGGTCGATTGCCAGCAGACCGTCGTCTTCACGCACCCAGCCGGTGCGTTCGCCGAATCCGTCGGCGTCCAGGTCGAAATAGACATCGCGCTGGTTCTGCCGGGTCAGGTCAAGCCCGTCCTTGTCCAGGTCAATCACCAGCGGGTCGAAGTTTCCGGCGCGCACCCCGAAGCCTTGCTGCAGGGCAAGATCGATGAAGCCCTTGAATCCGCGGCTGGAGCCGTCCGCCTCGCGATAGTCTACCGAAAAGACGGTGATCAGGCCGGTGCCGAGGCCGGTGTCAAGATTCATCTCATAGTCTGCGACACCGATAAACCCGCCTTTGCCCTGGCCCATCTCAGCGACCAGATAGCCATCCTCGCTCATGCCATAGCGCATCCAGCTCATGAATTTCACATCGAGCGCAAAGAGCGACCAGAACTCGGTAAATTTGCTGGCAAGTGTCGGGAATCCCATCAGAATTGCCGAGAAAGGCTGCCAGTATGAGTAACCGCTTTCCTGCCAGGAAAAGCTGACGCCGCCGGTCAGGGAGAAAGCGCCGAAGTCGATTGTGTCCTGGTCCGTCGCATCTTCTACTCGAGTATTCGGTCCCAGTTCGAAGTGATCGTGTCCGCCGCCGCCGTAGACCTCGTTGACGGCACCGGAAGTGTAGATGGTGTCGTTTCCTTCGCCGCCCTTAAGTATTGCCTGTGTCTTGCCGGCGCGGATGATGTCATCGCCGTCACCGCCGTCGACCGTGTATGTGGCGGGCCCGGTCAGAAGGCTTGCGCCGGCGTCACCTGACGAATTCGCAGCGGCCATAAGGGCCGCCATCGGGTCCCCACCGGCATTCTCACTCCCTGTCGACGCAACCGAAATCACATCTGCACCACCGGAGCCGATGATATTTTCGAAGCTCTCGAGCTCAACCTGGGGATCAAGAAACCCCTTACCCTGCTTCACAACAGTGCCAAGGTCCAGTCCTAAGATGGTATTGTTTTGATACAGCGAAAATTCATGATCGCCATAAAAATAATACTTGCCCGTACTCAAATCCTGGCCGTAATGAATCGATGCTTCAGAATTCGAGAAGTCGAGGGTATCAGGTGAAGTCGATGAGGAAGAGCCGACTATTTTCTCAATATTGTAAAGATAATCGGCGCCTGGCGTCCAACTCTTGTCGATCTCCGCAACAAAATTAGCGATTGAATCTTTGGCATAGAAGATGACTTGAATAGGGTCAGCATTCGCATAGGAAACGGTATCGTAGTCAGTTCCTCCATCAATCAGATCAGAATCGAAGAACGGATTCTCAAAAAGTGATGCATCAGATGCTATGATAAGATCATTACCCGCGCCGGCATGAATAAGATTGTCTCTAGTTGTTGCTTGCAGGGTATCCGCGCCCGAACGTCCAAGGACAATGTCAGAAAAAAGGAAACTGTTTGCAAAGGTCAGTACGGCGGAACTGAGAATATTGCCTACGAAGACAGGCGTAACAAGCTCTTCACCATAGAGGTTCCGGAAAAACGTAGTCGCGCTCTCTGCTACAGCTTGCAGATTACTGATTTCAATGGTGCTGGAATTTCCAAAGGAGACGCCCCAAAGCACCTGCAGACCTTCAACAATGTCCGTAACGGGAGACCCTGTTGCGGCCGATAAAGCATGAGTTGCAGAACGGATCATCGCGAAGAAGTCATAACCGTCTGATGCATCGGTGATCACATTATTGAAGAACTGAGGCGACCCTAGAGCCGGAAACAGAATATTGCCCGACCAACCGGCGTTGCCAACATTTGGCAACTCTCTGGCGACCGCTTTTATATCCAGATCTCCCATTTCCTGCTGGTCCGGCAGACGCTTATTGTCCCTAATGAAGTTAAATACGTCGTTCGCAATCCCATCTGAAGCTCCATTCATATCTTCTTGAGAGACCGTAATGCCGGTCCTTATGTAACTTTGTTCAGATGTATACTCTCGAATGAATACACCGAACGCTCCCTCACCACGATTGGCCTGTACGGCAGCCAAGAACCAGCTCCAGATACCATTATCAACACCCCCGGCAGGCCCGTTTGCGGGATCAGAGCCTTGAGATATCAGGTGCAGAATATAATCATAAGCGCCCGAGTTGGGCCGCGATGGAAAGTTGTATGGCGGGTTGCCATTTCCCGCAGCAAGCAAGTCAATCTCGGCAATTTGCGCATCTGAAAACTGAAATGTCATTGGTCTTCCCTCTCCGCTGCTTTGTTGGGGAAACTTACTACCGTCCCTAAAGTCTAAATTGACCTCTCGAGCATTTGCCAACCTCCATGCTTGTGAGACTGCAATGCGTCACAGCACGAAAATTGAAGCAGAAAACGGATGTTGGAAAACGACTGCATTCAGATCACATGCCTGCGTATCAACTGTGTTTTACGCAGCAGGCGGTGGTTTCTCGCAGACAGTAATCATGTGCAACGCTCACTCCCCAGTTAAGTGCTGGGGCAAATGGTTAACGTTACGCCGCCTGTCGTCAAGTGGGAAAATCAGTATTGGTTCTGTTTTGTAGAAATAGATCGCCAATTTGAGAATAATCGGCAGGCGTCATTAAATAATCACATTAATAGGGTTAGGAAAAACAACTATTAGAGCCTGAAAATATGACCAGACAACCTGCGGTTGATGCGATGTCTGGGTGTGCAGTCTGTTGACTTAGAGCCGGCCCGCTTTCCCTCACATCCGAGTGCCGCCACCTCATTGTCGTAAAAGAACGACTTGTTCTTTTTAACGAACAGTTCTATATGTCATTCCAATTGATCGTTTTAACGAACGGACTGGAGTGACCTGACCATGCGCTACTATCCTGTGTTTCTGGACCTTGAAGCAAAGACCGTCGTCATTGTCGGCGGCGGGGCCGAGGCTGCGCAGAAGCTGCGCCTGATGGCCAAGACGCCGGCGCGGATTGTGGTCATTACGCCGTTTGCCGAGCGGGAGCTTTCCACCGAGATCGATGCTGCCGGTGCCTGCCTTATATCGCGCGACTTCGATGCTGACGACCTGCATGGCGCGGCGCTGGTGTTTGCCTGCGGTCTGGACGAGGCTGACGAGGCATTGGTTCACGCCGCAGCGACCGAGCGTAACATCCAGATCAATGTGGTCGACAAGCAGGACAAGTGCTCGTTCCTGACGCCGTCCATCGTGGACCGCGGATCACTCACCATTGCCATCGGCACCGAAGGTGCAGCCCCGGTTCTGGGACAGGGCATCAAGGCCCACCTGGAAGCCATGCTGCCGCCGTCCATCGGATCGCTGGTCGACAAGGCCTCCGCTTTGCGGCCACGTGTGGCCCGGGCACTGGACAAGGGCAGCCCGCGCCGTGATTTCTGGCGCTCGTTCTTCTTTGGCGACATCCGTTCCGCGTTCGACCGTGATCCTGAAGCCGGTTTCGAACAGTCCGTGGATGACGCACTGTCGGGAGATAAACGCGAAACAACCGGTTCCGTATCTCTTGTGGGTGCCGGTCCCGGCGACGCCGACCTTTTGACCCTGAAGGCGCAGCGCCGCCTGCTTGATGCCGACGTGATCGTCTATGACCGTCTCGTCGGTCCCGGGGTGCTGGAATATGCCCGCCGTGATGCCGAACGCATTGATGTCGGCAAGGCGCCCGGCAAACTGTCGGTCAGCCAGACCCGCATCAACGACATTCTCATAGAACATGCCAGCGCCGGAAAACGCGTGGTGCGCCTGAAAGGTGGCGATCCGTATGTGTTCGGCCGTGGCGGCGAAGAACAGGCGGCTCTCGTTGCAGCCGGTATTCCTGTCGACGTGGTGCCGGGCATCACCGCAGCCGTGGCCTGTGCCGCTGAAATCCGCCTGCCGCTGACCTGGCGCGGTGAAAACCGCAGCTTCACCGTGATGACCGGCACCGCCGGAGATGGCGCGGCGGATCATGACTGGGCCGCGCTGGCCAAACCCGGCGCTGCGTTCTCCATCTATATGGGCGTGCGCCAGGCAGGCCACATCCAGCGCAAACTGTTGGGTGCCGGTATTGCCGAAGACACACCCGTCGTGGTGGTCGAGAACGGCACCCGGCCAGACCAGAAGACGGCGGTGGGGACCATCGCCACGCTGACCAGAACACTGGCTCTGGGTGCCATCAAGGGTCCGGCCATCATCTATGTCGGCCTCGACCCGGCGCGTTCCGATGTTCTGGACGCACAGATTGAAACGCAGGCCGCAGCAGAAGAAAGGATCGCGTCATGAACGATGTAACCGAAGACTGCAGTGAATACGTGGTGACCGCCAACGAAGTCTTGTCCGGTGACACGGTGTTTCGCACTGCTGATGAAAAATGGGTGCGCGGCATTGACGGCGCAGCCGTGCTGAAGTGCGAGGACACCGGTTTCGTGGCTCTCGGCGAAGCGCAGAAGGATGAGAACGCCAACATCGTCATGGGTGCCTACCTGGTTGAGGTGTCGCGTGAAGGCGGTGCCGTGCGCCCGGTACACATCCGCGAGCGCATCCGGGCGCTGGGCCCGACAGTGCGCGCCGACCTGGCACAGGTGGCGCAAGGATTTTCGACAAGCGAGGTAGTGGACCAATGAACGTGCACGTGACGCCAGAACCCAACATGTACCGCTATGACGAGTTTGACCGCAACTTCGTCGATGCCCGTGTCGCGCAGTTCCGCGACCAGGTGGCGCGCCGTCTCGACGGCACCATCACCGAGGACGAGTTCAAGCCCATGCGGCTGATGAACGGCCTGTATCACCAGCTTCACGCCTACATGCTGCGCGTCGCCGTGCCGTACGGCACCATGTCGTCGCGCCAGCTCAATGTGCTGGCCGATATCGCCGACAAGTACGACCGCGGCTATGGCCACTGGACCACGCGCCAGAACATTCAGTACAACTGGATAAAGCTGGAGGAAACCGCCGACATCCTGGACAGGCTGGCTGGTGTCGAGATGCACGCCATCCAGACGTCCGGCAACTGCATCCGCAATACAACCACCGACGCCTATGCCGGTGCGGCTGCCGATGAACTGGCCGACCCGCGCCCGGTGTGTGAGCTGATCCGTCAGTGGTCGAGCCTGCATCCCGAGTTCACCTACCTGCCGCGCAAGTTCAAGATCGCCGTGACCGGGTCGCCCAACGACCGGGCCGCTGTCCGGGTTCATGATATCGGCCTGCGCATGCACCTGAATGAAAAGGGTGAGCGTGGCTGGGAAGTGCTGGTCGGCGGCGGGCAGGGGCGCACCCCCATGGTTGCCGTAACCGTGCGCGACTGGCTGGCTGAAGCCGACCTGCTGCCGTACCTGACCGCCGTCATGCGGGTCTACAACCTGATTGGCCGGCGCGACAACAAATACAAGGCGCGCATCAAGATACTGGTCCACGAAATGGGTGCGGAAGCATTTTCCGCCGCCGTGGAAAAGGAGTTTGCCGAGGCGCCGAAGGAGACCGTCGAGGTCGACGCGCGTGAACTGGCGCGTATTTCGTCATACTTCGCACCGCCGGCGTGGGAAACCCTTGCCGCCTTCGTGCCCGAGATCGAGGAAAAGAAACTGGCCGATCGCGACTTCCGGCAGTGGCTTTCAGCCAACACGGCGGCCCACAAGGTGCCGGGCTACACCATAGTCAATGCCTCTTTCAAGCCGACCGGCGGTATTCCCGGTGATGCCACGTCCGGCCAGATGCGCGCTGTCGCAAGCCTTGCCGATGAATATTCCTTCGGCGAGGTTCGCGTCACCCATGCGCAGAACCTGACCATGCCGCATGTGCGGACCAGGGATCTGATCGAGGTCTGGGAAAAGTTGAAAGAACAGGGTCTGGCGGAAGCCAATATCGGCCTCATCGGCGATATCATCTCCTGTCCCGGTCTGGATTACTGCGCGCTGGCGACTGCCCGCTCGATTCCGGTTGCGCAGGAGATTTCAACCCGCTTCGCCGACATCAAGAAGCAGCATGATGTCGGGCCGCTGAAGCTGAATATATCGGGCTGCATCAATGCCTGCGGCCATCACCATGTCGGCCATATCGGCATTCTCGGCGTCGACAAGAAGGGCAAGGAATTCTACCAGATCACGCTCGGTGGCTCGTCTGCTGAAAATGCATCTATCGGCAAGATCCTTGGTCCCGGCTTCGGGGCTGATGACATTGCCGGCGCGGTTGAAACCGTCGTCGATACCTATCTGAACGTGCGTGAGCAGGGCGAAGAATTCCTGCACACCTACCGCCGCCTCGGCGCGGCCCCTTTCAAGGAGGCTCTTTATGCCGGTAATTGAAAACAACACATTCGTTGATGATGCCTGGACCCACCTGCAGGATGGTGACAGTGCCACGGACCGCAGCATGATCATTGTGCCGCTGGCCCGCCTTGAAGAGGTGCTGGCCGACTGGCCCGCCGACCATCGCGGTCTCGGTGTCGACGTGCCCAATGATGTCGATGTAGACCAACTCACCCCGCATCTGGCCCGGCTCGACATTGTCACGCTGAACTTCCCCGGCTTTGCCGACGGCCGGGCATTTTCGCAGGCCCGCAGCATTCGCCATACCGACCATTTCAGCGCCACCATCCGCGCCCGCGGCAGCTTCCTGCCGGACCAGTACGGGTTCCTGCTGCAGTCGGGCGTCGACAGTTTCGAGGTGTCTGACCGGTTCGCGCTGGAAGAATGGGTCCGCCATGCCGATACGGTGCCGGCAACCTATCAGCGCGATTATGCAACGGGAGGCCTGGCTACGCGCCCTTTCGCTGAAGCGGGCGTCCGGCGGGATCAGCCTCACTACGGATAGCTCACAAAAACGGTTTAAAGCCATGACCAATGACCATGATCTTGCCCGTCATCACGGGTTGGAAGGCGATGTTCTTGTCACGTCGCTGCACCGGGAGTTTGGCGACCGGCTGGCGCTGGTGTCGTCGTTCGGCGCGGATTCCGTTGTGCTTCTGCACATGGTCGCCTGTGTCGATCAGGCGATACCGGTGATCTTCCTGGATACCGGCAAGCACTTCTGGCAGACAGGCTACTATCGCTCGAAGATCATCGATCTTTTGGGTCTGAAGGATGTCCGCATCATCAGGCCTCACACTGGCGATGTCGCACTGCTGGATCCGCATGGCACCCTGTCTGGCACTGATCCGGACGCCTGCTGCGACATCCGCAAGGTGCGCCCGCTGGAGCACGCCCTTGAGGGTTTCGATGCGGTGTTGTCCGGGCGCAAGCGCTATCACGGTGAAGGCCGCGACAGTCTCGTCTCTGTCAGCCGTGACGGCAGGGGCAGGGTGAAGGGCGAACCGCTGGCAGGCTATGACGCTCAGGCCATTGCCGGCTACCTCAAACAGCACGACCTGCCGACCCATCCGCTGGTCGAGCAGGGGTATTTTTCAATCGGTTGCGCCGACTGCACCAAGGCCGGCGGCTCGGCGGATGATCCGAGAGCCGGACGCTGGGCCGGGCGGGACAAGACCGAATGCGGCATTCATCTAGGCGCCGACGGACAGTTGGTGCGCACACAACAAAACGGAGTTTGAAGACTATGGGCGTGATCAATGTGATCGACCACGAGGGCAGGGCGCACGAGCTGGAAGCGGTCGAAGGCTGGCGGGTGATGGAAATCATCCGCGAGCACGGCCTGCCCATGGAGGGCCTGTGTGGCGGTGCCTGTGCGTGCGCCACGTGTCACGTCTATGTCGACGGTGACTGGCAGGGAAAATTGCATGAACCGCGCGATGACGAGGACGCCATGCTGGATGAGGTGCCGACCGTGTCGGACAGTTCGCGGCTGTCGTGCCAGTTGATCTATTCAACCGAGCTGGATGGTCTGACCGTTACGCTGGACCGGGAACTGGTGCAGGCCAAGGCGGCCTGAGCCGCGATGCCATGACATTGGGGTGGAAACTTATGACGGGGCTTCGTGCACAGATACAAGTGCCAGTGCTGCCTGCTTTGCGTCCTGTGCCGGGCTTTCGGTATGCTTCATGTGGGCTGTGACGATTGCGCCTTCGGCCAATAGCAGCAGTTGCCTTGCCAGCTGATCGGGGTGCGCCAACCCAGCGGCCTTGGCGAGGTTTGCGAAGTGGGTTTCCAGCATGCGCTTATGGTCGGCCGACTGCTTGTGGATCGGGTGGTCGCGATCCTGGTATTCAGACGATGCCTTGATAAACATACATCCGCGGAAGTCCGGGTCATCGAACCATTCCTGCAATTCGTCGAACATGGCGATCAGCTGGTCACGCGGATTGTCGGCAAGTTCCTCGATGCGGCGGTAGACCCGGTTACGGAAGATGTCGTCACGCAGGCGCAGTACCGCCAGGATAAGGTCCTCCTTGGAGCGAAAATGCTTGTACATGGACGTTTTGGATATCCCGGTTTCCGCCGCCAGCATGTCCATGCCGGTTGCGTGAAAACCGTTGCGGTAAAACGCCTGCAGGGCCTTGTGAACCAGCTCGTCGCGCTTCGATGGTCGCATATGATGCCTCCAGAATTGACTGATCAGTACACTAAAAATGTGAAAAATGTCTAGCCAACTTGCTGAAAATGCCTGCCTGCTACCGTAATCGCTCAAAATTTGGCGTTGTTGCTCACATGTTTGTGTGTTTTTGCCTCTTGCGTAGATGCTTGGGGAGTCTATGGTGAATTCAAACTGTACAGATCGGTAAATAAACCTCTGCCGATGCTCCAGCACACCTCGCAGGATACCCGTCTTTCATCGTTTCAGGAAAAGGATGCACCCATGAACCGCCCGCCGCTTCCGCCATTTACCGAAGCAACAGCACTCCAGAAAGTCCGGGCGGCAGAGGACGGTTGGAATTCACGCGATCCGGCCAAAGTGGCGCTTGCCTACACACCGAATACCCGGTGGCGTAACCGGTCCGACTTTATCAACGGGCGCGACGAGGTCGAGGCGTTCCTGACCGCCAAGTGGAAACGTGAAAACCAGTATCGCCTGATCAAGGAACTGTGGACTTTTGCCGGCAATCGCATTGCCGTGAGGTTTGCCTATGAATGGCATGATGACAGCGGCAACTGGTTTCGGTCTTACGGCAATGAAAACTGGGAGTTCGATGCAGACGGACTGATGCAGGTTCGCCACGCCAGCATCAACGACCTGCCGATAGCCGCCAACGACAGAAAATTCAGATGGCCGCAGGGCCGCCGGCCTGATGATCATCCGGACCTGTCCGACCTCGGACTGTAGCGACATTCGGCTGCGCCATAATCAACACCACCAACAGAGGAAGTTATCATGAACAAGCATTTTCCCGACAGCAACAATCCGGTCAAACTCTACGGTCTGCCCGTGTCCGGCCATGCCCATCGCGCCGAACTCATGCTGGCGTTTCTGGACATTCCCTATGAAAAGATCGACGTGGACCTGATGAATGGAGCCCACAAGAAGCCTGACTTTCTCAAACTCAACCTGTTTGGCCAGATTCCGGTGATTGACGACAATGGTGACGTTGTCTCGGATTCAAACGCAATCCTGGTCTATCTGGCTAAAAAGTACGGTGGCGGTGAGTGGTTGCCGGAAGACCCGCTTGCTGCAGCCCAGGTTCAGCGCTGGCTTTCTGTCGCCTCCAATGAAGTGTTTGCGGGCCCCAATTCGGCGCGCCTGGCCAAACTGTTCGGTATGCCGCTCGACTATGAAGTGGCGAAAACCAAGACTGAAAACCTGTTTGCGACCATGGAGCCGCACCTTCAGGTAAACGACTTCCTGGCCGGCGGCACGATCAGCGTCGCGGACGTGGCGTGTTACACCTACATATCGCATGTGCCGGAAGGTGGCGTGAGCCTGGCAGCATACCCTGCCATCAGCGCCTGGCTTGCCCGCATTGAAGCCCATCCCGGTTTTGTCGGCATGGTACGCTCGCCCGAGCCGGAAGCAGCTTGAGGGGCAGGCTCAATGACAACTGACAATGTGTACCATGGAGGCGAGATCGCCGTTCAGCAACAGGCCGGCGTGCGCGATATGGCGGAGCGTCTGAGCCAGATGATTCGGCCGTTCATGCCGGACCAGCATCGAACATTCTTCGAGATGCTGCCGTTTGCGGTGGTTGGCATGACTGACGAGCACGGCAGGCCCTGGAGTACGCTGTGTGTCGGTGAACCCGGGTTTATCAGATCGCCGGACGACACAACCCTGCGAATCGCTTCTGCGCCGCTGCTGGCGCAGGAGCTTGGGCTACAGGTGAAATCGGGTGATAAAGTCGGGTTGCTGGGCATCGAGCTTCCGACCCGGCGCCGCAACCGGATGAACGGAGTTGTCGCGGACGCCGGCGCAGACGGTTTCGCGGTGCACGTGGAGCAGAGCTTCGGCAATTGTCCGCAATATATTCAGACACGGTCAGTCGAGCCGCGTGGGGCAGGCTCGGCAGGCAGTGCCGGTGAAGTTCGGCGCAGCGAAACCCTCACCGGTGAAGCTGTTGATCTCATCAGACAGGCAGATACATTTTACATCTCGTCGCGCACCAGTGAATTTTCGACCCGGCCGAGTTCGGGTATTGATGTATCCCACCGTGGTGGCCGGCCCGGCTTCGTCCACGTCGCTACGGGTAACACGCTGACATTCCCGGATTTTTCCGGCAACAGGCTGTTCAATACACTGGGCAACATCGCCGATGACGGACGTGTCGGTATGGTGTTTCCAGACTTTGAAACCGGAGACCTGTTGTCGCTGACCGGGACTGCCCGGATCGTCTGGGACGGCGAGCGCCTGGAAGGTTTTGATGGTGCGCAGCGGCTGGTGGATGTGCAGGTGGACGTGATGGTTCACGCCCGCTGCGTGCTGTCATTGGCGGGCGCCCTGATAGAGCAATCACCAAAACTGGTCAGGACCGGCGTCTGGCAGTAGCGCGGCATTTCGATAATCCGGCTCTGTTTGGACTAACTGGTCTTTTCCCTGACAATCTCCCTGAGGCGCCGTCATACATGGCATCGGCAGCCGGCCCGAATTTATCAACTGTGCCGATTTTGTGTCGCTAATTACCTTTGGTTATGTTAGTAATTTCGCTCATTAGGCTGATTTTTGACACATTGGTGCCTTCGGGGAGCACCTTGGATAGTTGTCTGTTGAGGGTGTGTTTTCATGAATGAAAGTTCAATGAAGAGATCCGGAAGCGAAGTGGGCAGCTTCCGCGCGTCGATGCAGAAGAAATTCGTTCGCTATGGCGAGAAGTTCAGCCGCCGGCTGGGCACTTTCCTTGCGGCCCAGTCTGCGATCCCGACTACACCCTATATAGACTGGCACCATATTCCCGAATTCAAGTATCTCATCGACAATACCGACAAGATACGTGAAGAGGTCAGGGGCATCCTTCAACATCGCGAGCATCTGCCGCAATGGCATGAATTGTCGAGTGATCAGCGCACCTTCAAGAACACTCGCGACTGGAAGATGTTCATGTTGTTCGGTTTCCGTAACCGGCTGAACAAGAATTGCGCCAAGGCTCCTGTCACTGCGGAAATGCTGGCGAAAATTCCAGGCATGCAGACGGCTTGGTTTTCGATTCTGGGCCCGCAGTCTCACATCAAGGCGCACAAGGGCGTGACCAAGGGCATATTGACCTGCCACTTGCCGCTCATCGTGCCCGAAGACAGGGACAACATTGCCATTCGGGTGGACAATGACGTGTTGCACTGGAAAGAGGGTGAGATGGTGATCCTCGACGATACCTATCTCCACGATTCCTGGAACAAGTCGGATGAAGAGCGGGTGAACCTGATTGTTCACGTCGACCGGCCAATGCGCTGGCGTGGCCGTATGCTGCACAACTTCTTCTGCTGGGTTTTGAAAAAAAGTTCCTTTTTCAAGGAACCGCGCAAGAACATGACGGATTTTGAGGACCATTTTGAAGCGGTCACCATGCGGGCCAATGAAACGCTGGAGAAAATGAGCACTTCGGGCAACAAGTAAACCAACCATCGGCCATCTGGCCGATCGAACCACAAAACCAACGACAGCAGACTAACTGCTGCGAGGGAAGCAGGAACAGATGAAGAAAAACGGCTTGCAGCTGTGCGCAGCATTGTGCCTGGGGTTGGGCTTGTCACTCGCCGGACCGGCAGGCGCCGAGCCCGTGTCGGTATCGGTGACCACGGCGTCTCAGTATCAGTTCACCAGGATCGATCGCGGCATCCCGCCGGCCCCGGGTGCCGACGACCTTTCCATGCACAGTGCGATTTCCGAAACCGCCGTGCAGATCAGGCCCTATGGCAGCCCGTTCGATTTTCAGGCTGACGTGTCGATTGCCAACAACTGGTTTTCCGGCGACTGGTCCGGTCAGCAGACCACCGACTGGCATCTGGGGATGGCGTTTTATGCGCGCGATCCCAACTGGGGCATTGTCGGAATTGAAGCGGCAATCGGTGACCTTGAAGGGGTTTCGTCGCCGACCGCAAAATCATCATCTGATCTGCGCCGCATCGGGGTGCGGGCCGACTACTTCTGGAATGACCATGTCACGTCCATCAACCGGGTCGGCTATGTTGATCTGCAAGGTCCGGTATACGACATGCACGGCCTGTACGGTAATGCCGGCGTCAACTGGTATCTGACCGAAAACTTTGCCGCCAAGATCGATTTTGACTATGCGCTGCTGACCGTCACCAACCAGCCTGAGCTGGAGCTGTGGGCGACCACTGTCGAGGTGGAGTATCTGGCAGGCCAGGTGTTCGGCACCGATGCGGCATTGTTTGCCGGCGCGCGCATGTCTGAATTTGAAACCGGCGGGCCATGGTATAATGAGTTCCAGGGTTTCGGCGGTCTGCGCATGTATTTTGGCAGCGCAACCACCTTGCGTGACCATCACCGTTCCGGCCCGCAGGAGAACAATTCGGTCGTTCTGGAACGCCTGCCGTTCGCCATGCCTTACTAGAGCAAACCGGTTCAGATCACCCGTTAGTCCAGCTCAATCTTGCCGCTGCGTTTTTTCTTGATGGATCCGCGCTTGGTCTTCGCGTCCAGCCTGCGTTTCTTCGACCCCAGCGTCGGTCGCGTGGCAATGCGCCTGCGCGGAACATGGGAGGCGGTTGTGATGATTTCCTTTAGGCGCTCCAGCGCATCGCGCCGGTTGGCCTCCTGCGTGCGATGGCGTGCGGCAACCAGTATGAGCTCACCGTCATTGGTCAGCCGGCTGTCACCGCTGGCGAGAATTTTCTGACGTACGCGGTCCGGCAGGGAGCGCGACCGGCGGACGTCAAACCTCAACTGAACGGCTGTTGAGACCTTGTTGACATTCTGCCCTCCAGGTCCGCTTGAACGGATGAACTTTTCCTCCAGCTCATCATCGAAGAGCCAGATGCTGTTGGTGATCTGAATTCGTGCCATGGTAGCGTTGCTGTCGTACTTCCAGCTTGTCCAGCGTCCGGTATTCAAAGCCACCGGCGTCGTGCAGTTGTTGGGCTTGCTTGTAAGGTAGCCCGATTTTGTGCCTTAATCCAAATTCCGTCTACGCAGGAAAAGAATCTCCCTTTCGCTCAGAACTCACCGAACAGGCACATGGCTCCATGGACTCTGCTTCTGACAATTTCAAGTTGATCGGGGAGGCGCTGGCGGAGGCGCAGCAGACCGTCAGGGCTTATGACACCAAGGCGCAGATTGTCGGTGTCGGTTACATCTTTGCACTTCGCGTCGTCTTCGGGTTGGGTGAACTTTTGCCACAGGCGGAGCGCAGTGACATCTTGCTGGTTGTTGTCGGGTGGACAATTGTCATCTTACCCATTTTGTTGTTCGGCTTTGTCCTGTATCCGACCCGTAAGTCAGCGGCTGAACTGGCTTCCCTGGATGGCCGCTCTCGCGGACTGTTGTACTTCTCTCCCGGCAGGCACGCGTCAATAAAAAGCTATCTCGACGAACTGGGCCAGGCAGACGCCACGGTCGAACGCACGCGGGAACTTTTTATCGTCACCGAGCTTCGTGAACTGAAGCGCAAGAGGTTTCTGCGCGCGCTGTTCGCTGCCGGGCTGGCTTTCATAGTGCTTTTCGGCGGGCAGCTCTGGCGCGGCGTAGTGGCGGCCTGATTTCACTCGCCTGTGTTCTCGCCAGTCAATTGCCATTTAAAACTGATAGTGCGACAGTTTGGGAAACGGGATTCTTTCGCTAAACCGGGGTCAGTTCAAATGAAGCGGTCAATAATTGTTTTGTGTTGCATGTTGCTCCTGGTCGCGTGCGACGAGAATACGGCTACTGAAAATATCGAACCGCCTGTGCGCGGGCTGAAGACGCTGATGATCAAGGAAGTCGAGGAGACCACAGTACGGCGGTTTCCAAGCGTGCTGCAGCCATCATCCACTTCCGTGCTGTCGTTTGAGATTTCCGGCAGGCTGGAGGAAGTCAATCTGGATGTCGGGCAACGTGTTTCAAAGGGTGATGTGCTTGCCCAGGTTGACCCCAGGTCCCTCGACCTGCAGGTGGAAACAGCAAAGGCTGCTCTCGCGGAAGCCGAATCCCGGGCCCGCAACGCGGCAACCAACCTGAAACGGAAACAGGAGCTTCTGAAGAAGAAGGTCATTGCGCAAGCCGCGCTTGACGAAGCCAAAACCGAAGCCGACACAACAGCATCACAGGTATTACAGGCCAAACGCAGTCTAGATACTGCACAAGAGAACCTGACCAAGGCGGCACTGGTTGCGCCGTTTGACGGTATACTGAATTCTGTAGAAGTGCAGTCCTTTACCAACGTATCGCCGGGCGGACCAGTCGCAACCCTGTATGCGGCGGATGATTTCGAAGCCAGTTTTTCGGTCAGCTTTGACATCGTGAACCGGTTGGTCGTGGGCAAGAAGGTTGTAGTGCGCCTGGCCGACAATCCGTCCGTGGTGCTGGCTGGCCATATTGGTGAACTGGGTGCCCGCGCCGACACGGTTTCTTCATTTCCGGTAGTTGTGAAACTCGATGAAACCGACCCATCGATCAAGGCCGGAATGGCTGTTGAAGTCGCCATGGAATTTGCGGTTCCCAGCGGGCAGGGCTTCAGCCTGCCGTTGTCGGTGTTGCCGTTTGACGGGAAACTGGTCAACGGCAAGGCGCCGGACGATCCGGGCAAGACAACGGTTTTCGTGTTCGATCCGGACAAGAGCACCGTGCACCGGCGTGAGGTCAGTGTCGGTGGTGTCAGGGAAAACTCGATTATCATTGTCGAGGGTCTGAAGCTGGGCGAACGCGTCGCTGTTGCCGGGGTGTCTTTCCTGCGGGAGGGACAGAAAGTCAAACTGCTTCCTGACGCGCGGTAACAGGAGCAAAACATGAATTCGCTTACCGCTCTTGGCATCAACAAGTCCCGCCTTACCATTCTCGTCATGATCGGCCTGATCGTGCAGGGATTGCTCGTTTATGTCGGGATACCGAAACGTGAAAACCCTGCCATTACAATTCGCAACGCCCAGATTACGGCTCAGTTCCCGGGCATGTCTCCAGATCGTATGGAAGACCTGATCGTCGTTCCCATCGAACGCAAGGCGCGGGAGATCGGTGAGATCGAGGATATCAATGCCCTGGTCACCACCGGCAGCACGGTAATCACGCTGACAACCTATGATAGCGTGTCGAAGCAGGACCTCGATGCGGTGTTCCAGGACATCCGCAACCGTATGGAGGATGTTAAGACGGAATTGCCCGAAGGCACCCTGGGTCCGTTCGTGAACACGAACTATGGCGACGTGGCAATCTCGACTATTGCGGTTACCGGAGAAGGCTTCTCCTATGCCGATATCAAGTCGTCGTCAGATGATCTGCGCACCCATCTGTACACGGTGGAAGGGGTCTCCAAAGTCTCGCTGTTCGGAGTTCAGGAAGAACGCGTATGGCTGGAAATCGACTCCCGCAAACTGGCCGCGGTTGGTGTCCAGTTGCCGCAGGTGCTGCAGGATCTGGAGAAGCAGAATGTCATTCTCCCGGCAGGCCAGCTTGATGCAAACGGCACCACCTTGATCCTGGAAGCAAACGGAGACCTGGGGTCGGTTGACGAGGTCGGCGATATCCTCACCAAGGTAGAAGGCCTGAGCGGGTTTGTTCGTTTGAAAGACCTGATGACGGTTCGCCGCGGTTATGTCGATCCTGCGACCAAGCCGGTTTACTTCAATGGCCGGCCCGCGATCATGGTCAGCGTCGAGATGTCGGACAGCGAAGACATCCAGCAAATCGGCAAGAGGTTGCAGGACTCTGTCGCGGTCTTTGAGCAAAGGCAGCCAATCGGAATTTCCTATGCCTTCTCCACCTACCAGGAAACCAACGTTACCGCGTCGATCAACAGCGCGCTGTCCAATGTTGTGCAGACGTTTATTGTCGTCGTGCTGGTGCTGCTGATTTTCCTGGGTTTGCGGGCCTCCATGATCATTGCCTGCATTGTCCCGTTCACGGTGACGTTTGCGCTGGCTGGGATGCGGTTTCTGGAAATCGACCTGCAACAGATATCTATTGCGGCGGTGATCATCTCGCTTGGGCTTCTGGTCGACAATGGCCTCGTGGTTGTTGAAGACATACAGCGCCGGATAAGTGAGGGCGATGACCCGAAACAAGCTGCACTCACCGCCGGCAAGCAGTTCTTCACGCCATTGGGTGTTGCTTCCATCACCACGGTGTCGGCCTTCGTGCCGATGCTGATCCTGGAAGGTACCGAAGGAGAGTTTGCGTTTTCGCTCGGTGCCGTGGTCGGCGTCATGCTGTTGGGGTCCTGGCTCACCGCCATGTATATCCTGCCGGCAATGAGCGTCTGGTTTGCCAGGAAAAAGGCCGACAAGGCAGCCGGCAAGCAGGGTTTTCTGGTTCGCCTGTACGGAACCGCGGTGGCCAGGAGCCTGATGTTTGCACCGCTGGTCATACTGCTCACATATGGCGCCGTGGTCGGGTCCATGACGCTGTTTTCAGGTGTCAAAAGAGAAATGTTTCCATTGGCAGAGCGGGCCGAATACCTGATCTACCTGGATATGCCGAAGGGCACTTCAATCAGCCGCACCCGGCAGGAAGCGCTGGCGGTGGAGAAATGGCTGCTGGACAAGGAAGCCAATCCGGAGGTTCGCAACACCACTGTGTTCGTGGGCGACGGCGGCCCGAGGTTCTATCTTGCCCTGAACCCGGCCGACACCAATCCGGCCAGCGCCTTCATTCTGGTGAACACCAACGAATTTGACGGTGCGGTCACCGGGGCGAAGCGGGCGCAGGACTATCTGCTGGAAAACCATCCAGCCGGCCGCTTCAAGGTCAAGCGGCTGTCGATGGGCGGCGGTGAATCCGGTATTGTTGAAATCGAAATCAGCGGGCCCGATGCGGAGCGGCTTCTGGATATGGCCCAGAAGGTTGAGCTGGGTTTTGCCGAGATACCCGGCATTGTCCAGAATGAGAACGACTGGGGCAACAAGAGCCTCAAGATGATCATCAACATAGCTCAGGACAAGGCCCGTGAACTTGGTGTCACGTCGGAGGATATCTCCAACATCATGAACACGTTTTTCTCCGGCACCACCTATTCGACCTACCGCGAAGGGACGGAGTCGATTCCGATCGTGGTGCGGGCCGGGGAGGGCTACCGCGACAGTCTTGAAGACCTGGCCAATCTGTCAATCTCTGCCGGTGGGCGCCTGATATCGCTGGACCAGATCGCGACTTTCCAGCCAAGGCTGGAGTATTCGCAGCTGCGCCGGGAAAACCAGGTGCGCACCATCAAGATTTTTGGCAAGAGCGACACCCTGGCCGCCAATGAAGTTGTCGCACTGTTGCAGCCGACCCTTGACGGGTTGAAGCTCGGTGACGATTACAAACTCAACATCGGTGGCGAGACCGAGAATTCGTCCAAGGTGAACAAGCTTCTCCTGGGCGGCATGCCGGCGGCATTGGGCATCATGCTGGTTGCGCTGATGTTCCAGTTCAACTCGATCAGGCGGGTCTTGTTGACCTTCATGACCATTCCGCTGATCGTTATCGGCGCCCCGATTGCACTGCTGCTGACCGGTGAGCCTCTTTCGTTCTTTGCCATCCTGGGCATGATTTCGCTGGCCGGTATCATCATCAACAATGCGATTGTGCTGATAGACCAGATAGACATAGAGCGTGAGACACTGTCGTTGAAGGAGGCCGTGGTTGAGGCGTCGACAAAACGGGTAACGCCGATTTTGCTGACATCTCTGACCACCATTCTCGGGCTGATGCCGATGGCGATAAATGGCGGTGCACTGTTCGAACCCATGGCGACCCTGATGATCGGCGGCCTGGCATTTTCATCACTGCTGACGCTGTTCTTTGTGCCGGGTGGTTACTTCCTGCTGTTTGGCGGGTTCTCCAGGTCAAAGTAGACGAGGCAAATGCAACCGGGGGCGTGATTATTCTGTCGCCGCCAGCTTGTCCTGCGTTCTGGTTTCAAAGTCGCTGGCGTCGTGGCGTTCGTGCAACTGCTGGTCCGGCCTGCCTGATACCCGGTTTACAATCCGTCCGCGTTTTACCGCCGGGCGCACCGCGATCTGGTTGTTCCAGCGCATGACATGGGTGTACTCATGCGCACTCAGAAACTCTGCGGCTTGATAGACCCTGTTGGCCACAAGCGCGCCGTACCAGGGCCAGATGGCCATGTCGGCAATGGTGAAATCGTCGCCGCACATGAACTGTTTGTCCGCCAGGTGCCGGTCGAGCACGTCAAGCTGGCGCTTGACCTCCATGGCGTAGCGGTCGATCGGGTACTCATACTTGTCGGGCGAATAGGAATAGAAGTGGCCAAATCCGCCACCAAGGTAGGGCGTGCTGCCCATTTGCCAGAACAACCATGACAGGCACTCGGTTCTCGCGGTGAAGTCCGTGGGCAAAAATGCGTCAAACTTCTCGGCCAGGTACAACAGGATGGCCCCGGACTCGAACACCCGTGTGGGTGTTGGTGTGCTGTGATCCACCAGGGCAGGAATCTTGGAGTTCGGGTTTATCTCGACAAACCCGCTGCCGAACTGGTCACCCTTTCTGATCCGGATCAGGTGTGCGTCATATTCGGCACCCGAATGCCCAAGTGCCAGCAGTTCCTCCAGCATGACCGTGACCTTCACGCCATTGGGCGTGGCCAGGGAATAAAGTTGCAGCGGATGCTTTCCGACCGGCAGCTCATGGTCGTGGGTCGAACCGGCAACCGGACGGTTCAGGCTGCCCCAGGTACCGCCCATCTCCTTGTTCCATTTCCAGACTTTCGGGGGCGTGTAAACAGGGTCAGTCATGGATAACTTTCAGTGCGTTGAGCTGTTGTTGTCGTGAGGCAGCGCTGATGACAAGGCATAACGCCTCACCACCGCGGATCGGTTGGATTGCAGCCGGATTGAGAGGCTGGCAGTTACTGTTCCTTGGGCATCTGGCACCCGGGTGTCGAGTGCGACAGTGCCACTTCCTCATCGGTCATGTAATCGGGCACGGCTTCAAATAGTGGTGATGACAGATACCGTTCCCCGGTATCCGGCAGCATGCACAGGATGACGGTACCTTCCGGCGCCGTCTCGGCGATCTGTACGGCAATGGCGAATGTCGAGCCGCCCGAGACACCGGTGAAGACGCCTTCCTGCTGAGCCAGCTTGCGTGACCACTCCATGCCGACAGGTCCGGCCACCGGGATCAGGTCGTCATAGTATTTTCCGTCGATTGCTTCCTGCAGCACCAGCGGAATGAAATCAGGCGTCCAGCCCTGGATCGGATGCGGCTCAAACGCCGGGTGGCTGTGTGCCGGTTGCCCGGTTTCATTGCGGCCCTGGGCGGTGCCGGATCCGATGAGCTGGGCATTGGCAGGCTCGGACAGGATGATGTTTGTGTCGGGCCGCTCCTTGCGCAGTACGCGCCCAATGCCTGCAACCGTTCCGCCGGTACCGTAACCGGTAACAACATAGTCGAGCCGGTCACCGTCAAAGTCCGCCATGATCTCGCGCGCCGTGGTGTTTTCATGGATCGTCGCATTGGCTGCCGTCTCGAACTGGCTTGCCAGGAACCAGCCGTTTGCGTCGGCCAGTTCCACTGCCTTGTTGTACATGCCGAAACCCTTTTCGGCCTTCGGCGTCAGCACAACCTTGGCGCCGAGAAACCGCATCAGCTTGCGCCGTTCAACAGAAAAGCTCTCCGCCATGGTAATCACCAGCGGATATCCCTTGGCAGCACACACCATGGCCAGGCCGATGCCGGTATTGCCACTGGTTGCCTCGACGACTGTCTGTCCCGGTTTCAATGCGCCGGAGCGTTCTGCTTCTTCAATGATCGACACCGCAAGACGGTCTTTTACCGACGCTGCCGGATTGAACGCTTCCGCCTTTACATAGAGCCTGACTCCCTCCGGGGCCAATCTGTTGATGCGCACGCACGGCGTATCGCCGATCGTGTCCAGTATGTTGTCATACAGTCGGCCGCGGCCCTTGGTGGTGCGTGATGATGTCATGGATAGGGTCTCTCAAGTCGAGGGGTGGCTACTCTTCTGACGCTGATCCTATCAGCCTTGCCATTCAAGGCCAATGTGGAAACGTCATACGCATCGGAGGGTTGCAATCGGTGCGTTTGCAAGTTTTCGGTGTATCGCTTAATGCTCTGGTTCTCGTCAACTAATTCCACCACCGGACTGCTCGCACATGCTGCATATTCTGGGTCTGATACTGCCGCTGTTCGGTCTGATCGTGATCGGTTTCGTGACGGCGCGCATCACCCGTCAGCCGCTCGAAGAGGCCGGTTGGCTCAACACGTTCATCATCTACATCGCACTGCCGGCCCTGTTCTTCAAGCTGCTGTCGAAGACACCGGTGGAGCAACTGGCAAGCTGGGAGTTCATCGCGTCCAATATCCTCGTGACTTATGTGATTTTCATTTTCACGTTCGTCCTGGGCCTTGTCGCAAGCCGCGGCAATATAGCAGAAGGCACGATACAGGGACTGGCAGGTGCGTATGGCAATATCGGCTATATGGGCCCGGCGATTGCCATTCTGGCCCTGGGTGAAAAGGCAGCCATTCCGGTTGCGATCATATTCTGTTTTGAAAACATCCTGCATTTTGCCCTGGCGCCGGCGCTGATCGCAGTATCGGGCAACCGGAAACAGTCTGCCGGCAGCCTGGTTGTGGATGTGCTGCGAAAGATACTGTTTCACCCGTTTATTCTCGCTACGGCGGTCGGTGTTTCTTTTGCCGTTCTGGAGTGGCAGGCGCCGCTGCCTCTTGAACGCCTGATCGATTATCTGGCCCAGGCGGCCGCGCCATGTGCGCTGTTTGCCATGGGTGTAACCCTGGCATTGCGGCCGCTCAAGCGGGCGCCGCTGGCGCTGGGTTACATTGTGCCCATCAAGCTGGTCGTGCATCCCGCAGCCATGTATTTCGTGTTGAGCTATGTCGGCAATTTCGAGCCGGTATGGGTGTTCACGGCAGTGTTGCTGGCCGCTCTGCCGACAGCGACCAACGTTTTTGTCATTGCACAGCAGTATGGTGTCTGGGTTGAGCGCGCCACTGCCTGCGTTCTGGTTACAACCATGGTATCGGTGCTCACCGTTTCAGCATTGCTTTACGGGGTCACCACAGGGCTGCTGCCGCCTGACTGGTGGCCCGCCACCTAGGTGGGCGAACCGGTTTTCCCGATCCGCCCGCGCCTGGTTCGCGTCAGCCAATCAGGCTGTTTGGACATTGGACCCGAAATACATGAATTCACGGTCCATGCCGGCGACGTCGCTTGCCGCCAGTTTCATGGAAGGCCCGTCCAGCATCTTGAAGCTCTTCTGGCTTTTGACCCACTCGTCCGCCGGTTGCAGTGTCGACAGGGTGTAGGTGGTCGCTTCACCCAAATAGTGTGTCGGGATGACAATCTTCGGCTTGAGGCGCTCCACGATGGCATTGCCCTGATCATAGGACAGGATATGCTGTGACCCGTCGATCGGCAGGGTGAGGACATCGATCTTGCCGATAGCCGCCCAGAACTCCTCCGGCGGATTGTGCCGGTTGTCACCCCAGATCAGGGTCCGGATACCGCCTGTCTCGATGACATAGGTCACCATGTCCATGTGACCCGGATTGTTGGGCGGGCAGGCCTCGACACCAAATTCCTTCAGCGCGTCGGTCCAGGGATACCAGCCCGGTGCCACACAGGCATGCTTGTCGGCAATTCCGGTGATCTTCAAATCGGCAAACTCGAAGTTACCGGCCATCCGGTCCAGCACCATTGTCGACTGCGGACGGTCGATGGCATCATGATCGAAGTGGGTGTGTGTCGACATGGTTATGTCGACAAGGGTCTCGGGGAACTTGTTCTTGAACCACAGGCCCCACGCGCCCGACGGGTCGTCCCGCCACGGGTCAAGCATGATGGATGCGCCGCCGGGCGAGGTGATTTTGAACGCGCAATGACCGTAATAATCGATCGTCACTTCACCTGCCGGGAAGTCTTTTTTCGCCTGAAGCTCGAGAATGTGATTGTTGTTGCCGGACTGGGTCCAATCGGTCGACTGGGCGGCGGCCTGGCCTGAACTGCCGACGGAAGCGGCAATGCCGACACCTGCGGCACCTGCTGCCATGAAGAAGGACCGGCGCGACAGACCGGGCGCCAGTTGATCCTTGTGACCGTTCAATAAGGTGGGTTTTAGATCTTTCTTGTCCATAGTCATTCCTCCTGTTGGGCCGTCTGCCACCTGCCGCATCGCAGGCTGCAGTCAAAGCCTAACAGTGAACGAACATGCCGCTCCTATGGGTAAAGTACGGGGCTAATATGGGGGCAATCCCCATATTCCTGCATCCTATTGCAGTCGCGAAGACAGGTAGTTGCGCAGGTTCACCGGTTGCCGGCCAAGGCCGAGTTTCTTGCGGATATTGTTGCGGTGGAAATCGATTGTACTGGTGCCGCGCGACATGATCCGCGCGATGTCCTTGGTGGTTCTGCCCTGCACAATCATCTGGGCGATTTCTGATTCCGTCGGTGTCAGTGGCTCAAGAGCCGATACCATCTGCCCGGCCAGCGGTGATGTGATTGTCTTGAGGTTGGATTCCAGAACGGCAAGATAGGCGCCTGCGGCCGGGTCGTCTGCGATCTGCGACTTCAGTCGCGACAGCTGCGGCAGGATCAGGCTGTCGATCTGGCGTGACAGCTCAGCGTCCTGTTCGGCCCTGGCGGTTTCAACGCGCTCCAGCAACACCCGCAATGCCGTATTGGCCTCACTCAGTTGCCTCGTGCGTCTTTCAACCCGCGTTTCCAACTGTTCCAGCGTATTCTTGAGTTCCTGTTCCACCGTCTTGCGGCGCTCGATTTCAGTCAGCAGGGCCAGGTCGGTTTCCACCACTCCCTTGAATTCCCCGATCAGGTTCCGGCATTCCACGGCATGGTCATTTTCCTGCCGGTCCAGAATGCAGATCGTGCCGAATACACTTCCGTCCGGCCAGTACAACGGGTAACCGACGTAAAACGTCATGCCGAATTCCAGGTCGTCATTGTTGCACCACCTGGCTTGCTTGCGTGCATCGGTGACCACCAGTTCGTCTCCGGCCTCCAGCACGCCCTGACAATACAGGTTTTCGTTCAGAACAAAGGATTGGCCGACCTCGTACGGGTTTTCGCCGCTCTGGTTTGCCACCAGCACCGAATGGCTTGGCGCGCTGGTTTTCATGATCAGGCTGGCCGGCACCCTGGTCACGCTGGACATGAGGTCGACGACACGCTGCCATTTTCCCAGTATGGACGATGAAATCTTGGGTTTGTTCTGCATCACAGGCGGCCTCCGGAACTGACGAGGCTTACTCTAGGATGAGAACTGCCGACCTAGAAAGGGACTTGAGCGCAAAATGTTTCCACCGCACCGCCCGTGGGGTGCCGGACCGTGAGCGTGTGGGCATGCAGCATCAGCCGTGACGCGGCAGCGGCATCACCATAAAGCGGATCTCCGAGTATCGGGTGCCCGATCTCCTTCAGGTGAACGCGCAACTGATGGGACCTGCCGGTGTGCGGGGCCAGCTCCAGGTGGCTCGATGTGGCAGTGCGCGACAGCACGCGCCACCGGGTCAGGGCCGGCTTGCCGGTTTCATGACACACCTTCTGCAGCGGTCTGTTCGGCCAGTCGGCAATCAGCGGCAGGTCGATTTCGCCGTCATCCGCCTGTACCTGACCCGATACGATGGCCCGGTAGGTCTTGGACAGGTGCCTGCGTTCAAACTGCAGACCCAGGTGCCGTTGTGCGACGGCGTTCATCGCCATGATGAATACACCTGACGTGTCGCGATCCAGCCTGTGTACCGTCAAAGCATCGGGATGCACCTTGCGCACGCGGGCTTCCAGGCAATCCGCCAGACCAGCGCCTTTACCTGGAACCGACAAAAGCCCGGACGGCTTGTCCACCACCAGCAGATCGTCGTCCTTGTGGATTACACTGAGGCCGGTATCTGCCGGCGGACGGTACACTTCTCCGTTCATGACTTGCGCAAGGCCAGCCACGCACATGCAGACGCAATCAGCACGATGACGATGTTGAGCAGGCCAATTGCCGGTATGGTGATGCCGGCGTCGAACATGGCGCCGTACAGGGCAGGGGACATGGCGCTGGCAAATATCATGACTGCCGTGGCAACGGCCTTGATCGCACCCAGGTGCTGCACACCGTAGACTTCCGCCCAGAATGGCGCGGTGACAGCACTGGTCATGCCGGCGGCAGCGCCAAACGAGATGAGCACGCCGACTATCCAGGCATCGTGGTTTCCCGCCATCAAGCTTGCCCCGCCCATGACCATCGGCAATGTGAACAGCGGCATCAGCGAACGGGCACCGTTCTTGTCGACCATGATGCCTGCCAGCATGGAAAACACGATCGACGAGGCAGCGTATGCCATCAGCAGCAGGTACCAGGTTTCCAGTTGCCAGCCTTTTGACACGACGATGTGCTGGTGATGAAACATCAAGCCGGTGTTGAGGAACGACGGCGCCAGCACGACAGGCAGCACACCGTAGAACCGGGGATCGCGCAGCATCTCTGCCCTGGTCCATTGCCGCTGGGTCCTGGAGAACAGCTCGGAGGCCGTGTCCGCTTCCAGGATAGACATACGGTCCAGGTAACGCCCATGGCGACGGCGGTGGTCTGCAATCAGCAGCAGCAGCAGCGGCAGCACGATGCACGCTGCAACAAGACCAAGCACATACCATGACTGGCGCCAGCCAATTGCCACGATCAAGGCCGAAATGGTGATGGGCAGGGTGGCCTCGGCAAGCGTGAAGCCCTGGTTGACTATGGCCGATGCCTTGCCGCGTACGGTCTGGTAATAGCGGTTCACTGATGTCACGGCGATGTGGCTCATAAGGCCCTGACCGAAGTGGCGCAGCAGAAACAGTGCCAGCAGGAGTGTAAGCCATCCGGTGCTGCTGCCGGCCACCATGCAAGCAAGGCAAAGTCCTATGGTGGTGACACCAAACACGACGCGAAGATCATACCGGTCGATCAGCTTGCCCGACCACAGAATGACCACAGCACTTGCCAGTGTTGCCATCATGTATGCGGTGCCGAACTCGCCATGGCTGAGACTGAAGGCGGCGCGAATGTCGGCATTGAACAGGGATATGACGAGGGTTTGGCCTGGCGCGGACGCCAGCGAAGCCAGCGTGCCGAACAACAGCAACCGCCAGTCGCTCAGCAGTTCAGAGCGCTTGCCGCCAACGTCTGTCATGGATGAAGAGCCTGTGCGTTTTCAGATGCGGGGAAACTGACTCAGGACTCAAGGGTTGGCAAGCCTCAACGCTCACCAGTTGCAGATCATATCGAATTGAGCAGGGGACTATGCAGGTATGTGCTTTGCAGTCGGGTAAATTGCATAAGCCCTGGCAGGGTCGGTTTGCTTCGACAGCGGCTTGTTTTGCGGTCCGAATTGCTCCGCAGAACCAACAACACCATTCGACGTGGCGGAATTAGGTGTCATGGCCAGCAGAACCAGGGCCAGCATGCAGATCATGCATATGCCAAACTTAGAAAATCCGTCCATTGCCCCGCCCCGCTTCCAGAATCAGAAACCCGTTTGCGAAGTATAGGACGTATACTGGTTACCGAAAAGTTAACGGGCCTGATCGTTGTCAATGAAAAGGGCTGATTCCTGCTCAAACAGCAGAAACCAGCCCTGATTGTCGCGTCCGGCAAAGGTGGCCGGGCAAACGCTGTGTATTCTAGACCGAGTAGTACATGTCGTACTCGACCGGGTGCGGTGTCATTTCGAAACGCATGTTTTCTTCCATCTTCAGGTCGATATAGGCGTCGATCTGATCGTCGGAGAACACACCGCCGGCCTTCAGGTATTCCCGGTCTGCATCCAGTGATGCAAGCGCTTCGCGAAGCGATGCGCAAACCGTCGGAATGCCCTGCAGTTCTTCCGGTGGCAGGTCGTACAGATCCTTGTCCATCGGATCGCCCGGGTGGATCTTGTTCATGATGCCGTCCATGCCGGCCATGACCATGGCGGAAAACGCCAGGTAGGGATTTGCCGTCGGGTCCGGGAAGCGGACTTCAACACGCTTGCCGTTCGGCGATGCTGTCCACGGGATACGGCACGAGGCAGACCGGTTGCGCGAAGAGTACGCCAAAAGGACAGGGGCTTCATAACCGGGCACCAGACGCTTGTAGGAGTTGGTGGACGGGTTGGTGAAGGCGTTCAGCGATTTGGCGTGCTTGATGATACCGCCGATATAGTACAGGCAGGTTTCCGACAGGTCGGCATACTGGTTGCCGGCAAACAAGGGCTTGCCGCCTTTCCAGATCGACTGGTGAACGTGCATGCCGGAACCGTTGTCGCCGAACACGGGCTTCGGCATGAAGGTTGCCGACTTGCCGTACTGGTGCGCCACATTGTGAATGGCGTACTTGTAGATCTGCAACTGGTCAGCGCACTTTGTCAGTGTTTCGAACTTGATGCCCAATTCGTGCTGGGCCGCGGCCACTTCGTGGTGGTGCTTCTCGACGGTGACGCCCATGGAGGCCATGGCTGCGAGCATTTCGCCGCGGATGTCCTGGCCTGAATCGACCGGGTTTACCGGGAAGTAGCCACCCTTGGTGCGCGGGCGGTGGCCCATATTGCCCATTTCATATTCCGCATCCATGTTGGACGGCAGTTCAGTGGAGTCTACCTTGAAGCCGGTGTTGTACGGATCGGAAGCAAAGCGCACATCGTCGAACATGAAGAATTCAGCTTCCGGGCCAACTGTGATTGAATCGCCGATGCCGGTTGATTTCACGTAAGCCTCAGCCTTCTTGGCCGTGGTGCGCGGATCGCGTTCATACGCCTCTCCGGTGCCGGGCTCGAGAATGTCGCAGAACACTGCTGCGGTCTTCTGGGCATAGAACGGATCGACATGAAGGGTGTCGGGGTCCAGCATCAAAACCATGTCTGACTCGTTGATGGCTTTCCAGCCGGCAATCGATGAACCGTCGAACATCAGGCCGTCGGCCCACACATCCTCATCGATCGTGGAGATGTCCTGGGTCACGTGCTGCATCTTGCCGCGCGGATCGGTAAAACGCAGGTCGACATATTTGATGTCATTGTCTTTCAGGTACTTCATTGCTCCTGCAACAGGAGAAGGTGTCTTGGCCATCTGTTTGCCCTCGTCATCTTTCGGTTAAAGTGGGTTAGGGGTGGATTTGCTATGAATTCGCTGCGTTTGCGACTGCGGTGGTCGGTGGCCTGATCACAAGGCCTCTACACCGGTTTCACCGGTCCGGATGCGGATTGCCTCGTCAACAGTGGAAATGAAAATCTTGCCGTCGCCGATGCGCCCGGTGCGGGCAGCCTGCAGGATGGCTTCAACCGCCTGGTCCACCAGCCCGTCGTCGAGCACGATTTCGATGCGAACCTTCGGCAGGAAGTCGACGATGTATTCAGCACCGCGATACAACTCTGTGTGACCTTTCTGGCGGCCGAAGCCCTTGGCTTCGGTCACGGTGATTCCCTGCAGGCCGACTTCCTGCAAGGCTTCCTTCACTTCGTCCAGCTTGAACGGTTTGACGATGGCCTCGATCTTTTTCATTCTGCCTCCAACAGCTTGAGCGGGTTCCAGGGATGCGCCGGATAATCTACGTACCCCGCGAATTGCATAAGCCGTGCCAATCGCCGTGATGCATTATTACTGCATGAAAACAGGCACTTGAACCGGTCAGATGAATCGCATCAGGAAATTTTACTGATGAAATAGCAGGCAGATGCACAAAAAACAGGCAGATATGATCGACTGATATCTTGTTTCCGTCGAGACGATAGCGGGAAATAGGCCAGAGATATTTACCGGCGTACCGGTCGATCTTACTGCGCCGGTTGACGCCGTGGCGATCAGGTATCACATAGCTCAGGTTCGCGTGGATCCACTAAACCATCAAGAAGATATCCGTCATGCTCCGCTCACGTCTTGCCAGCCTCGTCAATCACGCTCGCTTCGAACAGGTCATCGTAGGCTTGATTGTGCTCAATGCGATAACGCTGGGGCTGGAAACAAGCCCGTGGTGGATGAGCCGGTTCGGCGACGTGCTGATGTTTCTGGACAAGGCCATACTGGCCGTTTTTGTGGCTGAGGTCTCAGCCCGGCTGATCGTCGATTTCAAAGGCTTCTGGCGCGATCCCTGGCGCATATTCGACTTTGTCATCGTCGCGGTTGCGCTGATGCCGGCGACCGGAGCTTTCTCGGTGTTGCGTGCCTTCCGCATTCTGCGGGTATTGCGGCTGATTTCCACCATCAAGGCGATCCGGCGAGTGGTGACCGGCCTGCTGGCGGCCATTCCGGGCATGAGTTCCATCGTGCTGTTGCTGGGGCTGATCTTCTACATATTCTCGGTCATCTCCACCAAGCTGTTCGCCGCTTCGTTCCCGCAATGGTTCGGATCGCTTGGTGAAAGCGCCTATTCCCTGTTCCAGATCATGACGCTGGAAAGCTGGTCCATGGGTATTGTGCGCCCGGTCATGGAGCAATACCCGCTCGCCTGGGCTCTGTTCGTGCCGTTCATCCTGGTGACTTCGTTTACCGTGCTGAACCTGTTTATCGGTGTCATTGTCGATGCCATGCAGAAAGAGCACGAGGCCGAGGCACAGGCTGACCGGGCAGACCTGCACAAGGAAGTGTCGACTATCCTGACAGAACTGCGCAGCGTCAGGGCAGAGCTGGCTGAACTGAGGGCGACAAAACCCTCCTGATTAAGCTAAGCTCGCGTCCCATGAGCAAACTGCTGACACCTGATGAGATGTATGAGGCCGACCGCGCCACCATAAAGGCGGGGGTGCCCGGTATCGACCTGATGGAAGCAGCCGGGCTTGCCTGTGCCGAATACATCCGGACTTTGAGTGAGCCGTGCCCGGTCTGTGTCGTGTGCGGGCCGGGCAATAATGGCGGGGACGGGTTTGTGATAGCCCGCCTGCTGGTCGAGGCAGGCTGGCCGGTCAAGCTCCTGCTTGCAGGTGACGCTGCCATGCTCAAGGGCGATGCCGGCAGGGCTGCAAAGGCCTGGAATGGTGAGGTGCTGCCCGCACAGGCCGACAAGCTCGACGGCGCCGTGCTCATCGTGGACGCGCTGTTCGGGGCAGGGCTGTCGCGTGATGTTGATGGTGAACTGGCCGATCTTGTCACGTCTGTGAACGAAGCCGATGCAATGCGGGTGGCGGTGGATATGCCCAGCGGTGTCGACGGTGCATCGGGCAGGATCCGTGGCATTGCCGTCGATGCCGATCATACGATCACGTTCTTTCGCGCAAAACCGGGGCACTATCTGGAGCCGGGACGGAGCCGGCGCGGCGCGCTTCATGTAGTGGACATCGGCATTTCCGATGACGTGCTGGGCACAATTGATCCCAGGTGTTGCCTGAACGGGCCGGATGAATTCGCCGGGTTCCTGCCGGTACCAGGCGCAGCAGCACACAAATATTCCCGTGGGTCCGCTGTGATGGTGTCCGGCGATGCCTGCAACACCGGGGCTGCCAGGCTTGCCGCCATGTCCGCGCTGAGGGTCGGGGCAGGGCTTGTGACGATGGCCGCAGGCGAGCCGGCACTACCGGTCCTTGCCAGCCATCTGACGGCAATCATGCTGCGCAAGGCTGATAATGCCGGCGAGCTTGCGGGGTTGCTTGGCGACAAGCGCATTACTGCCTGCGGCATTGGCCCGGCCTGCGGCGTGGGACATGACACGATTGAAAAAGTGCTGGGAGTTCTCGCCTCCGGTTGCGCTGCGGTGCTCGACGCGGATGCCCTGACCAGTTTCGAGGGCCAGTCTGAACTGTTGTTCGAGGCGATCGGCGCACTGCCGGACAGGCCGGTTATCCTGACCCCGCATGAGGGCGAGTTTGCCAAGCTTTTCAGAGACCTGCGTGGGCCGCATGAATCAAAATGCGAACGTGCCGTGGAAGCTGCAAAAGCAAGTGGCGCAGTGATCGTGCTGAAAGGGGCCGATACAGTGATTGCCGATCGTGATGGACGCAGCGCCATCAACGCCAGCGCGCCAGCCTGGCTTGCCACCGCCGGATCCGGTGATGTGCTGGCGGGCTTGTGTCTCGGCTTGCTGGCGCAAGGCTTGCCGGCTTTTGAAGCAGCGTGCTGCGCCGTCTGGTTGCACGGCGATGCGGCCGGCCGGTTCGGCCCCGGATTGATAGCGGAGGATTTGCCCGATGGCATTCCCGCGTCCCTGACCAATCTGAACGATTTGTAATCTTGGTTTCGCAACTTTGTGAGCGCGTATGCCGGTTTTGCTGTGTTAGTGTCTAGCCCGATGAAAACACGCGCCTTTATCATATCGCTGTTCATGTTCGTGCTGGCCCCGGTCGCGCTGGCGGCAGACAGTTTGCGCGCCCTGCAAAGCCTGAAAGACGCCCGCACGCTGGAGGTGTCTGCAAAACCGTTTGAACCTGCAAGCGTCACGGACAAGCCGGTAGTGGTCGCGTTCTTCGCCTCATGGTGTCCGCCGTGCACCAATGAATTTGACGAAATGGCTAAAGTCCAGGAATCCATTGGCGACAGGGAGGTCACCTTCATCGGTGTAAACCTGTTCGAAGCCTGGGGTGGCAAGAAAGACCCCGCCCGCATGGCAAGGTTTATTGCCCGCACCAGGCCCGACTTTGCGCTGATTGACGGCAGCGCGGCTATCTCTGCTGCGTTTGGCACCATCGACCGCATTCCGACCATGGTTGTTTTCGGCCCGGACGGCCGTGAAACCTGGCGATTTGTCCACGAGCGCGGCGCTGCCAAAACTCACGCAACTGCCGAAGAGATTATGTTGGCGCTGCAGTGAGCTGACAGAGTGTTGAATTTCAGATGCCTAAACCTCTGGCATCCCCGCACATGCTTTGCTATACACCGGCGCGATTGCTGACGTACGGCGCGCTTGGTAAAGGCGCGCCGCTGGTCTTTTCAAGCGGGCGTGGCGGAATTGGTAGACGCACTAGATTTAGGTTCTAGCGGTGAAAGCTGTGGGGGTTCAAGTCCCTCCGCCCGCACCAGAGACTAAACGATCAGGGACTGTTGAATTTAACTGAAGGTTCGTATTGTCCGGGTGGAACCGGCGTCGGCCTTTGATGACAAGGCTCATAAGGATAGTAGATAACATGCAGGTGACCGAAACACTCAATGAAGGCCTCAAGCGCGAGCTTAAAGTCGTCATTCCGGCGGGAGACCTTCAGGCTCGTGTAGACGAGCGGCTGGAAGAATTGAAAGCCACGGCCCAAATCAAGGGATTTCGCCCGGGCAAGGTGCCGATTGGCCACCTGAAAAAGCTGTACGGCCAGTCCGCGATGGCGGAAGTCGTTCAGAAGTCCATCGAGACATCGAGCACCGAGGCCCTGAACGAAAAGAGCCTCAAGGCTGCCTACCAGCCGGAGATCGTGTTGCCGGAAGACGAAAAGGACGTGCAGGCCGTCATGAGCGGTGACGCGGACCTGTCCTTCACCATGAACTTCGAAGTAGTGCCTGATATTGAAATCAAGGACTTCAAGAGCCTCAAGGTCGAAAAACTGGTGGTTGAGGTGACCGACGCGCATCTCGACGAAGCGCTGGAAAATATTGCCGGCCAGTACAAGGACTATGAAGACCGCGCCAAGGGCGCAGCCGAAGACGGCGACCGCGTCACCATCAGCTTTGTAGGCAAGGTAGACGGCGAAGTGTTCGAAGGCGGCACCGCGGATGACGTGCCTCTGGAACTGGGGTCAGGCTCGTTTATTCCAGGCTTTGAAGAACAGCTGGTCGGCGCCAAGCCCGGCGATGAGAAAACCGTCAAGGTTGCATTCCCGGCCGAATATGGTGTTGAACACCTGGCCGGCAAGCCTGCCGAGTTCGACGTGAAAGTCTCCAAGATCGAGCAACCGAAAGCGGCCAATATCGATGAAGCCTTTGCCGAAAAGCTCGGCATGGAAAGCGTCGACAAGCTCAAGGAAATGGTCAAGGAACGCATCGCTGACGAATTCGGCAACATGTCCGGCGCCAAGCTCAAGCGCGATATGCTTGATGCGCTGGATGCCGAGTACAAGTTCGACCTGCCGCAAAAGCTGGTGGACCAGGAATTTGAACAGATTTGGGCGGCTCTTGAACGCGAGATGGAAGGTGAGGGCAAGACCTTTGCCGACGAGGACACTACTGAAGAAGAGGTTCGCGCTGAATACAAGGCCATTGCGGAACGCCGTGTGCGTCTCGGCCTGGTCATTGGCACCATCGGCGAGAACGCCGGTGTCACCGTTGGCGATGAGGAACTGCAGCGCGGCCTGATGGATCGGGCACGCCAGTTCCCCGGCCAGGAAAAGGAAGTGTTCGAGTTCTATCGCAACAATCCGAATGCGCTGGTCGAAATCCGCGGACCGCTGTTTGAGCAGAAGGTTGTCGATCACATAGCCGAAGCTGCAACAGTCAGCGAGCGTTCGGTCAGCCGCGAGTCACTGCAGCACATGCTGGAACATGACCACGAGCATGGCGAAGACTGCGATCATCCCGATCACGATCATGGCGCAGATGCAAAGCCGGCCAAGAAAGCCGCTGCTAAAAAGACCGCTGCCAAGAAGGCACCGGCCAAGAAAGCCGCCAAGAAGAAGGCTGACTGATCTGGTGGTCTGACATCAAAGGTAGCCGATGAACCGTCCGCAGATAAGCGCGCCGGTCCACGTGGCGAGAGAGATCAGGGCGACCCACGCGGTCGCCCTTTTTCGTGCAAGGTAGGCAGCATTCAGAACACCAAGGCCGATAAGCGCCATCTTGATTTGAAACAGCGGCATGGCGGCATACTTGCTGGCATCGGTTGTGAACAGCATGCCACCGGCCAGTAACGCCAGCACGAAACCGGACACCGCCACCGGCACCAGTACGCGGGCCAGCCCGTCCGCCCCGACAGATTTCCAAAACCCGAGATAGCGCAGGTCGAGTGAAACGATTGCGCCGAACAGCAATGCGATACCTGCAATATGCGCGGTGTTGATGATCGGGTACAGCCAGCGCCAGCTGCGCATGGCATCGCCCAGCGCTGATTGTTCCAGACCGGTGAACAGGTATTCCACGCCTAGTCCCGGTTCGGGTACAGGTCGTACAATTTGCCTTTTATGGTAATGCGCTCCGCTTTGACCCGCTTTTCGGCCGCATCTGCTGACCGGCCGCCGGATACCTTGATTTCGGTGCCGGGTGCGAGCAGCTTCTCATCCAGTCCGGCGCGCTCGTGGCGCCATGGCTGGCCCGCCTCAACCGTCCAGATTTCACCGTCCGCGTCCACTTCGAGCACGCCATGCGGATTGCCCAGGCGGGCGCTCTTTATGATCCCTGTGAGTTCGAAGTTTCCGTCTGCAGTCCAGCGCCATCCGTGATGCGCCATGGCCGGTCCTGCAAAAGCGAGGCCTGCGATCCAGGTAATGAGACTGCGTCGGTCAATCATGATGTCCTCCTAATGGCAACCAGGTTTCAAGCGAACCCTCGAACGTGCCCGATCACTTTGAAAATGGTCAGGTTTATGATTTTTGGTTGTTTCAACCGAGAATCACCTGATCTTGGTGCAGGCAACAACTGTGACGTATCAATACAACAACCATGCAAGCAGATTACATCATCATCGGGGCAGGGTCAGCGGGTTGTGCGTTGGCGTCACGCTTAAGTGAAAATCCCGACATTCAGGTATTGTTGCTGGAAGCAGGTGGCACCAATACCTCTGCACTGCTGCGTGCCCCCGCGGGGTTCGCGGCCCTGTTGCCATGGCCGATCAGCAACTGGGCCTTCAAGACAGAACCGCAGCCAGGCCTGAAAGGACGCAAGGGCTACCAGCCTCGCGGCAAGGGGCTGGGTGGTTCATCCGCCATCAACGCCATGGTCTACTCCCGCGGGCGGGAGCGCGATTATGACGACTGGGATGTCTCGGGGTGGCGCTGGCGCGATGTGGAGCCGTCGTTTGCGGCACTCGAAACCGGTGGCCTGACCGTAAGTGATCAGGCGGAACCGTTTGCCGCGACAGGCATGTTTCTTGAGGCCTGCGCGGCGTCCGGCCTGCCGCAGACTCCACGATTTGACGAGTTGGATGCAGAGGCGTCCGGCCTGTATCGCGCCACGATCAGGGATGGAGAAAGGTGCTCATCTGCCGATGCATTCCTGCGGCCCGTCAGTCAGCGCAAGAACCTGACTGTACTGACCAAGGCGAGGGCCGGCGCTGTTCTGATTTCTGAGGGCCATGCAGTTGGCGTGCGCTATTACAAGGACAGGGCATGGCGCGAAGCGCTCGCAACCCACGAGGTGATCCTGTGCGCGGGCGTTTTTCAGACCCCGCAACTGCTGATGTTGTCCGGCATCGGCCCGTCTCGCGAATTGCTGGCACATGATATTCGGGTGCTGCTCGACAGGCCGGGAGTAGGGGCCAACCTTCAGGATCACGTCGACTACGTCATGACCTACAAGACCAAACCGGGTCCGCAGACACTCGGCGCGTCCGCCGGTGGTGGCAGGGCAATCATGGATGCCGTGAAACAGTGGCGTAAAAATCGCACGGGCAAACTAACATCACCGATTGCCGAGGCAGGCGCCTTTATCAAGAGCCGGGACGACCTGGAGACACCGGATCTGCAATTGCATTTCGCACCCGGCATTGTCGACAATCACGGCCGCAAGATGCACGCCGGGCATGGCATGTCGATCCATCTGTCGCTGCTGAAACCGAATTCCAGAGGCCGGGTTTCCCTGCACTCGGCAAACCCGCTCCAGGCGCCGCTGATCAACCCGCAATATCTGACCCACACCGACGACGTTGACCGCATGGTTGCAGGTTTCAAGCGGGTCAGGGAGCTGTTTCGGCATGAGGCGTTTGCATCGATCCGGCGCAAGGAGCTGCATACGGACGGAGTCACCGGCGATGCTGAAATCATCAACTGGATCAGGAAGCGCGCCGATACCCTGTACCATCCGGTCGGAACCTGCCGGATGGGCGGAGCCGAAGAGGCGATGAGTGTCGTCGGACCCGACCTGAAGGTAAACGGTGTTGACGGTTTGCGTGTGGCGGATGCATCAGTGATGCCCCGGATCATATCTGCCAACACCAATGCAGCCGCCATGATGATCGGCTGGCGCGCCGGCGGCCTGATAGCCAAACAATCCGGGATCAAGGTTCAAGATACATAACCGGAAGATGACGGTTCAGGCGAGATAGCCTGCTGAACGGAAAATGTCTTTCGATACGGGGCAGGACAGCAATCAGGACAATGTTGCCGTCAGTTCAGTGGTGAACTCGGTAGTGCTCAATCCTATTAATCTTAAAAATTCTTATAGTGTAATTGGGCAAACGCTCAACTAATGCTAATGCGCAGGCATTTTTCGGAACACAGGACAATTAGGATGATTGGAGCAATTGCAGGTGATGTTATCGGCTCGGTCTATGAGCAGGCCAACATCAAAACCAAGGACTTCCCGCTTTTTCAAAAACAATGTGTGTTCACCGATGACACTGTAATGGCCCTGGCTTTGGCCGATGCTCTTTTGCACGGGCGGGATATAGCCGAGAATTTTCGTCGCTTCTATGCGTGGTATCCCCGCGCCGGTTATGGGAACATGTTCAAGGCATGGGCATTGGATACCTCTCGCGAGGCTTACAACAGCTTCGGAAACGGCTCTGCTATGCGTGTCACTGCCGCAGCATATGCTTTTGATACTGCTGAAGAGGTTCTCGCAAACGCCGCGGAAAGCGCTGCCGTCACACATAACCATCCTGAAGGCATCAAAGGGGCGGAAGCCATCGCCCTTGCAACCTTTCTTGCTCGCAAAGAGCATAGCAAGGACGCGATACTGAGCGCTGTTATTGACCTGTCCGGTTACGATCTGGATTTTTCGCTCGACGACATTCGAGATGAGTATTTTTTTGACACGACGTGCCAGGGTTCTGTACCGCAGGCGCTCGTAGCCTTTCGGGAAAGTACCGATTTTGAGGACGCTGTCAGGTCAGCGATCTCGATTGGCGGAGACAGCGATACAATTGCGTGCATGACGGGTTCAATCGCAGAGGCGTATTATAAGTCTGTGCCAACCGATATAGATCAAGAGGTTCGCAATCGTCTTGATGAACGGCTTGCGGGCGTGCTCAACCTGTTTGAAGAGCGATTTATCCGATAGGTTTTCACGCCGGCAAAGGGCTCGAAGCGGTCACGGTGTCATTTTGACCAATTGGTTCTAACGCTGAGCTCCGGACCCTGAATAGCGGGGAGTCGCAACTCCCCGCATTCCAGGTGGATTGGTCGGCCTTATATGCCGAGTACCCGGTTGCGCTGGTTTGAGAACTCGATTTCGGCAATTTTGCGGAACCCGCCAAGTTCGCGCAACTTGGCCTGGAAATCATCGTTGATTTTGGCTGCAAGCGCTGAATGGTTGCGGGTTTCTTCAAACACTTCCTTGGCTGCAGTGCCGAATGTGTCCCAGACATCCTCGTTGAACGAGCGAAGCTCTACGCCGTGATCATTGATCAGCTTGGCGAGATATTCGCCATTGTTGGCCGAGGCTTCCTCATGCTGGGCTGCGTGTTCCTCGTTGCAGGCCGCTGTGATGATGGCTTTCTCTGTATCCGACAGGCTTTCCCAGAACTTCTGGTTCATGCCGAATGCCAGACCACCGCCGGGTTCATGCATGCCGGCAGTGTAATAGAACTTGGCCGCCTCGTAGAACTTCATGAAATAATCGTTGTAAGGGCCAACCCATTCGGTTGCTTCGATGGCTCCGGACACCAGGTTTTCATAAATCTGGCCGCCGGGCAGGGACACAGTGGAAACTCCAAGCTTGGACATCACCGTGCCGCCGAGACCCGGGATACGCATTTTCAGGCCCTTGAGATCGTCGGCTGAGTTGATTTCCTTGTTGAACCAGCCGCCCATCTGGGTGCCGGTTCCCCCGCACGGCAACGCCTTCAGGCCGAATGAGCCGGACAGTTCGTCCCACAGGGCTTGGCCGCCCTTGAACTTGATCCAGGCATTCCACTCCGGTGAGGTCATGCCGAACGGCACCGACGTGAAATAGGCAAATGCCGGGTGTTTGCCGACCCAGTAATAATCAGCCGCGATATAGGCTTGCGAATTGCCCGATGCCACGTCGTCAAATACGTCGAATGCGCCCACACGTTCACCTGCGGCGAAGTATGTGGTGGTGATTGCCCCTTCACTCAGTTCGGTAATGCGGGCTGCCAGGCGCTGGGCACTGATGCCGAGTCCCGGAAAGTCCCGTGGCCAGGTGGAAACGATCACCAGCTCTTTCTTGGCTTGCGCAATTGCCGGCGTGGCAAGCGTGGCGGCAGCTGCGGCCGTGCCGGCAAGTGCGGCTCCCTTGATGAATTTACGGCGTTCCATCCAAAAATCCTCCCAAAATGATTTATCGTTTTTGTTTTGGACCGTTTCGGCGCGAGCCGCCGGGCCCGGCATTATCAGACCAGAAACCTCGTTCTTTGCCAATATGGAGATTTGTTGCCGCATGCCCCTTTGACTGCGGTGGCAATTCGCCTATCTATTGTGCATCATTCAAGCGTCACAGATTCGTTTGTCTATGTGACGGCTTCCACTCACCTGTTCTCAAAACAAGGCCAGCTTACAGATGCGCGATCCTATTGAAACCTATGCCCAACTCGTTCCCATGGTGGTGGAGCAGACAAACCGCGGCGAACGCTCTTACGATATTTTTTCGCGGATGCTCAAGGAACGCATCATCTTCATAACCGGTCCGGTTGAAGACCACATGGCGACGCTGGTCGTGGCGCAATTGCTGTATCTTGAGGCTGAAAACCCCAAGAAAGAAATAGCCATGTACATCAATTCACCCGGTGGCGTGGTCACCTCCGGCCTGTCGATTTATGATACGATGCAGTTCATCAAACCCGCTGTTTCCACGACTGTGATCGGGCAGGCCGCGTCCATGGGATCGCTCCTGCTGACCGCCGGCGAGAAGGGCATGCGCTTCGCATTGCCGAATTCGCGGGTCATGGTTCATCAGCCGTCCGGCGGCTTCCAGGGCCAGGCATCGGATATCGAGCGCCATGCTCAGGACATTATCAAGATCAAGAAACGTCTCAACGAAATTTACGTGAACCACACGGGACAGAGCTACGAGACGATTGAAAACACGCTGGACCGTGACCATTTCCTGACGGCGGTGGAAGCGAAGGATTTCGGCCTTGTGGACGAGGTTATCGAAAAGCGGCCCGATACGGGCGGGGATGATGGCAAGAAGTGACAATCGGTGACTGTTGAACGCTCGGGTGCAGATTGGGCACGTGAATTGCATACAACGACAGTTGCATATGACGGGAACAGCATTTGTGTAGCATAGCGGTTTTCGACGTATTTTTAATGTAAGCAGTTCACAAAGCGGTTCATACTGACGCGGATTGTTAATCATTTGTTGATTGTTCATCGTCGAGCATGGTGAAATACAAAGATTCGAAGATTGCCGGTCTCGAACTCAATTGTTCCAGACTGTTTGAGTTTCAACTTGGCCTGAAAGCGTCAGGCAACGGTTCAACGGTGGACCGAAGGAGTACAGATGACAAAGTCCGGCGACGGTGAGTCGAAGAATACGCTGTATTGCTCATTCTGTGGCAAAAGTCAGCATGAGGTCCGCAAGCTGATTGCGGGACCAACCGTGTTCATCTGCGATGAATGCGTTGAGTTGTGCATGGATATCATTCGCGAGGAAAACAAGACTTCGCTGGTGAAGTCCCGTGACGGTGTCCCGACGCCGACTGAAATCTGCACGGTACTGGATGATTATGTAATCGGGCAGTTCCAGGCAAAACGTGTGCTGTCGGTTGCTGTTCACAACCACTACAAGCGTCTGGCGCACGCTGCCAAGAACAATGATGTGGAACTGGCAAAGTCCAACATCCTGCTGGTCGGTCCGACCGGGTGCGGCAAGACATTGCTGGCCCAGACGCTGGCCCGCATCATTGATGTGCCTTTCACCATGGCTGATGCGACCACGCTGACCGAAGCCGGTTATGTGGGCGAGGATGTCGAGAACATCATTCTCAAGCTGTTGCAGTCTGCCGACTACAATGTTGATCGTGCGCAGCGCGGCATCGTCTATATCGACGAGATCGACAAGATTTCACGCAAGTCTGACAACCCGTCCATCACACGCGACGTGTCAGGCGAGGGCGTGCAGCAAGCCTTGTTGAAAATCATGGAGGGCACCGTTGCCTCGGTTCCGCCGCAAGGTGGCCGCAAGCACCCGCAGCAGGAGTTCCTGCAGGTAGACACCGCCAACATATTGTTCATTTGCGGCGGCGCATTTGCCGGACTGGACAAGATCATCGCATCACGTGGCAAGGGCGCGGGCATCGGCTTCGGCGCTGAAGTGAAGGAAGAAGACGACAAGAAGACCGGCGAACTGTTGCGCGAACTGGAGCCGGAAGATCTGCTGAAGTTTGGCCTGATTCCCGAGTTCGTCGGCCGTTTGCCGGTTATCGCGACGCTTGAGGATCTGGACGAGGCAGCATTGGTCGAAATCCTGTCGCAGCCGAAAAATGCGTTGGTGAAGCAGTACCAGCGTCTATTTGAAATGGAAGATGTCAATCTCAACATCACAGACGATGCCCTGTCCGCAATCGCGGTGAAGGCGATCGAACGCAAGACCGGTGCTCGTGGCCTGCGCTCCATCATGGAGGGCATCCTGCTTGATACCATGTATGACCTGCCGGGAATGGATGGTGTTGAAGAGGTCGTTATCTCCGCGGAAGTCGTAACCGGAGAAGCCAAGCCGCTGATGATCTATTCGGACAAGGACAAGAGCGCAAAATCCAAGTCAAAGGTTGCAAGCGGCCCTGGCAGCGCCTGATCTCAGGACTTTCACATACACGGAATTACAAAACCCGGTCAGCTTGCTTCTGGCCGGGTTTTTTCTCGCCTGGCGGTCAGTGCAGTGCGCACGATTGTGCCGATGATTGCATGTCCCGCCAGAATGGTGCCGCGCACTGTACCGGAGATTTTCGACACACCGATACGGTTGAAATAACTGACAGGCACTTCGCGCCAGCGCAGCTCGTAAAGAATGGCCTTCAGCTGCATTTCCACGGTCCACCCAAAGGCGCGGTCCTGCATGCAAATTGCTGTCAGGCTGTCAGCGGCAATGGCGCGGTATGGTCCCAGATCAGTATACCGGGCACCCCAGAACAGCCTGATGAGACTGCAGGCCAGCCAGTTTCCCCAGCGCTGTTGCGGTGTAAGCGAACCTGCTTCGGCTGCGCCCAGGGTCCGGGACCCGATTACCATGTCGGCCAGGTCACCGGCGATCGGGTCCACCAGCAGGTGCATTTCATAACCGCGGTCGGAATAGTCACCATCCATGAAGACGATGATGTCATGTCCGGACGTCGCTTCAATGCCGCGCAGGCAGGCTGCGCCATAACCGGGTTCAGGTTCGTGCACCACATGTGCGCCATGGGCTTCGGCAATTGCGCCCGTGCCGTCCCTGGAGGCGTTGTCCGCAACAATGATGGTGTCCACCCAACCGGGAATTCCATCAATGACCTTTCCTATGGCGTCTGCTTCGTCGAACGCGGGAATGATAACAGCTACTTGGCTTCCGTGGCGCATCAGGTGGCCTTTTCCATACAACGGGCGTCCGGCTTGAGCTCTTTGCCGGTCCACCAGTCGTAAAACAGCAACGCCCACACAGGCAGCCACATGACCCAGACCAGAGCCAGCAGCCAGCTCTCATCAACCTTTAGCGCCGTCAGTTTGAAGAACGCATAGTAGAGCGGAAATGTCACTGTTATGAGCAGCAGGCCGCGATAGGGGAAGACGCACAGGAAAGGTGCGATCCAGATGAAGTACCATGGCAGTTGCACCGGTGAAAGCAACAGCATGGCCGCCGCGGCTATTAGAAAGCGATGCACTGTATCCGCGGGCTCTGTGGCTGGCTTCCGATTGCTGAACAACACTATTGCCGCGATCACAGCGGCTGTCAGAAGCCGGGCCAGCGTGCCTGGTTCGACGAGGGCTGAAGGTATCAGGTTTGCTGCTGCGGTGAGAACAAGGAAAGCGGCTGAAATCCGCTCCCAGCCGGTTGAGAATGCCACAAAGCCGGATGACTGGTCCAATTGAGTAGCGACTACCGGCCAGTAGAGAGCCAGCACCAGCAGGCCGGCAGAGCCCATGGCTGCAGCCAGCCTCGCCGGCTGTCGCAGCAGCGGCCGCCAGATGGCCGGCAGGATCAAAACCGGCCAGACCTTTGCCGCAACCGCAAGTGCCGCAACACCACTTGCAGCTACGGGTCTCGCCTTGATGCAGAGAACCAGGGCAGCCAGCAACGGCACAAGCAGAACCGGTTCCATATGCGCAGAGTTCATGACTTCCTTGATGACGACCGGGTTCCACCAGTACAGGCAGGACCAGATAAGCGGTCTGTTGAGTGCCGACAGGAGCCACAGGATCAGGCCGAACGTGACCAGGTCCAGCAACAGCAGCACACCTCGCCATGCCTCCAGGGAAAATGGCTTTATCATGTATGCCACCGCAAAAGCCGCCTGCGAAACTGAAGGGTAGATTGAACGAAGCTCGCCGTAATTGATCCGTTCAAGTACCGGGCCGGCCTGTGCCTTCAACATGACAATGGTGGGGTCGGCAGCGCTGCCGGACAAAATTGTCTGCGGGCTGTACTTCCAGGGATTGATTCCGTGGGCGGTGAGGGCGCCGTCCCAGAGGTATCGATAATAGTCGTTTTCCTGGACGGGCACCGATCCGAACAGCACGACACGCATGGCAAGGCCGAAAACCATCATCAGCATCAGCAGTGGCAGCGGGTTTTGTACAGCCAGGCTGCGAGGTATCAGAAACAAGGCCATTGCCAGGAAGACGCTGCCGGCAAACATGTAGCCCGTTACAAACAGGAAGATGGGCCGGTCAGCCACTTCAAGCTCATAAGCGAAGTGTGCGCTGCCGCTGGCCAGAACAAAGGCGCAGCACAAAAGTGCCGCGCCTGAAACAATCCAGAGGAAAAACGGGGGCCGGTTATCGATCTTCTGCAACCGGCCTTGGCTTGTCATTGCCTTGTTTCCCGCAACAATCGGACAGAGCAAGGTTTTGATACACTCAAAACCCTGATTGCGATTGCCCTAGCTGCCCTGGCCCGCAGGATAACGGGTCCGCGTCTTCTTTTTCTTTTTCTTCTTCTTGGCCGCAACTTTAGTTGTGGCCGCAGGTGTTTCGACTTTCTGCTCGCTGAAACCGGACTTTGCCGACACCGCGGCGGCAACTGGTGTCGCGACAATTGCAATTGCACCGATAAGGGCAATGGCCATTGCGCCGAAAGCGGCATTGGCATTTTTGATATTGCGCATCAGGAACTCCTTTAAGCGTGGCTGACTTGATGAATTTTCGTCATCCCGTCTTGCACACAGACTACCAAATTCGCCGAAATTCAAAATTCAACTTGGTTCACAAACGCATCAGCGGGGCTGCCATTTTGCTCTCACGAAGTTCAGCTATCGTTTGAACCTTGTGATTGGAAGTATGCCGGGACGGCCAGTTAATCTCTTATCCAGTTTCATTCCATGTTCAGGAGCCGTTGTCCCATGTCCCCAAGTGCCAGAACCATCACCCGGATCATTGCCCTTCTAACCGTCTGGCTGGTGGTGTCCGGGTTTGGTTTTTCCTCAAGAGCGCCGCAAGCCTGGGACGACTGGGCGCAGAGTAATCCGAAGGACGCCAGGGTGATTGACCATGGCCAATGGACTGCGTTGCTGAAAAAATACATCAAGCCGGGCAAGGCAGGTCTGAACACTTTTGCCTATGGGAAAGTGTCGGCGTCGGACAAGGCCACGCTGCAAAACTACATCCGCTCTCTCGAGGCGGTCGAGGTGACCGGTTACAACAAGAACGAGCAACTGGCATACTGGATCAATCTCTACAATGCGGTGACGATAAAGGTCGTACTGGATCATTATCCGGTGAAGACAATCCGTGACATTGATATTTCCGGGTTTCTCAAGAACGGTCCATGGCAGAAGGAGCTTGTCACCGTTGAAGAAACGCCACTGACACTTGATGACATTGAACATGCCATCCTGCGCCCGATCTGGAAGGATCCGCGGATACACTATGGCGTCAATTGTGCATCGGTCGGTTGCCCCAACCTGCAGACGTCGGCATTTACCGGGAAAACCGCCTCCGCACAGCTGGACGCCGGTGCAAAAGCCTTCGTCAACTCAACCCGCGGTATCGAAATCAGCGGGCGCGGCAAGATATCGGTTTCGTCGATCTATTCCTGGTTTGCCCATGATTTCGGCAATTCGGAAGACGGCGTGATGCAGCATCTTCTGAAATATGCAAACCCTGATCTGGCGGAAAAACTGACCAGGGCAGGGCGTATTTCCGACTCCCACTATGACTGGTCGTTGAACGAATAACAGGCCGTGTTTCCGGTTTTGGGGGCCAAAAAACCTGGTTATGGGGGCCAGAATGGCCTTCCATTGGCCTTATTCCTGTGGCAAACCAGAACGTATCTGGGCGAATCTTTTTGCGTTCAGATCAGTGGGTTTGAAAAATGTGGGGTAATCGGGTTGCGTAAATTAACAACATTGGCGGCTATCGCCATGCTGTCACTTGCTAGTGGCTGCGCAACGGATATCGGCAGTTTCACATCGAGTGACCCTGCGCCGGTAACGACAGCTTCAACGGTTCCACAACAACAGGTTGCAACCAATCAGCCGCAATACGGTCAGCCGCCACGGATACCACCTCCGGGACAGGCGACGTTTGCACCGGCTCCGAAACCCGGGGCAGGCGGTCTGGCAACCGGTTCATATTCACCGTCCCCGGCCGGGCGGAGACTGTCTGAAACAGAGCTGCGCTCGATGTTGGCCGGAAAAGCCATTGTGGTGGCAGATGGCCGCCGGCTCGAATACGGCCCTTCCGGATCATACCAGGAAACCCGCAACGGACAGGCGATTGCGGTGGGCACCTATCAAATTCGCGATGTTTCGGTGTGCGTGCAGTTCACGACCGGACTGACAAGGTGTGACAGCTTTGTCCAGGACGGCAGCCAGCTGTTCGTGGAAGACCGCAATGGTCAACGGCTGCCTGCTCAGGTCGGCTGATGCCCGGGGCAACATGGGTTCGCTTTATTCCATGACGTTGCTCTTACACCGGTGTAGGTAAACTGATTTATCCGTCTCGGTTGATTTGGCCGGGAAACATGCAGGTCGGGGCTCTTTTTGACCTGTTGCAGTCGATGCATGTCGTCGTGTTCGGTTTTGTCGGGGGGTGTTGATAAATTCACACTTGAATCTGGCGCTGTCCACAGCCATTTACCAACAGACATCGACGGTGCTGCAAGCATGTATAGAATCGTGCCTAAGTAACGTCAGTATTTGCTGGAATGCGGCGTATCCGGTGCAGCTACGGGCGATTGACTGGTCCGGCAGCCTTGGTTCGGCGTTAACAACATCCAGCACACAATTGAAAAATGGCCTCTCGGCCGCTTCGGGTTCCACCGAAAGGATATTGAATGACTAAAAAGAAAACAGCCACGATCGAGGACGTTTTCGCAGTCTTGCCACTGCGCGACATTGTCGTGTTTCCACACATGATCGTGCCCCTGTTTGTCGGGCGCGAAAAGTCAATCGCCGCACTTGAAGAAGTGATGCGCGAGGACAAGCGGATTTTGCTGGTCGCACAGAAGAATGCATCCGATGACGACCCTGCGTCGGATCAGATGTACGACGTGGGCACAATCGGCTCAATCCTGCAGCTGCTGAAGCTGCCCGACGGCACCGTGAAGGTCCTGGTTGAAGGCCTGGAACGGGCTCAGATCGTGTCATATACGGACCGTGCCGATTTCTTTGAGGCAAAAGCCAGCACGATTGACGGGTCCGATGCCGATGGCGGGGAAACCGAGGCTCTTGCCCGTACCGCTGTGACGCAGTTCGAGAGCTATGTGAAGCTTAACAAGAAGGTGCCGCAGGAAGCCGTGTCATCGATCACCCAGATCGACGACTACGCCAAACTCGCCGACAGCATCGCAGCACACCTTGCCATCAAGATCTCCGAAAAGCAGGAGTTGCTGGAAACCGCATCCGTCGCCCGTCGCCTTGAGAAGGTATACGGCCTGATGGAAAGCGAGATTTCGGTACTGCAGGTCGAAAAGCGCATTCGTTCACGGGTCAAGCGCCAGATGGAGAAGACCCAGCGCGAGTATTATCTCAACGAACAGATGAAGGCGATCCAGAAGGAACTCGGTGATGGCGATGACCATGACGAGATGGCCGAACTGGAACAGCGCATCACCAAGACCAAGTTGTCCAAGGAGGCCCGTGAAAAGGCCAACGCGGAAATGAAGAAGCTCAAGCAGATGTCTCCGATGTCTGCCGAGGCCACGGTTGTCCGCAATTACCTGGACTGGTTGCTGTCCATACCATGGGGCAAGAAATCCCGTGTGAAAAACGACCTGGCCCAGGCCGAAGCGGTGCTTGAGTCGGATCACTATGGCCTGGAGAAGGTCAAGGAACGCATCGTGGAATACCTTGCGGTGCAGGCGCGTGCCAACAAGCTGCGCGGGCCGATCTTGTGTCTGGTGGGTCCTCCCGGGGTCGGCAAGACCTCACTGGCCAAGTCGATCGCCAAGGCAACCGGTCGCGAATACGTCCGCATGTCGCTTGGTGGTGTGCGTGATGAAGCGGAAATCCGCGGTCATCGGCGCACCTATATCGGGTCGATGCCCGGCAAGGTCATCCAGTCTATGAAGAAGGCCAAGAAATCCAACCCGCTCTTCCTGCTCGACGAGATCGACAAGATGGGCATGGATTTCCGCGGTGATCCGTCGTCGGCACTTCTGGAAGTATTGGACCCAGAGCAGAACTCAACCTTCATGGACCATTACCTGGAAGTTGAATACGACCTGTCCAACGTCATGTTCGTGACCACGGCCAATTCACTGAACATTCCAGGTCCGCTGATGGATCGCATGGAAATCATTCGCATCGCCGGGTACACCGAGGACGAAAAATTCGAGATCGCCCGCCGGCATCTGTTGTCGAAAGCGCTTGAAAACCATGGCCTCGGCAAGGGTGAATTCGAGCTTACCGATGACGGGCTGACCGAAGTCGTGCGCCGCTACACCCGCGAAGCCGGGGTGCGTAACCTGGAGCGTGAACTGAATACGCTGTGCCGCAAGGCGGTGAAGGAGATCGTTCTCGCCAAGGGTGCGAAAAAGAAGGTCAAGGTCACTGCCAAGAATATGGCCGATTTCCTTGGCGTCCAGAAATTCCGCTATGGCATGGCCGAGATGGAGGATCAGGTCGGTGTCGTTACCGGGCTTGCATGGACTGAGGTGGGTGGCGAATTGCTGACCATCGAGGCCGTGATGATGCCGGGCAAGGGCAAGATGACCGTCACCGGCAATCTGCGCGATGTCATGAAGGAGTCGATTTCGGCTGCATCATCCTATGTCCGTTCGCGGTCGACGGAGATCGGCGTCAAGCCACCTCTGTTCGACAAGAAGGACATCCACGTGCACGTGCCGGAAGGGGCTACGCCGAAAGACGGTCCGTCCGCCGGTGTCGCCATGGTGACGGCTATTACCTCTGTGCTGACCGGCATTCCGATCCGGCGCGAAGTGGCCATGACCGGCGAAATCACGCTTCGTGGCAGGGTCTTGCCGATCGGCGGGCTGAAGGAGAAGTTGCTTGCAGCCCTGCGCGGCGGCATCACCAAGGTGCTCATCCCGGAAGAAAACGCCAAGGATCTGGCTGACATTCCAGACAACGTTAAGAACGGTCTGGAAATCGTCCCGGTGTCGCATGCAGACGAAGTCCTCAAGCATGCACTTGTAACGGCACCAGAGGCCATCGAATGGGACGAAGCCGCTGAAGAGGCCGCTGCCAAGGCTGCAGCAGATGCCGCCAAGGCTGCCGGAGAAAGCGTGACGGCTCACTGATTGACGGTCGCGGGTTGTTTGATCCGCGACTTTCAAACACCAGAATGCACTTCAGGGCGCGATCAGTTCATCTGGTCGCGCCTTTTGGTTGTTGGTATCGAGTCGACTACTCGGCATGATTGTCGGTTGGTGACAGGTGCCATGAACCGGTGTTGCAGAGGGGGTCGGATTGCCGGGGAAAAGCCCGGTTGGTGTTCTTCAAAGTGTTTTTAAATCAAGGAGTTCCGCGAATCAAATTTGTCAAAAATGCGCAAATCCCAGTTTTTGGCCAAATCCAGCCATAAAACTGCGCGTCAATAAGTGCATGTAAACATGATGGTTTTTCAGGCAATTGCGCATGGCCCTTGCATTAATTGGCTGAAATCCGCGACTTTCAATACACGAGGCGTTCGTACTTGAGTATCTATTGTCGGAAATCTGGTGAAAGGATTCATTCACATGAACAAAAATGATCTCATCTCAAAAGTTGCTGAAGACGCCAAGCTCACCAAGGGTGAAGCAGGCGAGGCAATTGAAGCTACCCTGGCGAACATCCAGAAGGCCCTGATGCAGGGTGACGATGTGCGCCTTGTCGGCTTTGGCACATTTTCAGTGGGCCAACGTGCAGCATCTACGGGTCGCGATCCGCGCACCGGTCGTGCCATCGACATTCCGGCATCCAAGAACGCCAAGTTCAAAGCTGGTAAAATCCTCAAGGAGGCTGTTAACGGCTAGACCCGACCGACTATCCAGCCGCGGCCCCAAACGGGTCGCAGGCATATATCAGGCCCTGCGTGCTCTTCAGAAAAGACGCAGGGCCAAATTTATTTAAAACGGCGCTTGCTCAAACCGGCGCGGAGCGCTAATACATCGCTCAGATTAGTGGGGGCGATTAGCTCAGTTGGTAGAGCATCTCGTTTACACCGAGAGGGTCGGCAGTTCGAGCCTGTCATCGCCCACCATCCCACCAGTCAGAAGGCGCGTTCGTCCATGCTTTCAATTGAAGAGTTGAAGGCCTCCGGGTTGGAGATACTGGACAAGCTTGCCGGGTGGGCAACGTCCCCCCAATTCTACGCCCAGATCGGCGCCATTGTCACAGCGGTTATCGTGGCTCGCATTGTTGCTGCCCAGTTGCGCAAGCGCGTCGGGCTGCTGCGCGAGCCGGTCGCCGATGACCATCGGTTTGCCCGCTGGCTGAATTTTGCCCATTCATTGCGTGATCTGTTGTTTCCTGTGCTGGCGGTGCTGTTTCTCGCCATCGCCATACAGATATGCCTGGCGATGGTCGGCAGTGCCTGGCTGGTGCGGATTGCCCAGTCGGTCGGGGTTGTGGGCGTCTTGTACGCGGCCATCAACCGCTTCATCTCTCACTCGCTCATACGTGCTGCCGCAATTTATATCGGTATCCCCATCGCCACCTTGCAGGTGTTTGGCTGGTGGGACGAGACCAGCGCCTTCCTGGATGGCGTCTCGCTGGAAGTCGGCAATATTCGCATATCGCTTTACTTCCTCGCCAAGGCAGCGGTGTTCGGTGGCTTGCTGTTCTGGCTGGGCAGGTTGTCGACGACAGCGGGTCAAAAGGCGATCCGCAACCAGAAAGACCTCGACAAGGCGACCAGGGAGCTGTTTGCCAAGCTGTTCGAAATCGTGCTGTTCATCGTTGTATTCATCCTGCTGCTGCAGATCCTCGGGCTTGACCTGACCGCGCTGACGGTATTCGGCGGTGCCCTGGGTGTCGGGCTCGGATTCGGGCTACAGCAGATCGCCTCCAATTTCATTTCAGGCATCATCATCCTGCTGGAGCGCTCGCTGGGCGTCGGCGATTTCATCGAGATGGAAGATGGCAAGGCCGGCATACTGAAAGAGCTGAACATGCGCTCTTCGACGCTGGAGACTTTCGACGGCAAGGAAATCATGGTGCCGAATGAAAAGTTCATCACCACCGCTTTCATCAACTGGACCCGCGACGATCCGCGCCAGCGCTTTGAGGTGGAATTCTCCGTGGCCTATGAGAGTGACCTCCGCGAGGTCATGCGGCTGGTGAACGAGGCCGTGGCCAAGCACAAGTCGGTGCTCAGCGACCCGGAGCCCCCGGACACTGAATTGCGCGGTTTCGGCGATTCCGGTGTCGATATGGCCGTCGAGTTCTGGTCGGAAGGCCTGGATGACGGCAGGAACAAGTTCACCGCCGACATCCTCCTGGTTATCTGGGATACCCTGAAAGCCAACAAGATCTCCATTCCGTTCCCGCAACGCGAGGTGCGTATACTGGGAGAGGGGCCCAAACTGGCCATCAAGCGGAAAAAGCCGAATGACCCCTGAAGATGGCAAAGAGAGCAATTTCTTTTCGGCCAGGGGCATAATCGGTCGATGGCCGCTTGACTTGCGACAGCGAACTGAGTAATCCACCCCAACCAACGCAAACCTTCGGGTCGTGACCCGGTTTGCCTTACATCGCGCGGGTGTAGCTCAGTTGGTTAGAGTGCCGGCCTGTCACGCCGGAGGTCGCGGGTTCGAGCCCCGTCACTCGCGCCATTTTACCGCTCCTGAAAATTCCTGATTTTGATGCATTCGACCCGGAAATCCGGTAAACAGGATGTATGGCAGAAACTCCGGCTGACAAAACAGTTTTCCACCATATACTGATGCCGGGATTCAGACTTGCGTCGCTTGTTGCACTGCGGTACCAACCCAACAGGCAATCAGAGTCGAATAGAGGGGCTGCGGTGGCTCAACGGCCACCATGCAACAGGTGCTGAACCATGACGGAATTACTGCAGGATTATCTGCCAATCGTCATATTCATGGGAATATGCATTGGTCTGGGTATTGCCCTGATGGCATCGGCGTTCGTTATCGCCATCCGTCGGCCTGACCCTGAGAAGATGTCGGCTTACGAATGCGGGTTCGATGCATTTGACGATGCGCGCATGAAATTCGACATCCGGTTTTACCTGGTGGCCATTTTGTTCATTATCTTCGACCTTGAAGTGGCCTTCCTGTTTCCGTGGGCGATATCGCTCAAGGAAGTCGGCGTGTTCGGATTCTGGTCCATGATGATATTCCTCGCCATCCTGACCATCGGTTTCGTCTATGAATGGCGCAAGGGGGCTCTGGAATGGGATTGATCGACAAGAACGGCCAGCCATTGAAGGGTGCTGCCGCGCCTGCGGTGCTGACACCGGAACAGGAAGCATTCTACTCATCGGTCAACGACCAGCTTGCCGACAAGGGTTTCCTGGTTACGACAAGCGATGACCTGATCAACTGGGCCCGCACCGGTTCACTGATGTGGATGACTTTCGGTCTGGCCTGTTGTGCCGTTGAAATGATGCAGGCGTCCATGCCGCGATATGATGTCGAGCGCTTCGGATTTGCACCGCGCGCCAGCCCGCGCCAGTCCGATGTGATGATTGTGGCGGGGACACTGACCAACAAGATGGCGCCTGCCTTGCGCAAGGTCTACGACCAGATGCCCGAACCGCGTTACGTGATCTCCATGGGCTCATGTGCCAATGGCGGCGGTTACTATCATTATTCCTATTCGGTCGTGCGGGGTTGCGATCGCATTGTGCCGGTGGACATCTATGTTCCAGGTTGTCCGCCGACCGCAGAAGCGCTGGTTTACGGTATCCTGCAACTGCAGAAAAAAATCCGCCGAACCGGCACGATAGAACGCTAGGGGCCTGCGCTGACCAATGGATGAAAACCTGATTGATCTTGGCGAGCATGTCGCCTCCGAGCTGCAGCAGCTGGGGGTCAAATATGACATGTCCCATGACGAACTGACCCTGCACACCGAAGGCGACAACATTATCGATGTCCTGCGGTTCCTGCGCGATGATCCCAGTTGCCAGTTTGTCTGCTTCATCGACATTTGCGGGGTTGATTATCCGGCACGCGAGAAACGCTTTGACGTCGTGTATCACCTGCTCAGCCCGTATCAGAATACCCGCGTCCGTGTGAAAGTGCAGACTGATGAAGATACCCCCGTACCAAGTGCTGTAGAGGTTTTCCCGGCCGCCAACTGGTTTGAGCGTGAAGCGTTTGATCTGTACGGCATCCTGTTTTCCGGCCATCCGGACCTGCGCCGCATCCTGACGGATTACGGGTTTGCCGGTCATCCATTGCGCAAGGACTTCCCGATGACGGGACATGTCGAGGTGCGCTATGATGACGAGAAGAAGAAGGTTGTGTATGAGCCGGTGAAGCTGGTTCAGGAATTCCGCAACTTTGACTATCTCAGTCCGTGGGAAGGCACAGACTATGAGCTTCCCGGCGACGAGAAGGCGAAGAACTGATGGCTGAGGCACAAGTCAGAAATTTCCACATCAACTTTGGTCCGCAGCATCCTGCGGCGCACGGCGTTCTTCGCCTTGTGCTGGAACTGGATGGTGAGGTGGTGGAACGGGTCGATCCGCACATCGGCCTGTTGCATCGCGGCACCGAGAAGCTGATCGAGGCCAAGACCTATTTGCAGGCGGTGCCGTATTTCGATCGCCTGGACTATGTCGCCCCGATGAACCAGGAGCATGCCTATGCGCTGGCCATCGAGAAGCTGATGGGAATTACCGTGCCCATTCGCGGGCAACTCATCCGCGTTCTCTACTCCGAGATCGGCAGGATTCTGTCGCACCTGTTGAACGTGACCACCCAGGCCATGGACGTCGGCGCATTGACCCCGCCGCTGTGGGGCTTTGAGGAGCGCGAAAAGCTGATGGTGTTTTATGAACGTGCATCGGGCTCGCGCATGCATGCGGCTTTTGTTCGCCCGGGTGGTGTACATCAGGACCTGCCGCAGGATCTGATCGACGACATCGACGCGTTTTGTGATTATCACCCGAAAGTGCTCGACGATATCGAAGGTCTTCTCACCGAGAACCGGATTTTCAAGCAGCGTAATGTCGACATCGGCGTGGTGACGCTGGAAGAATGTTTTGCCTGGGGCTTCTCCGGCGTCATGGTGCGCGGCTCCGGTGCCGCCTGGGACCTGCGCAAGTCGCAGCCCTATGAGTGCTATTCGGACCTGGATTTCGACATCCCGATCGGCAAGAACGGCGACTGCTATGATCGTTACCTCATCCGTATGGAAGAGATGCGCCAGTCGCTGAAGATCATGAAGCAGTGCATCAAGATGATGAACTCGCCGGAAGGCCAGGGGCCTGTGTCGTCGATTGACGGCAAGGTTGTGCCGCCTTCGCGCGGCGAGATGAAACGATCGATGGAAGCATTGATCCATCATTTCAAGCTTTACACCGAAGGCTTCAAAGTGCCCGAAGGCGATGTATATGCCTGTGTCGAGGCACCGAAGGGCGAGTTTGGCGTCTACCTGGTGTCGGACGGGTCCAACAAGCCGTACCGCTGCAAGTTGCGCGCGCCTGGGTTTGCGCATCTGCAGGCGATGGATTTCATATGCCGTGGTCACATGCTGGCAGACGTGTCGGCGGTACTCGGTTCTCTCGATATTGTGTTTGGTGAGGTCGACCGGTGAGTGTACGCCGCTTAGCAGATGATAGTGTTCAGCCCGCATCCTTCGCCTTCACGGCGAAGAATTTGAGCTGGGCCAAGCAGACCATCAAGAAATACCCCAAGGGCAAGCAGGTGTCTGCTGTCATTCCGGTGCTGTGGCGGGCGCAGGAACAGCATGACGGATGGGTTTCGCGAGCGGCCATGGAAGAAGTCGGCCGCATGCTGGACATGCCGTTTATCCGTGTCTACGAGATCGCTACTTTCTACACCATGTTCCAGCTCGCACCGGTTGGCAAAAAAGCACACATCCAGGTGTGTGGAACAACGCCGTGCATGTTGCGCGGGTCGGAAGGCCTGATGGACGTGTGCAAGCGGAAAATTTCCGAACAGCCGCACACGCTGTCTGAAGACGGTGATTTTTCGTGGGAAGAGGTTGAGTGCCTTGGCGCCTGTGTGAACGCGCCCATGATCCAGATTTTCGCCGATACCTATGAAGATTTGACGCCTGAAGCGATGGAAGAACTGCTCGACAAGATTGCCAAGGGGCAGAAGGTTCAGCCTGGTCCGCAGATTGATCGCATCATGTCGGCTCCTGAAGGCGGCTTGACATCGCTTGACGGGGAAATCGTTCCGGCCAAGAAGGCTGCTCCAGGAAAGCTGGCGGCAAAAGCAGCGAAGAAAGCTGCACCGGCCAAAGCAACCCCTGCAAAGAAAGCTCCGGCCAAAGCCGCTGCTGTGAAAAAGGCTGCCAAGAAGGCCCCGGCAAAACCGGCCAAGGCCGCCGCTGCAAAGAAAGCCGGGCCCGCGCGTCTTGCCAAACCGAAAGGCAAGGCTGACGATCTCAAACTGATTTCAGGCGTTGGACCCAAACTGGAGCAGACGCTGAACAAGCTCGGCTTCTGGCATTTCGCACAAATCAGCAAATGGACAAAAAAGGATATCGGCATTGTCGATGACGAATTGTCCTTCAAGGGGCGCATTGAGCGCGATGACTGGGTAAGGCAGGCCAAAGCCTTGGCAAAAGGCGGCGAAGCTGAATACATCAAGGTATTCGGCAAGAAGCCGAGGTAGGACACCATGCTGCAGGACAAAGACCGCATATTCACAAATATCTACGGCCAGCATGATGTGGGCCTGAAGGGCGCCATGAAACGTGGCGCATGGGACGGCACCAAAAAGATGATCCAGCTGGGTCGAGATGGTGTCATCGACCAGGTGAAAGCCTCCGGTCTGCGCGGTCGCGGCGGTGCGGGTTTTCCCACGGGTCTGAAATGGTCATTCATGCCCAAGCAGTCCGACGGGCGGCCGCACTATCTGGTGGTCAATGCCGATGAGTCGGAGCCGGGCACCTGTAAAGACCGGGATATCATGCGCCACGATCCGCACACGCTTGTGGAAGGCTGTCTGATTGCCGGTTTCGCCATGGGCGCGAACGCCGGCTATATTTACGTGCGCGGTGAGTTTATTCGTGAGCGCGAGGCGCTGCAGCGGGCCATTGACGAAGCCTATGACGCCAAGCTGATCGGCAAGAACAACAAGCATGGCTGGGATTTCGACCTCTATGTGCACCATGGCGCAGGCGCCTACATCTGCGGCGAGGAAACCGCACTCCTGGAAAGCCTCGAAGGCAAGAAGGGCCAGCCGCGCATGAAGCCGCCGTTTCCGGCCAATGTCGGTTTGTACGGTGCGCCGACCACGGTCAACAATGTGGAATCAATCGCGGTTGTGCCGACGATTTTGCGGCGCGGGCCGGACTGGTTTTCCGGTATCGGCAGGCCAAACAATGTCGGCACCAAGCTGTTTTGCATTTCCGGACATGTGAACAGGCCATGCACGGTTGAAGAGGAAATGGGTATTCCGTTCCGCGAACTGATTGACCGGCACTGTGGTGGTATTCGCGGCGGCTGGGATAACCTGAAAGCGGTTATTCCCGGCGGATCCTCGGTGCCGTGCGTGCCGTGCGATGACATTCGCGACTGCCATATGGATTTCGACAGCCTGCGCGACCTGAAGTCCGGGCTGGGAACGGCTGCGGTTATCGTGATGGACAACTCCACCGACATGATCAAGGCGATCGCGCGGCTGGCCTATTTCTACAAGCATGAAAGCTGCGGTCAGTGCACACCTTGCCGCGAAGGCACCGGCTGGATGTGGCGGGTGCTGACACGCATGGTCGAAGGCCGCGCGGAAAAGCGCGAGATCGACATGCTGCTCGATGTGTCCTACCAGATCGAAGGACACACGATTTGCGCACTGGGAGATGCCGCTGCCTGGCCCGTACAGGGCCTGATCCGGCATTTCCGGCACGAGATCGAGGCGCGTATTGATGAATTTTCAGCTCGGCCTGACCCCGAAGGGGCAGTGACGCGCGTGGCGGCGGAGTAAAGCACACATGCCTAAACTCATAGTCGATGGAACAGAGATCGAAGTTGAAAGCGGCACCACGCTTATCCAGGCGTGTGAGGCCGCCGGCGCCGAGATTCCGAGGTTTTGTTATCATGAGCGATTGTCGATTGCCGGCAATTGCCGCATGTGCCTGGTAGAGGTGAAAGGCGCGCCCAAGCCGCAGGCCTCGTGTGCCATGTCCGTCAACGACCTGCGTCCGGGACCGGAAGGCCAGCCACCGGAAGTCCGCACCAATTCGCCATTGGTCAAGAAAGCCCGCGAAGGTGTGATGGAATTCCTGCTCATCAACCACCCGCTGGATTGCCCGATCTGTGACCAGGGCGGCGAATGCGACCTGCAGGACCAGGCGATGGCCTATGGCATCGACAAGAACCGGTTTGACGAGAACAAGCGCGCGGTTGAGGACAAGTATATCGGGCCGCTGGTAAAGACCACCATGACCCGGTGCATTCAATGCACCCGCTGTGTGCGGTTCACCACCGAAGTTGCCGGCATCGAGGAACTCGGTGCGATTGGCCGCGGTGAGGACATGGAGATCACCACCTATCTTGAGCAGGCCATGACGTCGGAGATGCAGGGCAATGTGATTGACCTGTGCCCGGTCGGAGCATTGACCTCGGCGCCGTACGAATTCAAGGCGCGTCCGTGGGAACTGCGTAAAACCGAAACCATTGACGTGATGGACGCCGTCGGTTCGGCCATCCGGGTGGACGTGCGTGGCCGCGAAGTCATGCGCGTGCTGCCGCGGCTGAACGAGGAGGTCAACGAGGAGTGGATTTCCGACAAGTCGCGCTTCATCTGGGACGGCCTGCGTTCGCAGCGTCTCGACAAACCCTATGTCCGCGAAAACGGCAAGCTCCGCGCCGCTGGCTGGGATGAAGCTTTTGAGCTGATCGCGTCGAAGCTGAAGGCGGCCGGGCCGGACAAGACCGCGGCACTGGTGGGTGATCTGTGTGGCACCGAAGAAGTGTTCGCACTGAAAAAGCTGATGGAGGCGCTGGAGGTCAAGAACCTTGATTGCCGCGAAGCCGGGTCGCCGCTGGGAGCAGCAGGCGGGCGCGCCGGGTATATTTTCAATTCGACGATTGCCGGTATCGAAGACGCTGATGCCATCATGCTGATCGGCACCAATCCAAGACTTGAAGCACCTGTGCTCAATGCCCGCATCCGCAAGCGCTACCTGGCGGGCGACTGCACCATCGGTGTCATCGGCGAGCGTGCTGATCTGACTTACCCCTACACCTATCTGGGAGACGGGCCTGCTGCGCTGGCTGATCTGGCCAAGCACAAGAAATCCCGGGCGAAACGCCCGATGTTCATCATTGGCCAGGGCGCATTGTCCCGCCCTGATGGTGCAGCCGTGCTGGCAAGCGCCATGCAGGCAGCGCAATCTATTGGCGTCATCAAGGGCGACTGGAACGGCTTAAACGTGCTGCACACCGCAGCGGGCAGGGTGGGCGCGCTGGATGTCTGCGCATTACCGACGCTTCCCGGCGGAAAGGATACGGCCGCCATCCTGAAGGCTGCAAAGGCCGGAAGCATCGAAGCAGTTTACCTGCTTGGTGTCGATGAGATCGACATGGACGCGCTTGGCGATGCCTTTGTTGTCTATCAGGGCACGCATGGCGATGCCGGTGCGCATCGCGCCGATGTGATCCTGCCAGGGGCCACCTACACCGAAAAATCAGCGACTTACGTGAATACCGAAGGACGGGCGCAAATGGCGCGCCGAGCCAACTTCCCGCCCGGCGACGCGCGCGAAGACTGGGCGATCATACGCGCCCTGGCCGGAAAGATGGACGTGACACTCGGGTTCGACAATCTGGAACATCTGCGCGCTGCAATGTACAAGGCGGCGCCCCAGCTTGCGGCGCTGGACAGTATCCAACCGGCAGACAGCGGTCCCCTGGATGAACTGGCCAAGGTCAAGGGCAAGATGACATCGAAAGGGTTTGTGTCTCCGGTAACCGATTTTTACATGACCAACCCGATTGCACGTGCGTCCGGTATCATGGCGGAATGTTCGTCATTGCGAGCCGGCCAGCACAAGCTGGCGGCGGCGGAGTAGGACAGTCTCATGAACGAAATACTCCTCACAATCGGTTTCATCGTGCTGCAGTCTCTGGCCCTGCTGATCGCAGTGCTGGTCATCGTCGCCTATCTGGTTTACGCCGACCGCAAGATCTGGGCGGCGGTTCAGATGCGCCGAGGTCCCAATGTGGTCGGGCCGTGGGGTTTGTTCCAGTCGTTCGCCGACATGCTGAAATTCGTGTTCAAGGAAGTCGTCATTCCAGATGGCGCCAACAAGGGTGTGTTCCTGATTGCGCCGCTGGTGACCTGTATCCTGGCGCTTTCCGCCTGGGTTGTGGTGCCGGTGAACGCCGGATGGGTGGTTGCAGACATCAATGTCGGCATTCTGTTCCTGTTCGCTATTTCATCACTGGGTGTTTACGGCGTCATCATGGGCGGCTGGGCGTCCAACTCCAAGTATCCGTTCCTGGGCGCCCTGCGCTCGGCTGCGCAAATGGTGTCTTATGAAGTCTCCATCGGCTTTGTCATCATTACCGTCTTGTTGTGTGCCGGTACCTTGAACCTGTCCGGTATCGTCATGAGCCAGTCGACCGGCATCGGTACCTGGCTGGGACTGCCGGGATCGTTCCTGGACTGGTACTGGCTGCCGCTGTTGCCGATGTTCGTGGTGTTTTTCATTTCCGCCCTGGCGGAGACAAACCGTCCGCCGTTTGATTTGCCGGAAGCTGAATCTGAACTGGTCGCCGGATTCATGGTCGAGTACTCGTCGACACCGTACATGCTGTTCATGCTGGGCGAGTATGTATCGATTTCGCTGATGTGCGCCATGACGGCTATCCTGTTTCTCGGTGGCTGGCTGCCGCCGATAGACGTGGTGCCGTTTACCTGGGTGCCCGGCGTGTTCTGGTTCATGGCCAAGGTGTTCCTGGTTTTCTTCATGTTTGCCATGGTCAAGGCGTTCGTGCCGCGCTATCGCTATGATCAGCTGATGCGTCTGGGCTGGAAAGTGTTTTTGCCGATTTCACTTGGCTGGGTTGTGGTCACCGCAGGTGTCATAACCGCCTTTGGCGTGGCCCCTTGAGGATGAATGGAAAGTTGAACCCATGAAACTTGCTCAAGCTGCCAAATCGCTGTTCCTGAAGGAGTTTATCGACGCGTTCTTCATGTCGATGCGGTATTTCTTTGCGCCCAAGGCAACCATCAACTATCCGTTTGAAAAGGGACCGGTAAGCCCGCGGTTTCGCGGTGAGCACGCGCTGCGGCGTTATCCAAACGGCGAAGAACGCTGCATCGCCTGCAAACTGTGCGAGGCTATCTGCCCGGCCCAGGCGATTACCATCGAAGCTGGTCCGCGCCGCAATGACGGCACCAGGCGCACCACGCGCTACGACATCGATATGGTCAAGTGTATCTATTGCGGATTTTGCCAGGAAGCCTGCCCGGTGGACGCCATCGTGGAAGGCCCGAATTTTGAATTTGCCACCGAGACGCGCGAAGAACTGTTGTTCGACAAGGACAAGCTGCTGGCCAATGGCGACCGGTGGGAACGTGAAATTGCGTCGAATATGGCAGCGGATGCACCGTATCGCTGATCCTGCGTGCGGTGAATGAGGATAAGGGCCGGTTGATCCGGCAAGACAGGGGTTGAAGAGATGGCAGTAACTGCCGCGTTTTTCTATCTATTTGCCGCCGTTGCAATAGCATCGGCAGTGATGGTGATTGCCTCACGCAATCCGGTTCACTCAGTGCTGTTTCTGATCCTGACGTTCTTCAACGCCTCAGGACTGTTCATCCTGCTGGGAGCCGAGTTCCTGGCCATGATACTGGTGGTGGTTTATGTGGGCGCGGTAGCGGTTCTGTTCCTGTTCGTCGTCATGATGCTGGACATCGACTTTTCCGAACTTCGCGAAGGCATGCTGACCTATGCACCGTTTGGCATGGTTGTGGGGCTGATCCTGTTTACCGAACTGGCCCTGGTACTGGGCGTCTGGGCATTCTCGCCCGAAGCCGCCGGCGCACTTGCAGCTCCGGCACCGGCCGCCAGTGTTGCCACCAATACCGAGGCGCTCGGACAGCTGCTGTACACACGCTATATCTATTATTTCCAGGCAGCAGGCCTGGTGCTTCTGGTCGCCATGATTGGTGCCATCGTGCTGACGCTGCGCCACAAGGAAGGCGTCAAGCGCCAGAACATTTCTGATCAGGTTGCACGCGGACCGGCAACGGCCGTTGAAGTGCGCAAGGTCAAGCCGGGGCAGGGGATTTAGATCATGACAATCGGACTGGGACACTACCTCACAGTTGCGGCGATCATCTTTACGATCGGGATTTTCGGCATCTTCCTGAACCGCAAGAACGTGATCATCATCTTGATGTCGATCGAACTGATGCTGCTGTCGGTCAACATCAACCTCGTGGCATTCTCCTCGTTCCTGAACGACATGGTCGGGCAGGTGTTTGCACTTCTGGTGCTGACCGTGGCGGCCGGCGAAGCGGCCATCGGGCTGGCCATTCTGGTTACCTACTTCCGCAACCGTGGCTCGATCGCGGTTGAAGACATCAACATGATGAAGGGCTGACGGGGAAAGTTTGACGCCATGAACACCATCTTCCTCCTCATCGTTTTCCTGCCGTTGATCGGCGCCCTGATATCGGGTGTCTTCGGCACGAAACTGTTACGCGGAACCCAGGAACCCTCAGGTCATGACGGGCACCATCACGGCCCCGCCTGGCCGCAGCTCCTGCCGACTGCATTGCTGCTGATATCGGCGGCCTTGTCGTGGATTGCGTTTTTTGATGTTGCCGTAAATGAGAATTCCTACAAGGTTGAAGTGCTGACCTGGATTCGTTCCGGCGGCTTGGCTGCGGACTGGATGCTGCGGATTGATACGCTGACGGCGGTAATGCTTGTTGTCGTCACCACGGTATCGTCGCTCGTTCATGTATATTCGATTGGCTATATGAGCCACGACGACAACCAGCCGCGGTTTTTCTCCTACCTGTCGTTCTTCACTTTCGCCATGTTGATGCTGGTGACGTCCGACAACCTGCTGCAGATGTTTTTTGGCTGGGAAGGTGTTGGCCTCGCATCTTATCTCCTGATCGGTTTCTGGTACAAGAAACCGTCGGCCAACGCCGCTGCCATCAAGGCTTTCGTCGTCAACCGCGTTGGTGACTTTGGCTTCGCACTGGGTATTTTCGCGACATTCGCGATATTCCAGTCCATCGAGTTTGATACCATTTTTGCTGCTGCCGGCGGGCAAACCGGCAAGACGATGCAGTTCCTGTCATGGGAGCTGGACGTGATGACCGTGATCTGCCTGTTGTTGTTCATGGGCGCCATGGGCAAGTCCGCCCAGTTCCTGCTGCACACCTGGCTGCCGGACGCGATGGAGGGCCCGACACCTGTGTCCGCGCTGATCCATGCAGCGACCATGGTGACAGCCGGTGTTTTCCTGGTGGCCCGCATGTCGCCGATGTTCGAATTGTCACCGACGGCGCTGACGGTAGTCACGGTGATCGGCGCAATCACGGCATTCTTTGCCGCTACGGTCGGCCTCGTACAGAACGATATCAAGCGGGTCATTGCCTATTCCACGTGTTCGCAGCTTGGCTACATGTTCGTGGCGCTGGGCGTGGGTGCTTATGGCGTGGCGATCTTCCACCTGTTCACGCATGCCTTCTTCAAGGCGTTGCTGTTCCTGGGGTCTGGCTCCGTTATCCATGCCATGTCCGACGAACAGGACATGCGCAACATGGGCGGTCTCGCGCCGCAACTTAAACTGACCTGGATCATGATGCTGATCGGGACACTTGCGCTGACCGGTTTCCCGCTGACGGCAGGGTACTTCTCCAAGGACGCGATTATCGAAAGCGCCTTTGCCGCGCATAGCGGCGCAGCCACTTTGGCCTTCTGGCTGTTGGTGGTTTCCGCCTGTTTCACATCATTCTATTCCTGGCGCCTGATATTCATGACCTTCCACGGCAAGCCGCGCGCCAGCCGTGATGTGATGAACCATGTGCATGAGTCTCCGTATGTCATGCTGGTGCCGCTGTTTGCGCTGGCGGTGGGTGCGCTGTTTGCCGGTATTGCGTTCAAGGAATACTTTATCGGGCACAACGAAGCGTTGTTCTGGGGAACGGCGATTTACAGGCTGCCGGAAAACAACATTGTCACCGAGTTGCACCATGTGCCGGGCTGGGTCGTGTGGTCGCCGTTCGTTGCCATGGTCATCGGCTTTGCACTGTCGTGGCTGTTCTATATCCGCAATCCGGAACTGCCGAAACAACTGGCTGCACAAAACGAGCCGCTGTACAAGTTCCTGCTCAACAAATGGTACTTCGATGAGCTGTACGACCTCATTTTCGTTCGCCCGGCCATGTGGCTTGGCCGCTTCCTGTGGAAGAAGGGTGACGGATGGATGATTGACGGCTTCGGGCCGGACGGGGTTTCCGCGCGCGTCATGGGAGCCGCCAGCCGCATCGTGAAACTGCAGTCCGGTTTCGTTTATCACTACGCCTTTGCCATGTTGCTCGGGGCTGCGTTCCTGATCACCTGGTACATGTTTGCAGGAGCACACTGATGACCGGCTGGTACATTCTATCAACGATCACTTTCCTGCCTATGGTTGGTGCTCTGTTCATTCTGGTGATCCGTGGTGATGATGCTGTTGCACGGCGCAATATGCGCGCAACCGCCTTGTCAGTGACGCTGATCAGCTTTGTTCTTTCGCTTCTGGCCTGGAACGGTTTCGATCCTGCCCAGTCCGGCTTTCAGCTCGAAGACAAGGTCACCTGGCTTGGCGGCCTGATGACCTATCACCTCGGCGTGGACGGTATCTCGATGCCGTTTGTGTTGCTGACCACGGCAATGATGCCGTTGTGCATCATTGCCAGCTGGGGCGTGGAAAAGCGGGTCAAGGAATACATGATCGCGTTCCTGGTGCTGGAAACACTGATGATCGGTGTGTTCTGTGCGCTGGACCTGGTGCTGTTCTACCTGTTCTTCGAAGCAGGCCTTATCCCGATGTTCCTGATCATCGGTATCTGGGGCGGTGCCCGGCGCGTATATGCCAGTTTCAAGTTCTTCCTGTACACGCTGCTCGGTTCGGTACTGATGTTGCTGGCCATCATGGCGATGTATTCATATGCCGGCACCACTGACATCGCCGAGATACTGGCCGACAAGAACTTCCCGCCTGAAATGCAGACCTGGCTGTGGCTGGCCTTCTTTGCCTCCTTTGCCGTCAAGATGCCGATGTGGCCCGTGCATACTTGGTTGCCGGATGCCCACGTTGAGGCCCCGACCGCCGGTTCGGTCGTGCTGGCGGCAATCCTGCTGAAGATGGGTGGATACGGCTTTTTGCGGTTCTCGCTGCCGATGTTCCCGCTGGCGTCCGAAATGTTTGCACCCATGGTCTTCGTTCTGTCGGTCGTCGCCATCGTCTATACATCGCTGGTGGCGCTGATGCAGGAAGATATGAAAAAGCTGATTGCCTATTCGTCGGTGGCGCACATGGGTTTTGTCACCATGGGCATATTCTCGCTGAACAAGCAGGGCATAGACGGCGCGATCTTCCAGATGATCAGCCATGGCTTCATTTCAGGCGCGTTGTTCCTGTGCGTCGGCGTTGTCTATGACCGGATGCACACCCGCGAGATTGCCGCCTATGGCGGACTGGTCAATCGAATGCCCGCCTATGCAGCGATATTCCTGCTGTTCACCATGGCCAATGTCGGGCTGCCGGGAACCTCCGGGTTTGTCGGTGAATTCCTGACGCTGACCGGTGCATACAAGGCCAATACCTGGGTGGCGTTCTTTGCCACGACCGGCGTCATACTGTCGGCAGGTTATGCGTTGTGGCTGTATCGCCGCGTAGTGTTTGGCGTGATGCAGAAGGACAGTTTGAAAGCGATGGCCGATATTACCCCGCGTGAGGCCGTGACACTGGTGCCGCTGGTGGCCGCAACTATATATTTCGGTGTGTATCCAGCGCCGGTAATGACGGCGATTTCCGCGTCGGTGGACAATCTGCTGGTCGATATGCAGACAGCATTCGATGCCCAGGCCGCGGTCGTGCGGGCAGCGGCTGTGGCAATCGGGAACTAGAACATAGTTGGCAGCGGCAGCCGGGCATGAACGCCGGATGCAATTGCTTCAAGAGGTTTGAGAAAGTCAGGATCGGGTAAATGGGCGATATACTAGCGATAGCCGATGCAACGGCCGCACTGCCGGAGATATTCCTGGCGGTAGTGACCATGGCGCTTCTCATGCTTGGTGTGTTCTGGAAGCGCAATCCGACAGAGATGATCAATACGCTGGCGCTCACCGCCCTTGCCGTCACTGCCGGGCTGGTCGTGCTCATGTCTGACGGTGAAACGCAGCGTGCCTTCCTGGACGGGTTTGTCGTGGACGGGTTTGCCCGGTTCATGAAGATGCTCGTCCTGTTCGGGTCTGCTGCTGCGATCATCATGTCGTCAAGCTTCATGAAAACCGAGAAACTGGACCAGTTTGAATATCCGATACTTATCATGATGGCCACGGTCGGCATGATGATGATGATTTCGGCCAATGACCTGATCGCACTCTATATGGGCCTGGAACTGCAATCGCTGTCGCTTTATGTGGTTGCAGCCTTCAACCGGGACAGTGCGCGTTCTTCGGAGGCAGGGCTGAAATACTTTGTACTGGGTGCGCTTTCGTCCGGCATGTTGCTGTATGGCGCCTCTCTGATATACGGGTTTTCAGGCTCGGTTGCGTTCTCCGAGATTGCCCGCGCAGCGGCGGGAGAGGGGGTCGGCCTTGGACTGTTGTTTGGCCTGGTGTTCCTGATTTCCGGGATGGCGTTCAAGATATCTGCGGTGCCGTTCCACATGTGGACGCCCGATGTGTACGAAGGTTCCCCGACACCGGTTACCGCCTTCTTTGCCGCTGCACCGAAGGTGGCCGCAATGGCTGTGTTCGTGCGGGTGATGCATGACGCGTTTGGCGGCGCAGTTGCCCAGTGGCAGCAGGTGATAGTGTTCATCTCCATTGCGTCAATGGTGCTGGGTGCATTTGCCGCCATCGGCCAGAACAACATCAAGCGCCTGCTGGCCTATTCCTCAATCGGCCACATGGGCTACGCGCTGGTTGGTCTGGCCGCCGGAACCCAGTCGGGCGTACGCGGCGTGGTCATCTACATGGCGATTTACATGATCATGACCCTGGGTGCATTTGCCTGCGTGATCTATATGCGCCGGCGCGGTACCGCTGTAGAGCGAATTTCCGACCTGTCCGGCCTGGCGCGCAATGACAGTGTCATGGCGTTCGTGTTTGCCATGTTGATGTTCTCGCTTGCCGGCATTCCTCCGCTGGCCGGGTTCTTCGGCAAGTACTTCGTGTTTCTCGCTGCCATTGACGCGAAAATGTACGCACTGGCGGTCATTGGTGTCCTGGCATCGGTCGTGTCTGCATTCTATTATCTGCGGGTCGTCAAGATCATGTACTTCGACGAACCGGTTGATGAATTCGATGTCGCACCAATGGAAATACGGGTCATTGCGATTGCTGCCGGAGTAATGGCAATCGGCATGGTGCTGGTTCTCAAACAGCTTAATATCGCGGCCAATGCCGCAGCTGCGTCGCTGTTCCTGTGAGCGGATCAGCAGGCGCGCTGCCCGACATCATCTGGCACGACAGCGTCGGTTCCACCAATGATGAAGCACACGCGCGGCTGGCGGTTGAAAACCGTCAACCGGTCTGGATTGCCGCCGCCGAACAGACAAGCGGCAAGGGCAGGTTGGGACGCAGTTGGGTTTCGAAACCTGGTAATTTGTACGCCAGCCTCACATGGCCGTCAGATGCGGAGCCGGGGCGTCTGGCCAGTCTGTCTCTCGTCGCCGGTCTGGCTGTGCGCGATGCGGTAATGCTGGCCGGTGTTGCAGAGCCGGTGCAGTTGAAATGGCCCAATGATGTTCTTGTCGGCGGCAAGAAAATATCCGGCATACTTATCGAGACGATGGCGCGGCAAGACTCTCACATTGCCATTGTGGGGTGCGGTATCAACCTGCTTCACCACCCGGGCGATACCCGCTGGCCGGCAACGGATCTTTCTGCCTGCGGCGTCGTGATCGAGCCGCGCGCGATGCTGGAACATCTGCGTGACGCCATGCACACACGTTTGCGGCAATGGGCGGAAGGAGCAGGGCTTTCCAGTATTCACGACGACTGGATGGCCGCTGCATTGGGCCGCGGCGGCCGGATATCGGTCGAAGGCGGCAAGCAGGGTGTGTTTACGGGATTGAGTGATGACGGTGCGCTGGAACTGACACTGGACGACGGCTCGCTGTGGACCCATCATGCAGGTGATGTTGAATGGCTGGAGCAGCGTGGCTCCTCGTGATCAGCCTGGCAACAACCGGGGTGTAATGATCGGGAACGATTTTGGTTCCTGAAACAGGTGGACTGGGGACGTAATGACGGGGCGCAAGAAGCCGGGGGCTGAACTGGTGCTGCTGCCTATGGGCGGCATGGGGGAAATCGGCATGAATGCCTATGCCTACGGGCTCGGCACGCCTGCCAGGCGTAAATGGATTCTCGTCGACTGCGGCGTGAAGTTCGGAGACGAGCGCGACCCCGGTATCGATGTGATCTTGCCGGACGTCAGTTATCTCGAAGCCCAGGCAAAAAACCTGCTTGGAATTTTCCTGACTCATGGCCACGAAGACCATATTGGCGGCATCGCTTGGCTGTGGCCGTTGTTGCGGTGTCCGGTTTACTGCACGCCGTTTGCTGCCGAACTGGTAAAGCGGAAACTGGCTGAAGCCGGATTGCTGGGTGAAGTGCCGCTGCGTGTTGTGCCGCTTGGCGGAACGGTCGAAGCGGCAGGTTTTTCGGTTGAATATGTGGCTGTCACTCATTCAATTCCCGAACCCGCCGCATTGGCCATCCGCACGTCCGCCGGCACGATTGTCCATTCCGGCGACTGGAAGCTTGACCCTACGCCGACAATTGCACCGTTGATGGACATTGATCGCTTCAGGGAGATCGGCAATGAAGGCGTCGATGTCCTGGTCTGCGATTCAACCAATGTGCTGCGGGAGGGCCATTCACCGTCTGAGGCGGAAATCTCCGACAACCTCGCCAATATCATCGGTGAAGCAAAGGGCAGGGTGGCGATAACGACATTTGCCAGCCACGTCGGCCGCATAACCTCGATCGCACAGGCAGCGCGCGCCAACGGGCGCGAGGTCGTTGTGGCGGGCAGGGCGATGCACAACATCATTGCCGCTGCCCGGGAAGTCGGTCTCCTGAAGGAAGGCAATAGTTTCCGCGACCAGACCGAGTACGGTTATCTCCCCAGAGACAAGGTGGTGTTGTTATGCACGGGCTCGCAGGGAGAACCCCGTGCCGCCATGGCGCGCATAGCTGCAGACAATCATCCGGACATTACACTGGACAAGGGCGACCTGGTGATCTTCTCCTCAAAGACCATCCCCGGCAATGAGAAGTCCGTCGGCGAATTGCTCAACAAGCTTGCCGAACAACAGGTTGAGGTCATTACTTCGGATGATGCGCTGGTCCATACATCCGGCCATCCCCGTCAGGACGAGTTGCGCCAGTTCTATGGCTGGGTAAAGCCGAAGCTGCTTGTGCCGATGCATGGTGAAGCGCGCCATCTCATGAAACAGACCGAGTTTGCCGCTGAATGCGGTATTCCCGAAACCGCCTCGGCGATGGCGGGGGAGGTGCTGCGGCTGGCACCGGGTGATGCAAAAATTGTTGATGACGTTCCCGGCGGGAGGCTGCATGTGGACGGTCGCATCATCGTGCCCAGCATAGAAGGTCCGGCGCGCAAGCGACGCAAGCTTGCCCATGTCGGCGTGGTTGCCGTGTCACTGGTGATCGATGGCAGCGGCCGGATGGTGGATGATCCGCAGGCCGTTCTGGACGGCATGCCGGAAGAAACCGGGGCCGGGTATGAGTTCTTCGAACTTGTGCTGGATATTGTCGAAGAGGTGTTTGAATCCATTCCGCGCAAACGCCGCCAGATAGACGAGGCTGTTGAGGAAAAACTCCGTCAGTCAATCCGCCGCCGTGTCGAGACGGAGTGGGGGAAACGCCCCATCGTTCATGTGCTGATTCACCGGGTTTAGCCAACGCGTCATATCCGTTAAAGCCGCATTTAGCTGCATACGAGTTGCGGCTTTCCTGCTTGCGCATGCACAAATCGGGAATCTGAATGCCGAATATGTTGCATGAATCACCAGAAAAGCGGCATTTAGTGAGTTCGTAGTGAAGGAAACGAATCATGTCTGACCTGGCCCCGCCCGGCGCGCCTGAAGGAATTGAACCGGTTGATCTCAGATCAGCGCTGGAAGAACGCTATCTGGCGTATGCCCTGTCAACCATCATGCACCGTGCGCTGCCCGATGTGCGTGACGGGCTGAAGCCGGTTCATCGCCGCCTGTTGTTTGCCATGCGCATGCTGAAGCTCGATCCCAACCAGGGGTTCAAAAAGTGCGCGCGCGTTGTCGGCGACGTGATCGGTAAATATCACCCGCATGGCGACCAGGCGGTCTATGACGCCATGGTGCGCCTGGCGCAGGACTTTGCCCAGCGCTATCCGCTGGTCGAGGGCCAGGGCAATTTCGGCAATATCGATGGAGATAACGCGGCTGCCTACAGGTACACCGAAGCCCGCCTGACGGATGTAGCGATGGCGCTGCTCAACGGTATCGACGAGGACACCGTTGATTTTCGCGAAACTTATAATGGCGAGGATTCTGAACCTGTCGTCCTGCCGGGCGCATTTCCGAACCTGCTGGCCAATGGCGCAACCGGCATTGCGGTCGGGATGGCGACTTCCATTCCGCCGCACAATGCCGGTGAGTTATGCGATGCGGCCCTGCATCTGATCAAGTTTCCCAATGCTGGCATAGACAAACTGATGCAGTTTGTCCCCGGACCTGATCTGCCGACCGGTGGCATCATTATCGACACGCCTGCCCAGATGGCCGAAGCCTACCGGACCGGGCGCGGCGGTTTTCGGGTGCGCTCGGTCTGGGCCACGGAGGATATGGGGCGCGGAACCTGGCAGATCGTGATCACCCAGATTCCCTACCAGGTACAGAAAGGCAAGCTGGTTGAGAAAATCGCTGAACTCCTGACTGATCGAAAACTGCCGCTGCTTGGTGATGTGCGCGATGAATCTGCCGAAGATGTTCGCCTGGTGCTGGAGCCGAAAAGCCGCACGGTCGACCCTGTCTTGTTGATGGAGCAGATGTTCAAGCTGACTGACCTGGAAAGCAGGTTGTCGCTTAACATGAACGTGCTGTCCGGCGGCAAGGTGCCGAAAGTCATGTCTCTGTCGGAAGTGCTTCGCGAATGGCTTGAACATCGCAAGGATGTGCTGGTCCGCCGTTCCAATCATCGCGTCGGGGTGATTTCGCGCCGGCTGGAGGTGCTCGGTGGCTATCTGATCGCCTATCTGAACATTGATGAAGTGATTGCGATCATCAGGGCAGAAGAAGAACCAAAACCTGTGTTGATGGCGCGTTTCGAGCTGACTGATGTTCAGGCTGAGGCCATTTTGAACATGCGCCTGCGGGCCCTTCGCAAGCTGGAAGAATTTGAAATCCGCAAGGAACATGATGCGCTAAGCGCCGAGAAGGCAGGTCTGGAAGCGTTGCTTGCCTCGGAAGACGAACAATGGAGCCGCATTGCCGCTGAAGTCCGCGAGACACGGGACAAGTTCGGCAAGAAAACCGAACTTGGCGCCCGGCGCACCGAATTTGCCGAGGCACCGGATATCGACTTCAATCTTGAAGAGACAATGATCGAAAAGGAACCGGTTACGGTTGTGTGTTCGGAGAAGGGCTGGATCCGCGCGCTGAAAGGGCACCTTCAGGACACCAGCACCATTTCCTACAAGGACGGTGACAAGGCCCGGTTTGCGGTGCATGCGGAAACCACCAACAAGATTTTGCTGCTGAGTTCGTCCGGGCGGTTTTTCACGCTGGACGCAAACAAGCTGCCCGGCGGCAGGGGACACGGTGAACCTGTACGCCTGATGGCCGACATGGACGCAGCCGATGCCATAGTCGCGTTGTTCATCTATCAGTCAGGCGGCAAACTGCTGCTGGCGTCGACCAATGGTGACGGCTTTGTCGTGGCCCAGGATGATTGCCTTGCCAATACGCGCAAGGGCAAGCAGGTGCTGAACGTGAAGCTGCCCGTCGAGGCTCATGTCTGCCGTCACGTTGTCGACGGTGATGATCACGTGGCCAGCATCGGGGAAAACCGCAAGCTGGTCATCTTCAAGCTTGATGAACTGCCGGAAATGCCGCGCGGAAAGGGCGTCCGCCTGCAGAAGTTCAAGGACGGCGGCCTCGCCGACGTGCGAAGCTTCAAGCTGTCCGACGGACTGAGCTGGACCGACACGTCAGGACGCAACTGGACCGTTACGGAACTGGATGAATGGCTGGGGACCCGCGCCCAGGCCGGTCGTTTGCCGCCAAAAGGGTTCCCTCGAAACAACAGTTTTGGTGCTTGATCGGCAATGCAGCCGTCAGTCTCCGTATCGGGTGAAATAGGGCAAGGTCACTGTGCGGTTCAACTTGGGCGGCATAAGCTGAATGTTGCGCAGAATGTTGTGAAACCTGCTTCATAACTGCTGCCATTCCCTAATTTCCAGTAATAAAAGCCCGCCTGCTGCTTAACTGTTTGTTTGCTCAAATGTGACCTAATTATGGTGTTCTGCTGCTCGAGAGACGTAAAATTTTTCGGCTTGGCACAGAGCGTGACTGTTGGATCAATCAACGGTATGGAAAATGGACGGCACAGAATATTGGGTGGTGAACGGAAAGGTCGATGTTGACCCCTTCTCGAACCCGCAGATCAATACTCCTGAAGCGCTGATGCAAAGATCAGGGGGTGTTCATGTGAAGACAGGCCATAAGGGAACTGTTGTTCGCTGGGCCATGTTCGCGTCCAACTGGGCGTCGCTTTATTATGTGGCTGAAACCCTTTCCGGTCTGCGCGGCCCGTACACATTCGAATTTTTTCTGTCCGGCTGGTTCAGCCAGACGGTGCAGGACCCGACAGAGGCCTATCTGCGTCTTCACGATTTGATCGTCAAAAGTGATATACACCTGCGCCAGAAGACATTCGTGAAAGCAATGGAAACCGACAACCTCGGCACTGTCAGCAACTTGATCGGGGAAACCCTGGTTGGCGGGCGGGCTGATCCGGAAACCTGTGTCGATTGTGTCTATGATCCATCGACGGGCCGGTTTGTTGTTGAGCGGATAGGAACCAGTTCCAGCCTTGCGAAACTCTATGGCATGTCACCGGACTCGTTTCCCTGTCTCACCGGACATTCCTATGACACCATCGTCTCACAAGCCTACAAGCAATCACTGAAGACCGAGCAAGTCGTTTATGATCATGTGATGGCGGTGTTCCCGGTCAATGACACGGTCAACAAGTGGATGGGCTACCAGCGCGCCATTGTTCCGTATTCGTTTGGGGATGGACGTAAGGGTGTGTCGGTGGTCACCGATTTCGCCGACGTGGAAATCACACTTCCGTAGTTATTGGCCCGTTTGCCGCACGCTCTTCAAGCAAGTGCTCCATGTCGTGTTTCTCCAGCAGGAGCAGCCATTCATTGTGTGGCACGTCGTCCGGTGAAATCTTCCAGTTCAGGAAACTTCGCTCCTGGCGAAGATATCCGAACCGGGTCGCCATTCCACGCGTTGCCATGGTGTTTGATACCAGTGCCCAGATGGCGTCCGGCTGCCATTTGATGTGCGACAACACCATGCCCATGAAACAGAAGGCGTCGGCGAGGCCCGGTTGGCGTCTGGTTGAACTGGCGATCCACAGTTCGCCGTGATAGACGATTTTTCCCTTGAGCTTGAAAGAACGGGACTCGGGATAGGGCTGAAGCTGAGCCGGTACCATCAGTTGGTCCCGCTTCATGTAAAGGCCGCTCATCCACCCGATCGCCCATTCGGCAAGCGAAGTGTCGACCACATCGAGTCGGCATGCCTGCAGCCCGACCACAACATCATCACTGTTCAGAAGGCAGATCCAGAAGGATTTGTCTTTCAGTCCGGTGACATTGAAATCGAACATGGGGGAAGGCACATCCTGACGGACGTCCTGGCGAACGGAATAGAACGCTTCCAGATCGTTTGAGAATCTGAGGCGGGTTCCATACTTGTCACAGACCGCTGTCAATTGATTTACGACGTCCACTGCGGCCAATGGATTACTGAGTCCCCGATGCAGCATTCTGCCCTCTGCTTGCAAATCGTTTCACTACATCGTGAACAGCAGCAACAACCATGCCACACGAAATACCGGCAAATTTTGCCGAAAAGTACTGATTCTAGGGGTATCGGCGCAAGAAGTCTGGAAGCCTGGTCATTGTGGCACAGATGCGCGGTCGCGTTTCGTTTTGAACCGCCACAGGGTGTGACCGGCCAGGGACGCTATAACAATGGCGCCGCCGATCAGCGAAAGGGTGCTCGGCATTTCTGAAAATATTGCCCACATCCAGATTGGAGTGAGGACTGTTTCAAGCAGGAAGAACATGGCCACAATGGCGGCCGCCACATATCTCGGGCCAATCATCAGAAACGCAGTTGCAGCCGGCGTCACCAGAAGTCCGTTGATCGACAACCAGCCCCATCCGGCGGCAGTAAGGCTGCCCGGGACCGCAAATGGAGCGGCAAAAATAGCCGACATCAGATGTCCGGCACCCGCACTAAGAGATTGATTGGTGCCTGAATAGCGGATGATGGTCAGGGAAGCTGCCATGATCAATGCAACGCCCAACGCCAGCAGGTCGCCTTGCCAGGTCCCGAGTTGCAATCCCTCCGCCACGATCAGCATCACGCCCGATAGTGAACATGCTATGGCAATCCAGGTGGCAGGGCCGAGGCGTTCCTTGAGGAAAAGCCAGCCCAGCACTCCGGCAAACATCGGGTTGAAGGCCAATATGAAGACAACATTTGCAACTGAAGTCAGGCTGATGGAGGCAACAAACATGATGTTTGCGACCCCGGCCAGAACAGCAATTACATATCCGGTTTTCCCATTGATGAAGCGTGTCTTGTTTTCCCGCAACCTGTTGGTGAAAAGCCAGAACAGGAACAATGCAATAAACAGCATTGTGCCGCGCACATAGATGATCGTCCAGGTGTCTGCTCCTGACAGTTTGAGCAATGGCACATCAAACGAAAGCAGCAAACCGCCCAAAAAGGACAGGGCGATGCCTCTTTCCGGAGATAATCGGGACACAGGAGCGACAGTAGTTGTCATTTGTGTTCTTTGTCTCGCCGTTGATGCAACAACCAGCCTGTCTGGCTCAGACGCTCCTGGGGGAGGAAGCGGGCCTTGTAATCCATTTTCTGCGAACCCTCGACCCAATACCCCAGATACACGTAGGGCAGACCGGCGCGTTCTGCCCGTTCGATATGATCCAGGACCATATAAGTGCCGAAACTGCTGGCCGCATATTCCGGCGCGAAAAATGAATAAATCATCGACAGGCCGTCTTCCAGAATGTCGGTCAGCGCTGTGGCGACAAGTTCGCCCTTGCGCCCGTCGGGACCCGACAGTGTCGGCTGCGCGGCAAGCCGGTATTCGATCAGGCGCGTGTCGACAAAGCTTTCATCGACCATGGCCGAATAGTCCATCATGGACATGTCAGACATGCCTCCGCTGCCGTGGCGTTCGTCGATGTAGCGCCTGAACACGGCATACTGTTCGGCTGTGGCTTTCGCCGGCATGGTATTGCCGACGATATGGCGGTTGCGGCGTAACAGCTTGCGAAATGATTTGGTCCACTCAAACCGGGATACCGGAACACGCACCGAAACGCACGCGGCACATCCGTCGCAAGCAGGGCGATAGGCGATGTTCTGGGATCGCCGGAAACCGCCTTGCGCCAGTGTGTCGTGCAGCTGGCGCGCATCCGCATTAATCAGATGCGTGAATACCTTGCGCTCCTGCTGGCCTTCGAGATAAGGGCAGGGTGCCGGTGCAGTTATGAAAAACTGCGGGAAATTTCGGCGCTCAACACTCAAGGTCTGGCATTCCGTTTGTCTTGGTGTGGTTTCAGATAAACAATTGTACAAACAATTACCGACTTTGGTGCAAGGGTTAAATGCGCAGCTTTGATTGTCAACAATGCAATCATGCTGTCTGTGACTTTACTCACCGGCGCCGAACTGGGATACGTTTGCTATGTATGGCTGTTTGCGCATGAAGGCGATGATCTCATCCGCATGCTTCGGCCCGCGCGTCTCGATGGTGATTTCCAGCACCGCGCCTTTGGCAGGCACATCAAGAAAGTTGCGCTGGTGGTGGACTTCCAGAATATTGGCTTTCTGTTCGCCGAGCGCCGATGAAATGAGACCCAGAACACCGGGCCTGTCTTCAATGCGGAACCTGAGCGAAACCACCCGTTTGTCACGGCCAAGTTCGCGTACGATCAGGGACGCCAGCATCCGCTGATCGATGTTGCCGCCACAAATCACCAGTCCGACATTGCTGCCTTGCCAACGGCCAGAATCCTGCAACAGAGCAGCTACGCCGGCTGCACCGGCACCTTCTGCCAGCAGTTTTTCCTGTGACAGCAGGGTGGCGACGGCTTTTTCCACCGCAGCTTCACTGACCAGTACAATGTCATCGACAAGCTTCCGACACACCTCGACTGCCAGCTCGCCCACATCGCGAACTGCGATGCCTTCCGCCAGTGTGGAACCGCCGGATGCAGCCCCGGTATCGTTGATCGCTGCATGCATGGATGGGTAGCGCTCGATTTCAACGCCGATGATCTTGATATCCGGCTTGATTTGCCGCGCAGCCACCGCCATGCCGCTGATCAGTCCGCCACCGCCGATCGGGACAAGCAGGGTGTCGAGGTCCGGTGCGTCTGCCAGCATTTCCAGCGCGACCGTGCCCTGACCGGCCATGACCAGTGGATCATTGTATGGATGGACCAGCACAAGGCCGTGCTTTTCAATGAGGCTGTTGAGATGATCGCGAGCTTCAGCGAGTGTTTCGCCGGCCAATTCAACTGTCCCGCCAAACTGGCTGGTGCGCTCCACTTTGGTCCACGGCGTTGTTTCCGGCATCACGATGGTCGCCGGTATTCCGAGTTGGGTCGCATGAAAGGCAACTGCCTGTGCATGGTTGCCTGCTGACAGGGCAATGACGCCGCGCTTTCGCTCATCCGGTGTAAGCGACAGAAGTTTGTTCAAGGCCCCACGCACTTTGAATGCGTTGGTTGTCTGCAGTGTTTCCAGCTTCAACATTACATTGGCACCGGTCTGCTCGGACAAGGCGGAGGCCCGCACAATCGGCGTCCGGGGTACCTTGCCGGCAATGGCTGTGGCGGCGCGTTCTATGTCTTCAAAAGTGATTGTCATCCTGCCTGCTGAAACTGACATGTCATGTGGATTGAACGGCTGGCTTAAAGCGAATACCAATAGCAATCAATCTAACAGTTGGAGCAATTTCTGAATAACCGGGATTTGCGCCGGATTTACTTGAAAGGGTTTTGAGGCATGGGCGTTCGTACAGCATGGATCGGTCTGGGTGTGATGGGGTATCCCATGGCAGGGTATCTGGTCTCCAAGGGGGGCCATGATGTGGTTGTCTACAACCGTACAACCGCCAAGGCTGAAAAATGGGTTACCGAGCATGGCGGTTCGCATGCATTGACACCGAAGCAGGCGGCAGAAGGCGCTGACTTTGTTTTTGCCTGCGTCGGCAATGATGACGACTTGCGTTCTGTCACGACAGGTCCGGATGGCGCATTTCAGTCCATGAAGGAAGGTGCCGTGTTTGTGGACCATACGACCGCATCCGCAGATGTGGCCCGGGAACTGCAGGCTGCCGCAGCGGCTCAGGGTATCGGCTTCGTGGACGCTCCGGTTTCCGGCGGACAGGCCGGTGCCGAGAATGGCGCGCTGACGGTGATGTGCGGCGGCGAACAGGCCGACTATGACAAGGCGGAAAGCCTTATCGACTGTTTTTCCAAAAGCTGTCGGCTGCTGGGCGGACCCGGCGCTGGTCAGCTGGCGAAGATGTGCAATCAGATTGCCATTGCCGGCCTCGTGCAGGGCCTGTCCGAAGCCATTCATTTCGGCAAGAACGCCGGCCTCGACATGGAAGCGGTAGTCGATGTCATTTCCAAGGGCGCTGCCGGCAGCTGGCAGATGGAAAACCGTTACAAGACCATGATCGCGAGCGAGTTCGAGTTCGGTTTTGCAGTGGACTGGATGCGCAAGGACCTGGGCATCTGCCTGGGAGAGGCACGCAACAACAAGTCGCACCTGCCGGTTGCCGCCCTGGTTGACCAGTTCTATTCGCGGGTCCAGGCTATGGGCGGCGGTCGCTGGGATACGTCCAGCCTCATCGCACTGCTCGACAAAGACAAGTAAGGCCTCGCGCTCCATGACATTACCTCACTACCGGTCTGTCGATGAGTTGCTGGCATCGACAGCACCGGATCAACCTGTCATGTGCTTTTGTCCGGCCGCTTTCCGTAACGAGGCGGAACGGTTTGCCACGGGTTTTCCAGGCGATGTCCATTACGCGGTGAAGGCAAACCCGCATCCCTCAGTCCTGCACTGGCTGGTCGAGGGTGGTGTGAAGGGTTTTGATGTCGCCTCGATTGCAGAAATCAATCTGGTGCGTGACCAATTGGGTGATGCGCATTGTGCGTTCAATCATCCGGTCAAGTCACGCGCCGACATTACTGCCGCCTACAAGCATCTCGGTGTCCGCGACTTCGTTGTCGATCATGACAGGGAACTGGCCAAGCTGGCCGATATCTGCGGCCGCGACTGCACCATTGAAGTGCGCATCGCCAAGGCCAATCCGGACTCCGCCGTCGACCTGAATTCCAAGTTCGGTTGTGACGGCCAAACCGCAACAAGTCTCATGCGGCGTGTCGGGGAGCTGGGGTTCGACGTGGCAGTGGCAATGCATGTGGGCTGGCAGGCTCCGAACCCGGAAGCCTGGGGCGAGGCAATGGCAATGGGGGCAGGGTGTGCGGAGGCTGCCGGTGTTTTGCTCAAATACGCAAACCTTGGCGGCGGGTATCCATCGGTGTTGATGCCGAGGGAGCGCAAGCTGGAAGATTTCTTCGCAGCTATCGAGGCAGCAAAGGCTATGCACATGAGCGATGTGAATCTGAACTGTGAACCGGGATCCGCTTTGGCGTGGACCGGGGGTGCCACCATTGCACAGGTGCATTTGCGCAAGGAAAACAGCCTGTATCTGAACGATGGCATTTACGGTTCGATGAACGAGATAAAATTCTCCGGCATCTCGCCGCCTGCAACCGCGTTCAAATCGGACGGGTCACGGTTTGACGGTGCAGGCCGTGCTTTCACCATTTTCGGCCCGACCTGCGACAGCCTCGACACCTTGCCGGCGAAAATCGAGTTGCCGGACGCAATTGATGAAGGTGACTATGTGATGTTTGGCTGGATGGGAGCCTACTCCAATGCCCTGCGCACCGACTTCAACGGCCTCGGCGAGCTGGATTACGCCACGGTGGACGAGTTTCCCGTATGACGTGGCTGCGTCATTCCACAATCATGTAGAATTTTCTCAGCGTCTCCTTGATGTGCCAGGTGCACTTTGCACCCTTGGCAATGTAAAATGTATCACCGGCTGTGAAAGTCTCCGCATTGCCTTCGGCATTGGTCACGGTCACCGATCCTGAAATCACCGTCATCATTTCATGTACCGGATAGCTGTCGATCTCTTCGCGACACGGTGCACACTCCCAGACACCTGAAAGCACGGACTCGTCAGGAGTAGCAAAGAACGTGTGGTTGAGCTCCGTGTGGTCTTCCGAGGTGAAGGTGTCCGCTGGCGTCAGGTCTGACGGTTGCATGCCGGAAACGGGATCACCGCCTGGAAGCAATCTGAAAACGTTGGTGTCCATTGTAAATTCCCTGTGAGATCAGCCATTGAGTTGTCGCGCTACATCCCGCGCGAAATAGGTGAGTACGCCATCCGCCCCGGCACGTTTGAACCCGTGCAGCGCCTCGATGATGACCTTGTCGCCGTCAAGCCAGCCGTTCTGGACCGCTGCTGTCAGCATCGCATATTCGCCCGACACCTGGTAGGCGAAGGTGGGAACACCGAACTCGGCCTTCAGGCGCGTCACCACATCTAGGTAGGGCATGCCGGGCTTGACCATGATCATGTCGGCGCCTTCAGAGATATCGAGTTCGGCTTCGCGTACGCACTCGTCAATATTGGCAAAATCCATCTGGTAGGTTTTCTTGTCGCCCGACAAGGTACCTGATGATCCCACCGCGTCCCGGAACGGACCGTAGAAGGCGGACGCGTACTTGGCCGTGTAGGCCATGATCATCACATCCTGAAATCCGGATGTTTCCAGCCCGGAGCGAATGGCTCCGATGCGCCCGTCCATCATGTCGGACGGGCCGATAATGTCACACCCGGCCTCGGCCTGGATCAGGGACTGGGTTACCAGAATTTCAATTGTCTCGTCATTGAGAATACGGCCGTCCTGCAGCAGTCCGTCGTGGCCGTGGGTAGTGTATGGGTCCAGCGCAACATCGGTCATGATGCCGATGTCCGGAACAGCGTCCTTTATGGCGCGTACGGCGGTGCACACCAGATTGTCCCGGTTCAGCGCTTCGCTGCCGTCAGCGCTGCGTTTTTCCGTTGGCGTGTTGGGGAACACGGCGATTACCGGAATACCGAGGTCGCGGGCTTCCCTGGCCGCGGTCACAGCCAGATCGATGCTGAGGCGCTCCACGCCGGGCATTGAAGCAACCGGCTGGCGCTCGTTTTGTCCTTCCGTGACAAAGATCGGCCAGATGAAGTCGTCCGGTGTCAGTGCGGACTGCCGCACCAGCCGGCGCGACCAGTCAGACTGTCTTGTCCGGCGCAGGCGTGTGGCCGGATAACCCTCGGTCGCCTCCTGTCCTGCTGGAGTTTGAGCAAGTGTGTTTTGTGATTGCGAGCGGGGATGGGTCATCGAAACCTGGTTCTCATGGATTTTTACTCGTCAACTATGCACCATGTGTCTGTCAGTCGCTAGTCATGTTGACCGTTTGGGCTGTGCGGCTCTATCAACGTCATATAGTGGAAACCACAAGCGCTGAGGTCAAAACAGTGAATTTCGAGCCGACAGAAGAGCAACGCGCCATTCGCGATCTCGCAGCATCCTTTGCAGCGGATGAAATGGCTCCTCATGCTGCGAAGTGGGATGCTGAACACATCTTCCCGCGCGACACGATTGTACAGACGGCGGCGCTGGGGTTTGGCGGTCTGTATGTGAAGAATGATGTTGGCGGGTCAAACCTGTCGCGACTCGACTCCGTACTTATCTTTGAAGAGCTGTCCAGGGCCTGTCCTTCAACGGCCGCCTTCATCTCAATTCACAATATGGCGGCCTGGATGATTGACAGTTTCGGGAACGAGGCCCAGCGCCAAAAGTTTCTGCCGGACATGACGGCCATGAACAAGATTTCAAGCTACTGCCTGACCGAACCCGGATCCGGGTCCGACGCGGCAGCGCTGCGCACCAGGGCGGTGAAAGACGGTGACCACTATGTGCTGAACGGGTCCAAGGCGTTCATCTCCGGGGCAGGGGCCAATGATCTTTACCTGACCATGGTGCGCACCGGAGATGACACTCCGAACGGTATCTCTTGCATCATGATAGAGGATGGCACCGAGGGCCTGAGTTTCGGCGCCAACGAGAAAAAGCTGGGTTGGCACTCACAGCCGACAGCACAGGTGAATTTCGACAACTGCCGCGTACCGGTTGAAAACCTGATCGGCGGAGAGGGCAATGGTTTCCGGATCGCCATGGCAGGCCTGGATGGCGGCAGGCTGAACATCGGCGCTTGCTCGATCGGCGGCGCGCAAGCCTGCATTGATCATGCCATTGACTATATGAAAACCAGAAAAGCCTTCGGCAAGGCGATCTCCGAATTTCAGGCCTTGCAGTTCCGGCTGGCCGACATGCAGACAGAACTCGAATCCGCCCGAATCCTGCTTTACGCCGCTGCCCAGAAGGTAAATGACAAGCACCCCGAGGCCACAAGGTTTGCAGCCATGGCGAAACGCAAGGCAACGGATACAGGCTTTCAGGTGGTCAATGACGCATTGCAGATGTTTGGCGGTTACGGGTATCTGCAGGACTATCCGGTGGAGCGCTATCTTCGCGACCTGCGTGTTCATCAAATTCTTGAAGGCACCAATGAAATCATGCGACTGATCATTTCACGCGACATGCTGCGGCAGTAGTTTTGCATAGATTGGTTTGTGACCGCCGATGACGACTTCAAACGAGATCATCTTTTCCCGGGAAGGCCGGGTCGGGATCGTAACGCTCAATCGCGAGCGGGCGCTGAATGCGCTGACCGTCGGCATGGTCCGTGCCCTGGATGCTCAACTGCGCGCCTGGGAGACCGATCGCGGCGTGAAGCGCATTGTTATCGAAGGTGCCGGTGACAAGGCATTTTGCGCCGGCGGCGACATTCGCCAGTTGTATGAGTGGGGCCTGGCGATGGACCCGCAATTCCTCGATTTCTACCGCGAGGAATACCTGCTCAACACCTACATCAAGCATTATCCCAAACCCTATATCGCATTGCTGGACGGCATCGTGATGGGCGGCGGCGTCGGCGTGTCCGTGCATGGTTCGCACCGCATCGTCACGGAGGCCACCACCTTCGCGATGCCGGAAACCGGGATCGGACTGTTTCCCGATGTCGGGGGAACCTACTTCCTGCCGCGCTGTCCCGGTGAAACCGGCATGTATATGGGCTTGACCGGCGCACGGCTGAAAGCCGGGGACGCCGTATATGCAGGCGTCGGTACGCATTTCGTTCCAAAACAGAAGTTGCCGGACCTGAAACGGGCGCTCCGGTCGTTCGCCGACGTCGATGAAGCCATTGAGCAATACGCCGTTCCCATTGATCCGGAAACCTTCGGGCGTCACCGCGGGGCGATTGACCGGCATTTCCTGCAGAACTCTGCAGATGATGTCTTCGAGAGCCTCAGGTCGGACCCGTCGGAGTGGGCTCAGAAGCAGGCGGACATCATGGTGCTGAAGTCGCCAACGAGCCTCAAGATATGCCACCGGCAATTGCGGGACGGGCTGACGTTGGATTTCAACGCCTGCATGCGGCTGGAATACCGCATCGTCAATCGGATATTCACCGGCCATGATTTCTTTGAAGGAACCCGTGCTGTGGTCATCGACAAAGACATGGCACCCAATTGGCAGCCGGCATCCCTGAGCGCCGTCAGGACTGACGAGATCAACGCCTATTTTGACCCGTTGTCTGAAGAATTACCCGTCTGATCGATTTTCCAGGCCGGGCTGGGCCGGATCGCCGCGATCAGGCAGGCGGGGAAAACCGCAGGGAAAGGCATGACATCCCGCCGTCGAGTTTTGCTGCCTCGCTGTTGCCGACTTCGCGAACATCATATCCCGCTGCAGAAAGTCTTGCCGCGGTCTTTGGAAAACCCGCCGGCATCAGGACAAGTCCGTTGAACCGGATGGCGTTTGCGGCCGCGTCCTCACCATCTGCCGTGTTGATGACCTTGTATCCGTCAAAACATCCGGTGTCCGACAAACGGCTTGTGGCCAGCACCGTTTCCTCGTCCATCAGGGAACAGTCGGTTTTGAAATGCAGCACGCCGGCAGGCGTCTCAACTTCCCGTACCGTGTATCCCCAGGGCGAGGTTATTTGCGCCAGCTCGGCAATCCCGGCAGCATCGGTCCGCGCTGAACGCCCAACAAGAATCTCCCGCTCTGTCACCAGCACATCGCCACCGTCAATGAACCCCGGCCCGTCAATCGCGACCACTTCGCTGTAAAACTCCGACAGAACAGGGGCCATGACCGCTGCTTCGCCGACACGTGACGGTGTGCCTGGCCGCATGGCAATTGCAAGTTCCGGAAGGCACAGGGCTGCATCTTCCACAAAGACGGAGTCAGGATAGTCATCAAGCGGTTCAAGTACGCTCACCGCAGCACCCGTTGAGGCCAGCAGTGACACGTAATGGGCATGGTCTTGCCGGAACCGCTCCAGGTCCGGCACACCGGTATCGACAGCGCGCAATCCATCAACAATGCTGGCACTGGGTTTGCGCACGACGGCGTGGGAGAATGTATAAGAACGTGAGGTCATGGCGGATCCGGAAATAATACTGCTGAACGCGGTCTTATCAGCCTGCCTCTCGATAACACAAGACCATTGCAGTGAAACACCTTGCGGCGGGGGTGATGCCTCTTGCATGTCACGGTCAGTACTTGCGATGTTACCGCAACAGCAAAGCACGTGTTTTCAGAGAGGCAGCATTTCATGGCGAGTATCGGTTTCATTGGTCTGGGCAATATGGGTGGCCCGATGGCGGACAATCTGGTCAAGGCGGGCCATGAGGTTCGCGGGTTTGATCTTTCTGCCGACAGTGTGGCTCGATTTGTGTCGGCCGGCGGGGTTGCCGCCGACAGCATCAAGGCGGCTGTTGCGGGCGCGTCTGTTGTCGTGACCATGTTGCCGGCCGGCAAGCACGTAAGGGATGTCTACACCGGTGATGATGGCCTGATTTCTGTTTGTGAGCCCGGTACGTTGATGATCGACAGTTCAACAATCGACGTTGAGACTGCGCGGGACGTGATTGCGCTGGCCGACGCGGCAGGTCACCAGATGCTTGACGCACCGGTGTCCGGTGGCACGACTGGTGCTGCGGCCGGGACACTGACGTTCATGTGCGGCGGCAGCGATCCCGCGTTCGCAAGCGCCAAACCGTTCCTGGACATCATGGGCAAGAATATTGTCCACGCCGGCGGCCCCGGAAACGGCCAGGCGGCAAAGGTCTGCAACAATATGCTGCTCGCCATTTCAATGATTGGCACGTGTGAGGCCTTCCTGATGGCGGAACGGCTGGGACTGGATGCACAGCGGTTTTTTGATATCTCGTCAACGGCATCCGGTCAGAGCTGGTCGATGACCACATACTGCCCCGTTCCAGGTCCGGTCCCGACATCACCGGCCAACCGTGACTACCAGCCCGGTTTCGCCGCCGCCATGATGTTCAAGGATCTCGATCTCGCCAAAGGAGCTGCGGAAAGTTCGAAAACCTTCACTCCAATGGGCGCGCGTGCACTTGAGCTTTACAAAGAGTTTATGGATGAAGGCGGCGCAAACACTGATTTTTCAGGCATAATCAAGCATCTGGCTGGCAGAAAATAGCGAAAAATGGAGCCTGCAAGTATTTGCTAACCGTGACGCCATATCTGTCAAATTTGATGCAAATTAGCCTCTGATTTACCTATATCATTGAGCTGATCTTAAAAAACCCGCCCTAGAGTCATCGTCAAGGCAGGGACAAAACCTGCCACTTAAAAATAGACGAACTTAAAACATAAACGGGCAGGTATTGAACATGAATAAGATGACCGCAATGGCGGTCCGCGATGACGTGGACCAGGACAAATCTGAAATCAAGAATCGCTATCTTGAGTCACTGACACTTATTGAGCGGCTTCACCGTCGTTTGCTGGATGTGATCAAGGACGAATTTGAACGCAACGGTGAACAGGAAGTCAATTCCGTTCAGGCACTGCTGCTGTTCAACATCGGTGACAGCGAATTGACCGCAGGCGAATTGAAAACCCGCGGCTACTACCAGGGTTCAAACGTTTCCTACAACCTGAAAAAGCTGGTTGATCAGGGATATGTAAGCCATGAACGTTCAAGCGCCGACAAGCGTTCAGTCCGCATCTCGCTGACCGAACGTGGTCAGGTGATTCGCGAACAGATTGACGCGCTTTATAACCGTCAGTTGCTGTCTTTGCGCGAAGTTGCCGACATTGACGTTGAAGAATTTGATCGCCTGAACAAGGCTCTGGGCCGTCTTGAGCGGTTCTGGACAGACCAGATTCTGTATCGTCTGTAACACTGGCGGCGACCGGGTACTCAGACAAAATGGATGCTTGAGGGCGCAGATTGTGCCGTAAGTCCACTATGAGCCGGGTTTTCCCGCAGTCTCGCAAAAAATTGAACTCGCGAAAGGTCTCAGCTTTTCGCGGGTTTTTTTGTTGAACAGGCCCGCAATTGGGTTGGGTTGCCCAATTGAGGTCGGAATTAACAGACATTCACTATCCTCAAAACCGCGAATGTTGTATGCACGAGGCATAGTATTCGTTGATCAGGAAATGTGAGATGTTGGCTGGGGTTGCAAGAGTTTCACTGGTTGCCTTGATGGCAAGTACGTTGTCGTACACCGGTTTGCCTGTTGAGGAGGCCGCCGCCGAGTCGATTGAGCGTAACTACTATCCGCGTACACGATCCGTTCAGCCTGCGAACACTGGCATTGACGCCAATGGCGAACGCGGTGCGACTACGCTGAATTCCGCAACCGACTGGCTGAGGTCTTCGCCTCCGCGTGCAGAGGCAACCGATAAATTGTCCTCGCGCACTCAGATATACAGCAGCAACCGTTCAGTCGCTCCGATGCTGAGTACACGCAGCGCACAGGCGCTGGAGTCCGCAATTAAGTTCTATGAGAGAATTGTGCGCGGCGGCGGCTGGGGACGGACTTCTGCCTCCAGGTCACTTCGCAAGGGCGGAAAGGGACGCGCTGTCACAGCGCTGCGCCGGCGCCTGGCTATTGAAGGGTATCTGCCCCGCAGTGCAGTGGACGGTGAAAAATATGACCGCGTTGTCGCTCAGGCCGTCGCCGGTTTTCAGCAAAACCATGGCCTTCGGGTTACCGGCCGGGTCAACAAGGCAACCGCGGCTGCCATGTCGGTGTCAGCAAGGTCCAAGCTTGAAACCATGCAGGCCAACCTGATCCGCCTGCCGGAATATACCAAAGACCTGAACAGCAGATATGTGCTGGTCAACATTCCTGCAGCCAAGCTCGAGGCGGTGCAGAGCAACCGCGTTGTCTCAAGTCATGCTGTCATTGTCGGCAAGCCCGAGCGCCCGTCGCCAATCGTGACCAGCGAAATTAGCGAAATAAACTTCAATCCATACTGGCACTCACCCAAGTCCATCGTGATCAAGGACATCGTACCCAAGGTGCGCAAGTCCAAGTCGATCCTGAAAAAAATGCAGATCAAGATTTTCGACGGCTATCGCGGCCCGGAAGTGGATCCGCGTTCGATTGACTGGAGGGCACCGGCCGAAGAGATTGCCGATAAATATCATTTCCGCCAGGAACCCGGCGGTGAAAATGCCATGGCGTCGGTCAAGATCAACTTCCGCAACAAGTTTTCGGTGTACATGCATGACACGCCGACCAAGACATTGTTCCAGGAAAACCAGCGCTATTTCAGTTCAGGCTGCGTGCGTGTGGAGGATGTTCACCAGTTGACATCCTGGGTGCTGGGCAATCAGGACGGCTGGAATTTGCGTCAGATAAAATCCGTTGCGCGCTCGGAAGATCGCATTGACGTTGCCCTTAAGGGCAAGGTTGCCGTGCACTGGGTGTACCTGACAGCGTGGGCTGGCCCTGACGGCATGGTGCGCTTCCGCCCCGACATCTACGATCTTGACGGTACCGGTTTCATTACCGGCCAGCCGATTGGTTCACCTGAAGGCCGCGCCGGGTAGGTTCACCTATTCATTTAACGAATGCAGGATTTCCTGAGCTCAGCGACGCATTGCCGCTTGGTGAGGATCACGCATTGCGATGTCACGCCATTATCTGTCATACGGATCATCTTGTGTTGCCCGAAAATAGTGCAGAGGGAAGCTCCGATCATGACCGCTCAACCGAAATCTACTCAATCCGGTATTTTTCCCGGCTTTTTTTCCGACACCCTGGCTGGATCTGACGCCGAGCTGGCATCAGCGATTTCCCAGGAATTTGGACGTCAGCAGAACGAGATAGAGCTGATCGCGTCAGAAAACATTGTGTCGCGTGCCGTATTGGAGGCACAAGGTTCGGTGCTGACCAACAAATATGCCGAAGGTTATCCCGGCAGGCGCTACTATGGCGGGTGCCAGTATGTGGACATTGCCGAGGAATTGGCAATCAAACGGGCCTGTCAGTTGTTCAATTGCGAGTATGCCAATGTGCAGCCCCATTCGGGCGCAAATGCCAATCAGGCGGTATTCTTTGCACTGCTGCAGCCGGGCGACACATATCTCGGGCTTGATCTTGCCTGTGGTGGTCACCTGACGCACGGTTCGCCGGTCAATCAGTCCGGCAAGTGGTTCAACCCGGTTCCCTACAAGGTCGATCCGGTGACCCACAGGATCGACTATGACGAGGTCGAAAAACTGGCGCTCGAACACAAGCCGAAGCTGATCATCGCCGGTGGGTCGGCCTATCCGCGATTTATCGATTTCAAGCGGTTCCGCGAAATCGCTGACAAGGTAGGTGCCTGGTTCCTGGTCGATATGGCGCACTTTTCCGGTCTGGTTGCCGGCGGTTCGCATCCCAATCCGCTGGAGCATGCGCACGTGGCGACAACCACAACCCACAAGACCCTGCGCGGTCCGCGCGGCGGCATGATCCTGTCCAACGATGCGGCTTTGGGAAAGAAGTTCAACTCATCTGTTTTTCCGGGCCTTCAGGGTGGCCCCCTGATGCATGTGATCGCAGCCAAGGCGGTGGCGTTCGGGGAAGCTCTGCGTCCGGACTTCAAGGAGTATTCCGCAGCCGTCGTTGCCAATGCCAACGCGCTGGCTGAAGCCATGCTCGAAGGTGGCCTTGACCTGGTGTCCGGCGGTACGGACACACATGTCATCCTGGTCGACCTGCGCCCGAAGAAGGTCACAGGAAAGGCAGCCGAGGCCGCGCTTGGCCGGGCAAACATCACCTGCAACAAGAACGGCATCCCGTTTGACCCTGAAAAACCGATGATCACATCCGGCATTCGCCTCGGCTCGCCGGCCGGCACCACCCGCGGCTTTGGTGTTGCGGAATTCCGGGAGGTCGGTCAGTTGATCATCGAGGTGTTGGATGGGCTTTCAACCAATGGTGAGGATGGAAATTCCGCAGTAGAATCAGCCGTTAAGGATAAGGTGGTTGCATTGACTGGTCGTTTTCCGATCTATTCCTGATCGGAAGCGATTGAGTCGAACCGTCAAATCAAGAGGAGGGGCTGACTGCTCATGCGGTGTCCCTACTGTAGCAGCCACGATTCACAGGTGAAGGATTCGCGGCCGTCGGAAGACGGAGCCGCCATCCGCCGCAGGCGTCATTGCCCGGATTGCGGCGGAAGGTTCACGACTTTCGAGCGTGTTCAGTTGCGCGAGCTGATAGTGCTGAAAAAATCCGGCAAGCGAGTGCCTTTCGACCGGGACAAACTCGCGCGATCAGTTGCAATTGCTGTTCGCAAGCGGCCGGTTGACCCGGAACGCCTTGAACGCATGATGTCATCCATCGTCCGGCAACTCGAGAGCCTGGGTGAAACGGAAATTACCAGCGATCTCATTGGCGAGCATGTCATGGAGGGGTTGCGGGTTCTCGATGATGTGGCATATGTCCGGTTTGCCTCCGTATACAGGAATTTCCGGGAAGCCCGGGATTTCGAGGAATTGTTGGGCGAGCTTTCATCGGAAGACGAAATGCCCGATGAGAGTGACGACGACAATGATAACAACACAGCCGATGACCGTGACGGCAAGCCTGATTGAGGTAGCCTGGTCATGAGCGACGAAATCTATATGCGCCAGGCAGTTGCCGCCGGCAGACGGCAACGTGGATCGACGGGAGAAAATCCGTCTGTCGGGTGTGTGATCGTGTCTGATGGTGCGACTGTCGCAGTGGCATCAACCGCCCCAGGTGGGCGTCCACATGCCGAAACACAGGCGCTCGCAATGGCAGGTGAGGCAGCACGTGGCGCTACCGCCTTTGTTACGCTGGAACCGTGTTGTCATCACGGGCGAACACCTCCGTGCGTCGATGCGCTGATTGAAGCCGGTATAGCGCGGGTGGTGACAGCCCTCGATGATCCTGATCCAAGGGTGTCCGGTGGCGGTCACAATGCGCTGCTGGATGCCGGTATTGACGTGACACAAGGTGTGCTGGCGGATCAGGTGAACTGGGAATTGCGTGCTTTCCTCAAACGCCACATTGAAAAGCGCGCCTATGTGACTCTGAAACTTGCTGTTTCTGCGGATGGGAAAATTGCGGCAAAACCCGGTGAGCCGACCGCAATCACCGGTGAAGCCGCGCGTGATCGGGTGCATCTGCTGCGCGCCGAGGTGGATGCGATACTGGTCGGCGTCAGCACTGTGCTGGCAGATGACCCTGATCTGACATGCCGCTTGCCGGGTATGGCGGACCGCTCACCTGTGCGCATCGTGTCGGACAGCAAATTGTCCATACCGCTGACAAGCCGACTGGTGGGATCGGCCAACGATGTGCCTTTGTGGATCATGACAACCAGTGCCTGTGCCCCGGACACCAGGTCTGCACTGGAAGCCAGGGGTGTTCAGGTGATCGAGTGCGGCGCGACGGTCGACGGCAAAGTGGACCTTGACGATATGCTGGTGAAACTGGCTGACAGGGGCGTTTCGCATGTGCTGGCGGAAGGCGGCGCGCACATGGCGAGAGCCCTGGTGGAGGCTGACCTCGTCGACGAAGCGGTATTGCTGCAAGCGCCCAAGAAAGTTGGCCCGCAGGGCCTTGCCGCCATGGCAGGCCTGCCGCTGGATACCATCAGGGCGTCTGCCGGTTTCAGGCAGCGCGGAGAAAGTGAAAGCCTGGGCGCAGATTGGCTCGCCAAATACGTTCGGGTGCGTTAAACGATTGCCATGTTCACCGGCATCATTACAGATATTGGCACTATTGAAGGCATTGAACGGCGTGGTGACACGCAGTTCACGATCTCCAGTGGCTATGACGCGGCAGGCATAGCGCTTGGCGCGTCCATCTGTTGTTCCGGCTGTTGCCTGACCGTCACGTCAGTTGCCCACGGTGCGGATGGAGGATGCCATTTTACCGTGGATGTATCCGCTGAAAGCCTGTCGAAAACCACACTTGGCGGCTGGGCCGAGGGCACCCGGATCAATCTGGAGCGCGCTCTCAAGGCCGGTGATGAACTCGGCGGGCATATCGTATCCGGGCATGTTGACGGGGTTGCCGACATTGTTTCGATTGAAGATGACGGCGACAGCCGCAGGTTTGTGTTTTGCGCGCCAGAACAACTCGCCAGGTTCATCGCGTCCAAGGGATCAGTTTGCCTTGATGGCACGTCCTTGACGGTAAACGATGTGAACGGGGTGAATTTCGGCATCAATGTGATACCGCACACTTTATCAGTCACAAGCTGGGGCAATGCTCAGGTGGGGGACAAGGTGAACCTGGAAATTGACATGCTGGCCCGCTATGTGGCGCGCCTCAATGAAAGCCTCGACAAATGACAAGTATACCCTCAATTCCGGCTGCATCACCGGCTGAGAAGTTTCGCGTGCTGATCGTGCAGTCGCCCTATTATGAGCATATCGCCTCTCAGTTGCTTGAAGGCGCAAAGGCACCCCTTGAGGCTGCAGGATGTGAGATCGAGATCACCAGTGTGCCCGGCGCGCTGGAAATACCCGGCACGATCTCCATTGCATATGAGTTCGGCGACTATGACGGCTTCGTGGCGCTCGGTTGCGTCATCCGGGGAGAGACCACGCATTATGAAATCGTGTCCGGTGAAAGTGCACGTGGCCTGATGGACCTGAGCATCGATGGCGCGTGTATCGGCAACGGCATTCTGACGGTTGAAAATGAAGACCAGGCCAAGGCCAGGGCAAATGTCGCGGACATGAACAAGGGCGCAGGGGCAGCCGAGGCCTGCCTTGCGATGATGCAGTTCCGGCTTGACCAGGAATCCCGTGATGACTGATGCAAAAGACACTTCGGCAAAACCGGCAGGTAAACCATCCCGTCCCCGCACAGGCGTTGCGCGTTCTGCGTCGCGGTTGGGCGCCGTCCAGGCCCTGTACCAGATGGATATCGGCGGCAGCGAACTTGCTGACGTGCTGGCTGATTACGGGTCTGGCAGAATAGGCGTGCAGTTCGATGACGGCCAGTGTGGTGAGGCTGATTACGGGTTTCTCAAGGCCATCGTCGAGGGTGTGGTGCGGGACCAGTTGCTCATCGACAAGAAGGTGAATGAGTGTCTGGGCGAGGGCTGGACGCTGGCCAGGCTGGAAGCGACGTCGCGTGCAATTTTAAGGGCAGGGGGTTTTGAACTCCTGTTCAGGGATGATGTACCGCCCAAGGTGACGATTTCAGAATATGTTGAAGTCGCCAAGGCATTCTTTTCCGGCAGCGAACCGGGGTTTGTAAATGCCAGTCTGGACGCCATGGCCCGCAAACGACACCCGGAGGAAATGTGAACTGCTGCTGGTCTTAGCCGGACGAGATGTACTGTTTCAGCGATTCCGCCTCAAGGCGGATTTCATCCATCTTGGCCTTGACGATATCGCCAATTGACACCAGGCCGGTCAGCTTGCCGTCAACAGCGACGGGCAGATGGCGTATGCGTCTTCCGGTCATGAACTCCATGCAATTGTCCACAGTGTCAGTCGGCGCACAGGTGACAACGTCCTTTGTCATGATTTCACGGACTTTCACGGACAGGAACTTCGGCCCGAAATCAGTTAGTTGCCGGACGATATCGCGTTCCGAAACGATGCCATCGATTGCGACCGCGTCGCTGCTCACGACAACAGCACCAATCTTGTTCTCGCGCAACAATGTTGCCAGGTCACGTACACTTGAGTCAGGTGAAACTGTAGTAACTGCGGTTCCCTTGGCGTTGAGTATGGTCTGAACCTGCATATGGTCATGTCCTCCCGTTGGGTTTGATTTCTGTATTCACCTTCGACTATAGCATGATTGTGCGCTGTATTTGCGCTGCCAACAAGGCCATTGGTCTTCCTGCATACGAGAGTTGCAATCTGTGCGGCTTGCACCATACCCAATTCTGCATCAGTGTGCGCGCTATGACGACAGCTGTTTCCGACGATGTTCCCTTTGTTGACGACCGGGCCGCACGGCGCAACGCGTTGGTGCTCGCGCTTGCACAGGCGTTCTATGGCATGGGTGCAATCAATATTTTTATTACCGCCGGGCTCGTGGGTACCCAGATCGCACCGTCATTGAGCCTGGCTACCGTGCCGGTGTCGACCTATGTGATCGGAACCGCGCTGGCCACGGTGCCGGCGTCCTTGTTCATGCGCCATGTCGGGCGCAAGGCGGGGTTTCTGACCGGCGCCATGTTCGGTTTCATTGGCGCGTTAATCTGTGTCTATGCGATATTTGCGCGGGATTTCTGGCTGTTTTCATTTGGCACGTTCCTGCAGGGCGGGTATCAGGCATTTGCCGGCTACTACAGGTTCGCCGCTGCCGATACCGCATCGGCGGCATTCAAACCGAAAGCGATTTCCTGGGTCATGCTGGGTGGCATTGCCGCCGCCGTGTTCGGGCCGATGATCGTGATCGGCAGCCGGTCCTTTTTCGAACCGGTCATGTTCGCCGGTAATTTCGCTGCCGTTGCTGCTTTGTCAATTGTTGCCATGGCCGTCATCTGTTTTGTCAATATTCCACATGAGCGCGAAGATCTGAGCAAATCGGATGCGCGTCCGTTGTCGGAGATATTGCGCCAGCCCCGGCTGATCGTGGCGATCATGTCCGGCATGATGGCCTATGGAATGATGAACCTGGTGATGACCGCGACACCGATAGCAATGGTGGCGTGCGGTTTTACCGTTGATCAAAGCGCCTGGGTTATCCAGTGGCACGCGCTTGCCATGTTTGTTCCAAGCTTTTTCACCGGCAGCCTGATTTCGCGGTTCGGCGTTGAACGTGTGCTGGCGGCGGGCATGGTCTTGCTGAGCATGGCCGGTATCGCAGGATTGACCGGCATTACCTTTGCCAACTTCGCTGTTGGTCTGGTGTTGCTGGGCATTGGCTGGAATTTCGGCTATGTCGGCGGTACCGCCATGGTGACCGAGTGTTACCGCGCCAGCGAGAAGAACAAGGTTCAGGCGGTCAATGACTTCTGTGTCTTTGCAACTGTCGCAACCGCGTCTCTGACATCCGGCAAGCTGTTGGATGCCATCGGCTGGAACGCGGTCAACATGGCTCTGTTCCCGATGGTTGGATTGTGCCTGTTGGCGCTGGCCTGGCTGAGTCTGAATTCCCGTCGCGTTGCGAGTGTGTAAACAGGTTCCACATCACGCCGTGATGTTGTCTGTCAACGCAAACTGTTGAGGAACATGCAAGGTGTACGGAAGCTGATTCTGGGTGCAGCCGAAGTCCCGGACCAATGACGAAATTGTCTGTCCTTGCGATCCTCTTGGGGCATTTGCGCGGGTAGGTTGTCACTACCACTGACCCAGCCGGATAAAACATACCCTAAACAGCGCGTGAAACGGTGCTGAAATGGCAGTTCTGCGGGCACCGGGCGATATAGCCGATAGTAGTGTTAAAACAACTGTCCAAAGCGGTTGCCTAATTAACAGAGTTTTAATATGTTCCGCCCCGGTCGATCCGGGCAAAAGGGTATTCGAGGGGATTCTCTATCAAAAGAGCAGGGGCCGTCTTGGGATTGTGCATGCTGACACGCCCGGGCGAGTACTCTCCAGATTTCCGGATCTTAGTCATATAAACAGCAAGGAATTCACCCATGAGTTCGACACTCTGGCTTATTATAGGCTGCGGTATCCTGTCTATCGTCTACGCCATCTGGGCTACAAAGTCCGTTCTGGCCGCTGACGCAGGCAATGCCCGCATGCAGGAAATCGGCGACGCCATTCGTGAGGGCGCCACGGCTTATCTCAATCGTCAATACACAACCATTGCGATCGTTGGAGCGGTGGTATTCGTCATAGCGTTTCTGTTGCTTGGTGCCACGGCAGCCATTGGCTTCCTGATCGGCGCCGTGCTGTCAGGCGCTGCAGGCTTCATTGGCATGCACGTTTCTGTCCGCGCGAACGTCAGGACCGCACAGGCTGCTTCAAAGAGCCTGGCGGGCGGTCTGGAAATTGCGTTCAAGTCCGGCGCTATCACAGGCCTCCTCGTAGCGGGTCTCGCCCTGCTGGGAGTTGCGGTCTACTTCTGGATCCTGACTGGTCCCATGGGCTACGCACCAACCGACCGTGTGGTCATTGATGCGCTGGTTGCCCTCGGCTTCGGCGCGTCCCTGATCTCGATCTTTGCCCGTCTCGGCGGCGGTATCTTCACCAAGGGTGCTGATGTCGGCGGCGACCTGGTCGGCAAGGTTGAAGCCGGAATTCCGGAAGATGATCCGCGCAACCCGGCTACCATTGCCGACAATGTCGGCGATAATGTCGGTGACTGCGCCGGCATGGCGGCTGACCTGTTTGAAACCTACGCGGTTACGATTGTGGCCACCATGGTTCTGGCGTCGATCTTCTTTACCGGCGATGCAGCGGTCAACCTGATGCTGTTCCCGATGCTGATCGGGGCATCGTGCGTTGTTACCTCCATCATCGGTACCTTCTTCGTGAAGCTGGGTGCAAACAACTCGATCATGGGTGCGCTCTACAAAGGCTTCATCGCCACTTCGGTGCTGTCGGCCATTGCCATGGCAGGTATTGTTTGGGGCTGGCTGGGTGCAGATACTGTCTTCACCACCTCAGGCGGAACGACCTTCACCGGCGCCAACCTGTTCTGGTGCGGCTTTATCGGTCTGGTGGTTACCGGTCTGATCATCTGGATAACAGAGTACTACACCGGCACCGAATACCGCCCGGTACGCTCCATTGCACAGGCATCGGTTTCCGGTCACGGTACCAATGTTATTCAGGGGCTGGCTATTTCCCTCGAAGCAACGGCAGTTCCGGCGCTCATCATCATCGGCGGTATCATTGCCACATTTGCCCTGGGCGGATTGTTCGGCATTGCAATTGCAGTAACCGCCATGCTGGCGCTTGCCGGCGTGGTTGTCGCGCTTGATGCCTTCGGTCCTGTGACTGATAATGCCGGCGGTATTGCTGAAATGGCAGACCTGCCTGCGGAAGTGCGTCAGACGACCGACGCGCTGGACGCAGTGGGCAACACCACCAAGGCCGTTACCAAGGGCTATGCCATTGGTTCTGCTGGCCTCGGTGCACTGGTGCTGTTCGCCGCCTATACCGAAGACCTCAAGTTCTTCGCGGCAAATGCAGCGCCGGGCAGCTTCTTTGAAGGCGTGAATGTCGACTTCTCATTGTCCAACCCCTACGTGGTTGTCGGCCTGTTGTTTGGTGGTCTTCTGCCTTACCTGTTTGGTGGTATCGCCATGACGGCCGTGGGCCGTGCCGCAGGTGCTGTGGTTGAGGAAGTCCGTCGCCAGTTCAAGGAAAAGCCGGGCATCATGAAGGGTACGGAAAAACCCGACTATGGCCGTGCCGTAGATATGCTGACCCGTGCGGCGATCAAGGAAATGATCGTTCCTTCGCTGTTGCCCGTGTTGTCTCCGATTGTCTGCTTCTACTTCGTGTATGCAATCACCGGCGACAAGAGCCAGGGCTTTGCGGCACTGGGCGCCATGTTGCTCGGTGTGATCGTCAACGGCCTGTTCGTTGCGGTATCCATGACCGCCGGTGGCGGTGCATGGGACAATGCCAAGAAAGCCTTTGAAGACGGTTTCGTCGACAAGGACGGTGTGAAGCACGAAAAGGGTTCGGAGGCCCACAAGGCATCTGTAACCGGCGACACGGTTGGCGATCCCTACAAGGATACAGCCGGTCCCGCGGTTAACCCGATGATCAAGATCACCAACATTGTAGCCCTGCTGCTGCTGGCGATCCTTGCGCACTAAAGAATGACGTCCAGACAAAGCAAAACCCCCGTGCAGTGTGAAAACTGCACGGGGGTTTTTTGTTTCAGTCTGTCTGTTGCCCTAGTAGTTGCTTCCAGGGCTGCTGATAGAGCCTGATTGACCTTTCGGCGGACCGGTGTCGTTTGGCGTGAAGTTGCCGAGGTTGCCGAACATCTGTTGCAGGATCGTCAACTCACGCCCGCGCGATGGTGTTTCGCGCGAGTTCATGTTGATGATGTTTCCATCCTGCAGGGTATATTGTCCGAAACTCTGGACCTGGTCGAACTGACTGAAGCGCACAGCAAGAATTTGCCGGTCCAGTTCCTCATTTTCCAGAAAAGCGCTCGTTTTCACGCGCGACGAGATATAGTAAAAGCTGTCGCCCTGGTGCTGGACCGTAGCCGTTGTCGACGGTGAACCCAGTGAGGTGCGAACTTCCTGCTTGGTCATGCCGAGGCGCAGCTTCTGCAAGTCCTCCGCACGGGCCTGGTAGCCGCGATGTTCGATGTCACGCGAACAGCCTGACAGAACTGCCGCGGCAGCCAGGACAAAGCCGGAGCAAAGCAGGGCTCTGCGCAATTTACTTGATGCCGGTACGATAATAGGCTTGAAGGTTCGCACTTGACGTATCACTTCTGTTGCGGTCATCCGGAAACCGGTTGGCCAATTGCAGCAACACCTGCTGCTGGTTACCGTTCAGCCACGTTGCCCGTGGCTGCAAAATCCAATTCTGTCTAGTTGGTCCTGCATGATATTCAAAAGTATTCTTTCGCGCACGCAAAAACTGAACCCTGTCAGAACCGTCTACGAGGCGATTGTGGCACAGGCACGGCAGGCGGACCTGTATTCCGAGCTTGCAGTGCCCGATACGCTTGATGGACGGTTCGACATGATCATACTGCACAATGATGCGGTGATGTGCCATATGCAGGCCGGTGAAGAGTCGGACAAGGCGTTTGCACAGGCCCTGATTGATGAAGTGTTCCGTGACATGGACCGTTCCCTGCGCGAAATGGGTGTCGGGGACATGGGGGTCGGTAAACGCGTAAAGAAGATGGCTTCCGTCTATTATGGCCGGGCCAATGCCTATGCAAATGCGCGTGCTGAAGGCGAGGCGTCAGTGGCAGCGGCGCTGGTGAGAAATGTCTTCGAAGGTACCGAAAGCAGAACACAGGCTGCCGAACGGCTTGCCAAGTACACCATACTGATGCATGACGCGGTTGGCGCAATGGACCGGGCTGAAATCCGGGCCGGCAATCTGAACCTGGACGGCCTGCGCCCCTGATCCTTATCAACCGGAATCGATAGAAGTAATTGAAGCATATGAGTGAAGATCTCGAATTTTCCCGCCTGTTCGACGTTAGCAGGATGGCACCTGAAGGTGCGTCGGAGACCATCAGCGCGACCACGGAGGAATGTGCCGCGGTTGCCGCGCGGTTCGGGGTGGAAGCAGTGCATTCGATATCTGCAACTATCCATATACAGCCTTGGAAACGTGGCGGTTTTCGTGCTCGCGGCGAGGCATCAGCGAGCATTACCCAGACCTGCGTAGTGACGCTGGACCCGTTCGAAAGCGATGTCCGCGCGCAACTGGATCAGGTTTTCATCGCCAGGGACAGCAGGCTTGCCGCCGATGATGTAGAGGTCGTTGTGTCACATGACGAGGAAGATATCGGCTACATCGACGATGGCGAAATCGAGCTGGGCGAATTTGCCGTTGAAGCGCTGTGCCTGGAGCTTGATCCGTATCCCCGAAAAGACGGTGCGGAATTGCCGGTATCATCGTCGGGAGAAGCTGGAACCGATGAACCGAAGGTCAGCCCCTTTGCTGTGTTGAAGCAGTTGAAACTCAAGGACAGTGATTAGGCGGGCGATGGTGCAAACGACACTTACCTGTTGTGTCCATGCCGCAAACCACTATCCTTCGACGTTCGACAAAAAGGGGCATGCGGATTGAAAAGTGATTCCGGAGACATAATTATTGCGCTTGATGCAATGGGTGGTGATCACGGGGTGCCAGTGGTGCTGCAAGGCGCTGCCGAAGCGCTTGCAGCGCGTTCGGAACTCAGCTTTGTCCTGTTCGGAGACGAGACGGCGATCATGGCAGAACTCGATGGCCTGCCGGCGCTGAAAGCCCGTTCGATTGTGCATCATACCGACGTGGCAATCGCGATGGACGACAAGCCGTCGCAGGCGATCCGGCGTGGCCGCAAGACATCAAGCATGTGGCAGGCGATTGATTCGGTGAAGCAGGGCGAAGCCCATGCAGCTGTTTCAGCCGGCAATACCGGTGCCCTTATGGCCATGGCCAAGGTGTTGCTGAAGACCACCGAAGGGGTTTCCCGGCCTGCCATTGCCGGGATGTGGCCGACTCAAAAAGGCCGCAGCATCGTGCTTGATATGGGCGCGACCGTCGGGGCTGATGCCGATCAGCTGGTGTCAAATGCCATCATGGGAGCGGCGATGGCGCGATGCCTGTTCGGCATCCGGCGCCCCATGGTCGGGTTGCTGAATATCGGCGTGGAGGAAGTCAAGGGCGTTGAAGCTGTTCGCGAGGCCGGCGCGTTGCTGCGAGAAGCCGAGCTGCCGCTGCAATATGAAGGTTTTGTGGAAGGAACCGATATTGGCACCGGCAAGGTCGATGTGATCGTGACGGAAGGCTTTAGCGGCAACATTGCCCTGAAAACGGCAGAAGGCACCGCGCAGCAGATTGTCGCCGTATTGCGTGAGGAAATGAGCCGCACTGTTGTGAGTAAAATCGCGGCTCTGTTTGCAAAAGGTGCGTTTTCGCGGTTAAAGAAACGGCTTGATCCGCGCACCTACAATGGCGGCGTGTTTCTGGGGCTGAACGGTGTCGTGGTCAAAAGCCATGGCGGCACGGATTCAACAGGATTTTCATCTGCCATTCATGTTGCAGCTGACATGGTGGCCAATGATCTCGTGGACAGGATTGACAGGGGCATAGAACTTGCCCCACACGAGCATCACGATCACACGGACGAACAGGCCGAAGCGGCCAGTGCAAGTTGAGCAGGAATAAATAATATATATGACACGTTCCGTAATCCGTTCTGTCGGATCCTATTTGCCGCAACGGGTAATGACCAATGCCGAGCTGGCTGAAATGGTCGACACATCAGATGACTGGATTGTTGAGCGAACCGGCATTCGCCAGCGCCATATTGCGGCAGAGGGCGAGCTGACCTCGCACCTGGCAATCAAGGCGGCTGAGGCAGCTCTTTCCAGGTCGGGTATTGCGGCTGCCGACATCGACCTGGTTATCGTGGCGACCTCGACACCGGACCAGACGTTTCCGGCAACCGCGGCAACCGTTCAGGGCGAGCTTGGCATCCTGCAGGGCGCTGCCTTTGATGTTCAGGCGGTGTGTTCAGGATTTGTGTATGCCCTGACTACGGCAGACAACTTCGTGCGGGCAGGCTCCGCGCGCAACGTCCTGGTGATCGGGGCCGAAACCTTTTCGCGGATTCTCGACTGGACCGATCGCGGCACCTGCGTGCTGTTCGGTGACGGTGCAGGCGCCGTTGTGGTCACAGCCGCCAATGATGACGATGACCCCGGCAAGGGAATCCTGGCAACGCGGTTGCGCTCCGACGGCCGCTATCGCGACAAGCTTTATGTGGATGGCGGGCCCTCGAGCACCCAGACCGTCGGCCATCTGCGGATGGAAGGCCGGGAGGTGTTCAAGCACGCCGTCACCAACATTTCCGATGTCATGGGCGAGACGCTTGAGGAGGCCGGTGTTGAACCGGACAAGATCGACCTGTTCGTTCCGCACCAGGCCAACAAGCGAATTCTGGACGGAACAGCACGCCGTTTCGGACTGACCACCGAGAAGGTTGTCATCACCGTCGGCCATCACGGAAACACATCGGCTGCGTCAATTCCGCTGGCGCTGGATGTGGCGCGCGAAGACGGTCGTCTGCAACCTGACAAACTGGTGCTGATGGAGGCCATGGGCGGCGGCTTTACCTGGGGTGCGGTACTGGCTCGCTGGTAACCTTGCGGAAAATTTGCGGCAGGTGTTGCAGCGCAGTGCATAATTCCCAAAGCAAGTGCTTGATCTAAATACAAAGTTACAATTGACTCTACCCGGCAATTGGGTGTTAGGATAAGACACCATCGAGGGGGTGGAGTAATGACAAAGACACTCACGCGTGCAGATTTGAGTGAAGCGGTCCATCGTAAGGTAGGGCTGTCACGAACGGAGTCTGCGGATTTGGTTAAAACGGTTCTTGATCTGATGTCGGACGCCCTGGTGGACGGCCAGCAGGTCAAGTTGTCGTCGTTCGGGACATTCGATGTGCGTGACAAGCGTCAGCGCATTGGCCGAAACCCGAAGACCGGGGAAGAAGTGCCGATTACGCCGCGCCGGGTGCTGGTGTTCCGACCCAGCCAGATCATGAAGGCGATTGTAAACGGAGAGGCGCCGTCCGGCGGGGGCGACTGACTTTCAGTAGCGTGACGAGTGAATGGGTGTGCGGGGGAGCCCTGCACACTTGATCTGGACCATGGAACGCGAAAGAGGCTGAGATTTGACCGACAAGGCGCCCGAAGCATTCAGAACCATATCCGAAGTAGCTGAACAGCTGGACGTGCCGCAGCACGTGCTGAGGTTCTGGGAAACCAGGTTTTCACAGATCAGGCCGATGAAGCGCGGCGGTGGCAGGCGGTATTACCGTCCCGCCGATGTAGACCTGCTCAAGGGCATTCGCACGCTCCTGTACGGTGAAGGCTACACCATCCGCGGTGCGCAGAAGATCCTCAAGGACAACGGTATTGCCCATGTGATCGGCATTGGTCGCGGCGAGGTGTCGGTTGATCCGGCGGAAGAAACCGTCAAGGCAGCCCGCAAGACAGCCGCCAAGCCGGCGGAAGCCAAAGCCGAAGCAAGTGCAACTGCAGCGCCGGCACCTGCCGAACCGCGCGAGACAAAGATCGTGCACGAACTCACCCCGGCCCAGATTGACGAATTGCGCCTGGTCCTGACCGACCTCGCCGCAGCCCGCCGCCTGCTGGTGCCTGACCAGGCCAAATGATCTGGAATCCAGTGATGAATAATAAGCCCGCAATCGAACTTGCGGGCTTTTCTTTTATGGCGAGTGAATGTTATACCCCGCTTCAGTCGGAGCGTAGCGCAGCCCGGTAGCGCACTTGTCTGGGGGACAAGGGGTCGTGGGTTCGAATCCCGCCGCTCCGACCAATTTTCCAAATCATTTATTCTGAGCCGTTATTCGTCTTTTGCATCAGGCGTGCCAAACGGGGCGATCTTCGGGTCGGAGTAGGGGCCGGACACCCCTTCGGATTGTTGCTGATCCTTGGGGAGCTGCTCCTTGTCGACCCGCACCGTGTAGATGTGGCGCTTCACATCAACCAGGATGATACCGAACTTTGTATCAATCGCTGAGACGGTGACATTGAGCTTTTTTGCAACGACCTCGATGGACGGTTTATCGCCGGGACATTGCACATTCATCATCACCATTTCACCCATGGTACTCACTCTAAGCTGGCTTTGTGCGCCTGACGGCAGTTTCCGATGGGCTATAAGCCTACCGGAAACAGCCCCGGCCTTCCATTCGTTTAGACAATCGGGGTCACCCGCGTGGCCAGGTTCGTCGGGCTGATGATGCCGAAGCCGACTTCCCTGTCCCAGCCGGCCGGGCCCGAGGGCTTCACGGCACTGTCCCTGGCTGCCTGGGCAAGGTCAGCCGGCGACATCAGGCTTGGTGGCAGGTTGGTTCTGACCGCGGCTATGCACCCGGCTGCAACCGGACACGCCGTGGACGTGCCGCCATCTGCGCTGCCAACGCCGAAGGCGTTAGAACCGTTGAAGTGCGTGTAGGCGGCAAGGTCGGGTTTTTCCGTCGCCAGCGGCGCCTGGCCGGGGCCCATTGATGAATAACCGACGCGATCCTGATTGACGTCCACACCTGCCACCGACAATACATCAGGGTGTGAGTTGGCACCGGTAATGACATCCGTCGTCACGCCCTGGCAGCGTCCATCGGGGCAGTCAGTGCCGCAATTGCCGGCGGCAAACAGGATGTCCGCTCCAGACTGCGCCAGGCTGCCGACAATCAGGTTGAACGGGTGGTTTGGATTGTCGGCATATCGTCCTGGATGACCGGGGGGGAAATCCCAACTGTGATGGAACATGCCCCAGCTGTTGTTGACCACCAGCGAATGATAGGGCCGTTCTGCCTCCGGTTTGCGCATCATGGTCAGCATGACGTTGTAGGCCTGGACCGCATCTGAGAGGAACCCGTCCATCACCGAGCCGCCGCTGGTTGTCGAGCCAAGAAGCGGAAAGTCAAGCAACGTGCATTCCGGTGCCGCAATCGATACGCAGTAGGCGCACATTGTGCCGTGGTCAACCGGGTACTCGCCGGGTTTTATGTTCGGGGTAGGGGTCCAGAAAACATGAGGATCGAGCCGGGCCGACAGGCCACGCTGGCGCAAATGAGCCAAGTTTATACCATTGTCGACAATGGCAACTGCCACGCCGTCGCCGCTCAATTGCCGGCGTGACAGCTGGCTGACGCCCAGCAGTCCGCGCACGTCCGCGGCATTGCCGCTGGCTGCGTCTCCGGGGCAAATCGGTGCCAATCCCACCTGGGTGTCACAAAATACGCGTGGACCGTCGGAACTGGTGCTGGTCAGCGAGGAGATCTGTTCGGAATCCACCATGCCGCGGACAACGAATTGCTGATCATCGCTGGTGGCGGTCATGCTGAAGCTCTCAGGCGTCGGTGTAGCCATCCCCAGGGGTACGGCGGCAAAGTTTGTGTCCAGTACAACGCCTTCGGGCAGGTCACTTTCCGCAGTTTTATCGATGCCGGTCCCGGCCTGGGACCCGGATGCAAATGACTCTGCCGACATGCGTGCTGACTCACGTGCGGTATCGGTTGCAGGGATAACGATCAGAACAGGAATGGCTACCATTTCTCAATCCTCCGAAATCGGATATGTGGCTATTTCCGGCCGAGTTTTTCCTTGCCGCTATGGCGGTCTTTAGCCGGAGGTGACTGCATCCGCCCGGTCGGTTCGGACTTGGCGGAAGATCGCGGGCCACTTGGCGATCGGTTGGCGCGATTGTTCAATGTCGGCCGGTCCAGGGTCTGTGGCAAACCGCACACCTCAGTCCGCGCCAGTTGAAACAACAATCACATCAAAGATTTGGCAGAAATGAGAAATTGCCCGGTCGCAAGGTTAGCGCTCGGATGCAGGGGGTTTCCATCGGATTTCACCTGTCGCGCAGCTTCAAAGAAACAACGCTGAGGTGCTGGCAATACAACCCTCATGACAACGCTGGTGACAACGCTGAGGTGCTAGGTGAGCCCGCAATGCCTCGACACATCCGATGGCAGCAAATCGACCAGATCGGGGGAGGCGATTACTGGCGACATCAAACACATACTGGAGCGACCCTATGAGAGAACAGACAAAGACGACCACATCCTACCCGGCCTTCGTCGACCCTGCTACGTTGAATGACGCACCGCACGCTCGACTGGCTGAACTGCGCCGGGAGACACCACTGGTGCAGTTCGGCCCCAACCAGTATCTCGTGCTTCGCGCGGCACATGTACAACTGCTATTGACCGATCCCAGAACGCGTCAGGTCGAGGGACCGGAATTCGTGGCGCTCAAGCAGATCCCGGACGGGATCACGGCGCGGTTCATCTCAGACCTGCTGCTGTTTTCAAACTACGGGATGCACCGCAAGAAGCGCGGCCTGTTCGCGCGCAGTTTCGCCCACCGGCCAATGCAGGAAATGCGCGGTCAGGTTCGCGCCGTCGCCGACAGGATCATCGCAAGTTTGCCGCGCGGAGAGAGTTTTGACTTTGTCGACTGTGTAGCCGCCCGCGTGCCTGCTGAGATGATCGCCTCGATCCTCGGCCTTCCCGAAGACGATACCCGGCACTTCGCACGGCTGGTGTACGATGCCTCGCTCGCTTTCGGGCCGGTCTATCCGCACGACCGGCATGACACGACAGAAAACGCGACAAAGGATCTGTTTCATTACGTAAAGGGGCAGTTGCGCCTGCGCATGGCCGCTTCCAGTGCGGACCTCCTCTCGGCACTGGTCACCGACTGGCAGGAAGACCACGACATCCCGTTCGACAGTCTGGCTTTCCAGGTTGTCGGCCTGATCATTGCCGGCAGCGACACGACCCGTTCCGCCTTTGCCATGCTGATCGCGTTGTTGCTCGAACGCCCCTCCGACTGGCCCGCGCTCTTGTCCGATCACGGCATGATCCCGGGCGCTGTGAAAGAGGGACTGCGCTGCGAACCCTCGGTCGCGACCATTCCACGCCTGACAACGGCCCCTGTGGAACTCGACGACATCGAGGTGCCGGCGGGCGTGGCCCTGAGCCTGAGCACCATGTCGGCCATGCGCGATCCGGCGGTTTACGCAAACCCGGAGCGGTTCGATATCCGCCGCACCGATCATCCACGGTTTCATCCGGTCTTCGGACTTGGGCCGCACCGCTGCATCGGCGAGATGCTCGCACGGATCGAAATGGAAGAGAGTCTCGCGGCCATTCTGGATGGCGCGCCAAGGATCGAGTTGCTGTCGCCACCGCGCATGCTCGGCTTTGGCGGCATCCGTCAGATCACGCCGATGCAGGTTCGGATCTTTTAGTCGCGCAAGACTTGCCGGACATGATGCGGCGCGATTTTCACCCCTCCGGGTATTCGGCTCGGGGGGCACGGGGACTTACGTGAGCGTTTGCCACCTTTGGCTACTGCCTGTCGGCCTTCGCCATCCACGAGATGATCGCCATGGCGCCCGGCAGCCAGGCCAGTCCGGCGACGGCATAAAACAGGAACTGCCAGACGCCGTGCACGGTTGCCAGGTAGCGTGCGCCGACCGCCATGGCGATCAGCGAGTAGACAATCAGGAATGCCAGGAAGATGAATGTCCCGATGAGTTTTCGGGTGCGGGCGGGGAGCATGGTGTTTTGACCTATACCGGCACGGTCATGGTCTTGTTGCGACGCTCATAGGGAACGAACCCCATTTTCTGGTACAGTCCCAGCGCATGCGGGGAATCCAGGGTGCAGGTTTCCACGTGCAGGCTTTCGGGCTTGCCGGTCCAGGCCGTGCGCACAGCTTCCGACAGCAGCCATTTGCCGATGCCGAGGCCGTGAAACTCGGGCAAGAGCCCGAAATAGGCCAACCAGCACTTTTCGGTGTCACGAACGTCGATTTCGAAATACCCGGCCGGATTGCCGGCGCAATAGGCAACATAAATGTCCACGCCATCTGCATTGATGGCCGCTGCCAGCTGGTCATCGCTTAACAGCTTGCGGTCGATCCAGTGGTGTTCGCTGCCGACTGCATCATAAAGATACCGGTAATAGCTGACCGTCGGATCCAGCACATGCATCAGAGCCAGCTTGAGATTGGCCGGCGGCATGACCCGCAATGACGGCGGATGATCCATGGACAGATACGTCACCGTCGTTTCGATGTCCCGGGTCTCCTGTTTCACGCTTGCCGCCTTTTTTGCATTGCCAAACCCTGAAGATGGAATTTTGCGCTTCATGTGCCGGCCGCTTTCTGTGTCTTCAATCTGTTTCGATGGGGGTGTCGGGATCACTTCCCCATTCAGCCCATGAACCGTCGTAAAGGGAATTGGCGTTATGTCCGACGAGCGTCAGACCGAGTGTGAGAATTGCAGCGGTTACACCTGATCCGCAAGAGGTAATGACCGGTTTGGCCACGTCAATTCCTGCCTCCTCGAAAACCCTGGCAATGGCGTCGGTGGATTTCACCGTGCCGTCGTCATTGAGCAGCGTCTTGTAATGAACATTGCGTGCGCCCGGCATATGGCCGCCGCGCATGCCGGCGCGCGGTTCGGGTTCCTGAGCAGAAAAACGGGCAGGGGATCTGGCGTCCGCAATCTGCTGTGAACCTGAGTTGATGGCATTGTAGATGTCCTGCTTGTCGCGCACGCTGGACGCAGAATAGCGCGCGCTCATGTGCCGAGGCTGGCGCGCCATTGCAGGGCCGTCTTCAACCGGCCGGTTTTCGGCGAGCCATTTTGGAAAGCCGCCATCAAGAATGGCGACATCCGAATGACCGAAAGTCCGGAACATCCACCACACCCGAGCTGCGGAAAACAGGCCGGCGCCATCATAAACCACCACACGCATGCCGTCACCGATGCCCATTTTCCTCATCCGCGAGGAGAATTTTTCCGGTGGCGGCATGGTATGCGGCAGGTTGCTGGTCTCGTCGGATATGTCGTCAATGTCGAAGAACACAGCACCGGGAATACGCTGCTCGTCATATTCTTCACGGCCGTTGCGGCCGGCATCCGGCAGGTAATAGGACGCATCCACGATGACGATGTCAGGCGCTTCGAGCCGCTGTTCAAGCCATTGGGTTGAGACCAGGTTTTCGCGCTCGTCCAGAAGTGTCGGCATGTGTCTACTTTCGTCTCGACCCCGTCAGGCCTGTTGTTAGGGTTCGGACCCTAGTCCATGAGGGCAAGCCTGAACCTGCGATTGTTCTTGCCCTTCTTCTCGATCTTGGTGACAGCAATGTTGCCAATCTCGGCAGTAGAAGCAACATGCGTTCCGCCGCATGGCTGCAGGTCAACCGTGCCGTCTTCACCGATCGCGATCAGCCGAACCTTGCCGGAACCCATGGGTGGTTTTACAGACATGGTGCGTACAAGGCCGAGATTGGCTTCCAGTTCCGCATCGGTGATCCAGCGTTGCGAAATGCCATGATCCGCCCGCACCAGGCCCTGAAGACCTGCCGTCAGTGTATCCTTGTCGATTGCGCCGGGATCATCAATGTCGAAATCGAGCCTGCCGCCTTCCGGTGAAATCTGGCCGCCCGTAACGGGAAACGGCACTAAAGCGCACATCAGGTGAAGCGCCGTGTGAACCCGCATCATGCCGAACCGGCGTGGCCAGTCGAGCGACAGTTCCACGCTTTCACCAACCGCCGGCAGTGTGGCGCCTTCCGCCGGCACATGGATAATCTGGGTGCGATCTTCGCCATATACCGTCGTGGCAATCGCTATGCCTGATCCGTCTGCCAACTGCATGGTGCCACTGTCTCCAGGTTGGCCGCCGCCGGTTGCATAGAAGTTGGAGCGATCCAGCACGATGCCGCCGCGCTCATTTACCTCCAGTACCCTGGCAGTGCAGTTTTTCAGATAGGCATCTTCGCGAAACAGGACTTCAGTCATCAAAACCACCCGCTAGGCTTCGGGATCAACGGTAACGTCGGGAACGCTCAAGGGAGATTCCAGCCAGTCCGGTACCGGCAGGTCCTTGGACCTCAGGAACTCCGGATTGAACAGGCGCGACTGGTAGCGTGATCCGAAGTCGCACAGGACCGTCACAATGGTGTGGCCGGGTCCCATTTCCCGTGCAAGCTCCATGGCCCCTGCAATGTTCACACCTGTGGATGCACCCATGCACAAGCCTTCTTCCTTCAGAAGGTCAAAAACGATTTCCACCGCCTGCGCATCCCCAATTCGCCAGGCGTGGTCAATCGGTGCGTCTTCCAGGTTTGCGGTTATGCGCCCCTGGCCGATGCCTTCCGAGATCGAACTGCCTTCTGCCTTGAGTTCACCGGTGGTGAAATAGCTGTACAAAGCCGCGCCGTGCGGGTCGGCGAGGCCGATACGAATGTCCTTGTTGCGCTGTTTGAGCGCCATGCCTGTGCCGACTATGGTTCCGCCTGACCCGGCGGCACAAATGAAGCCGTTTATCCGGCCGTCAGTCTGTTCCCAGATCTCCGGACCGGTGGTTTCGATGTGGGCCTGGCGGTTGGCGACATTGTCGAACTGGTTCGCCCAGATGGCTCCACCTTCGCGCTCATCATTCAACCTCTCCGCCAGCCGTCCGGAATAGCGCACGAAATTATTCGGGTTCTTGTAGGGCGCTGCCGGAACCTCGACCAGTTCGGCACCGAGCATTCGCAGCGTGTCTTTCTTTTCCTGGCTCTGGGTGTTTGGAATGACGATGACGGATTTGAATCCCATAGCGTTGGCCACCATGGTCAGGCCGATCCCGGTATTGCCGGCTGTGCCTTCAACAATGGTGCCGCCGGGTTTCAAGCGGCCTGACTTGATGGCATCGCGGATGATGAACAAGGCCGCCCGGTCCTTCACCGACTGGCCGGGGTTCATGAATTCGGCCTTGCCGAGGATTGTGCAGCCTGTCAGTTCTGACGCCTTCCTCAGTTTGATAAGCGGTGTGTTGCCGATGGCTGAAATGACGTCAGGTGCAAACTTCATGGATGTGTTCCGTTTTAAGCCGGGCGGGGGGCGCCGCAGTGGGGCTGGTAAGCAGTGATGTTTGGCTGCAGGTTAGGCGTGTGTCAAGGACATGGAGCGGTCAAATTCAGCCGGACTTCGCTGAAAATCCGTCGAGGGGGCCGGGGCGCCACAGACGGTAGTCATAATCGGGGTCAAGCGAGTTTGCTATGCACTCTGACGTGGGGATGTAACTGGAATTGGGCATGTGGAACCAGCGCAGAAAATCCCCGGTGTTGATCACGTGATCAAGATAAAGTTCAAGGATTTGCCTGCTGTACCAGTGATATTCACCACTCATACATGAGCTTATGAGGCTGGTGTCCATTCGCTAAGACCACGCTTTCATCCATTGCAGTGTGTCACGAATTCGACCGAAGTGCCAGATTGCGCGAACGATTCTAACGGGCTTGTGAGATGATACCTGACAGTTGGGCAGCGCTGGCCAGCGAGATGCCGGCAATCTTGTCCTCGCGACCGCGAATTTCGTAGCTTTCCGCAACCAGGCCGGACGGATCCACATTCGCTGTCTCAAGTACTTTCAGAGAGACGACGATTTCCTGTGCCAGTTCTTTGGTCAGCGCTTCCAGCCTGCTGGCCGTGTTGACCGTGTCGCCCAGCGCGGTGATGCGCTCGCCTGCCGTATGGACCCTGCTGGTGCCGATGCGGCCCAGAATGGCCTCGCCGCTGTGAATGCCGATGCCGATGCGCAACGGTTCAGACAAGGTGGCTTCGTGGCTATGGTTCAATTCATCCAGTGCCTTGCTGATGTCAATTGCTGCATGAAGCGCATCGGTGGCACCATGAGTGTTTTCATCTTCCATGCCGAAGATCGCCATGATGCCGTCGCCCATGAATTTGTCGACATAGCCTGAATGCGCGGTGATGATTTCGCTCATCCTGCCCATGTACTGGTTCAGTATGTAGACGACGTCATACGGCAGGCGGCCTTCGGAGAACTTGGTGAAGCCGCGTATGTCGATGAACATCAAGGTAACAACCTGCTCCACTCCCTGGGCATATTTGTCACGGCTGGACCGGCGGCCGGTGGCGCGGCCCGCCGGCACCAGGGGGATGATGGACAGTTGTTCGCTTGGTCTGATCTGGCAGGCGAGCCGGATATCGGATGTGTCTATCCCGGCGCGGCTGAGAACCTTGAGTTCCTGGGCATCTGCCGGAGGCAGGTTCTCGCCGCCGGACACAATCCTGACGCGACAAGTGGAACACCGTGCCCGCCCGCCGCACACGGATGCATGCGGAATGCCTGCTTCGCGGGATATTTCCAGCAGCGTAAGACCGGCAGGCGCCGTCTTGGTTACGGTGTTGTTGTAGGTTACCGATACCTTTGGCTTGAACCCGGCGGTAATCCATTGTCCCGCCTTGATGAGCAGGACTGCCACGATCAGTGCCAGGGACAGATAAAGGGCAATGTCCATAATGCGGATTATTGTCGTGTACTGTTCGCCGTTTAGTGGGCTGTCAAAAGTCCGGGTAGCATGAAATTGCCTGCCGGCGACCGCAAATCCTGCAAACGCCAGTACGGGAACCAGGGTGGCAACAACCAGCAGGGGGGCTTTCAAGAAGGTGAACCAGTTTTTGAACCTGATCCACATATACAGGCCGATGGTTCCGTGCCCCCATACCAGCGTAATGAGACCGGCCTGCCGCCACGCTTCGGCGGGCCACATGGCCCACAGGGCAAAGTCGTAATTGTCATTCACCCCGAACAATTCGTGCGAGATCCGCATGCCGATCAGATGGCGCGCCAACAGGACCGGAATCAGGATACCTGTTGCGATTTGCAGGAGCCCGCGGGCTGAAATTGCAGAAAGTCGGCGGGATATTATCTTCTCAACACCCAGGACGGCATGAACAACCGCCGCCAGAAGCAGAATTGCCGTGCCGGCCCATGATCTGGTCACCGAGATGCGGATGGCCCGGAAGTCTTCCATGGCCTCCAGGGAGATCAGGCCAAGGCTGTGATTGACCAGGTGAGTGAAGACAAAACCGAACAGGATAAGCCCCGATATCAATCGGAGGTTTCGGCCGGTGAGGGCACGTCTGAAACCCGTTGGGTTTTTGTTTTGACCTGGAATCGCGCCGACGGTGGAAGACATGCCGGCAGCTTACTATCGCGGTTGCATCAGCGTGAAGTAAAAACCGAACGCTTGCACAGTCTTGATCCCTTGCGCATGCAAGAAGCACTGTTTTCCCGGATGGTACCGTTCAACACCATCCGGGAAACGCATCCGGAATGTCAGTTCGCTTGTGGTTTTATCCTGCGATGATCAGTGTTAGCGGGCACCGCGAACATAAAACAGGCCTGGTGTCCGTCCCCGGTCGTGCCTGAAACTGCCGCGGCCGCCATGTCCGGTGTTGCCGCTGGTCGAAGCCATGTTCATAACGGTCTCGGAGCAGCGATACTTGCTGGACGGCTTCCAGACTGTCCATTGCCGTCCCGGGCCTTCACGACCGGCGTTGATCCAGTATGATCGTGACCTGGAATGGGGATTGATCTTGCGGCCGCTGGCGGTGGTGGCATGCTGTCGGAACGTCGGGGCGCGGTTGCCGGCCCAGCACTTGTTTTTCATGAAGTTCCACTGAATCCAGCAAGAGGATTCGCATGTCCCCATTACCACGAAGACCACATTGCGACGGTTCATGGAGCGCGCCGCGCTGATGGCGCCGAGGGGATTGTCGCCGCCTGTCGCTCTTGCAACATGGGCACCGCCCTGAATGCCGTAACGATTGTCGAAACAGGCCTGGCCTTTCGGCATCTTTACCCGGTAACGCTTGCCGCTGGATGCGGTGTAACTTGTCGTCTTGAAACAGGCCGATGTGTCAATTCCCGAGCCAGCGGCTTCTGCAGCTGGCGCCAGGCTGGTCAAACCGGCAAAAATCAGGCTGGTCAGGGTGAATGCAAGGGTCTGTTTCATAATAATACACCTCGTTTGTACTTTGTTGAGGTAATGCAGAAACGAGGCCACAACCAACAAACCAGGGCAAACCAATGGCGCGTCGCATGATGCCCTCTGCCACTGTCTGCATGGTGCGGCCAGCAGACATTGGAGCCCGTTCCATGTGATAATGTTGGTTAGTCAACTGAAGTATTTGATGCAGGTCAAGATTGGTCCCGCTGCAAATCACTAGTCTGTAGATCGGCAGCATGGTCAAAACGGAGGTTTGTATGTCGATTAAAACAATTGCCGTGTCATTGGTTGATATAGAACGTCAGGACGCCGTCATGGATGCGGCCTTTTCACTTGCCGACCGCCATGATGCGCATGTGCTGGGTGTATACCCGGTGCCCAGCCCGCACGGGATTGCCATTCCCGCCAGCTTTGGTGCCATCTCTGCCGACATCGATAACAGCCGGTTTTTTGAAGACCATCTGGAAGATGTAAAGACCAGGTTTGAAGACGCTGCACGCCGTCATGCCGTTCGGGCGGAATGGCGGCGGGTGGACGGCGAGACCGGTTTGCTGGCAGACGTCATGCTAAGGCATGTCCCGTACGCGGATCTCGTTGTTGCGGGTCAGTTGAATTCGTCGACAAGCAACACCATTGAGCCTGACTTTGTTGAACGCCTGATACTTGAATCGGGAAGGCCGGTTCTCGTCGTGCCGAACATGGGGGAGTTTAAGTCCATCGGAACCAATGTGATCGTCGGATGGAATGCCACTCGTGAAGCAATGCGGGCGGCATTTGATGCCGTGCCTGTCATGAAAGGAGCGAAACGCGTTGAATTGTTATGGGCAAATGCCCGCGACGAACCTGAGGTTGCCGGTGATCTGCCAGGTGCGGAACTGGCTGCAGTTCTTTCTCGTCATGACTTGAAGGTGTTTGCAAGAAGCATTTCTGCTCCCAACCTGTCACCGGCCGACGCCCTGCTTAATGAAGCAGCCGACAATGGAGCCGACCTGATCGTGATCGGTGCTTACGGGCATTCAAGATTGCGGGAGTTCGTGTTTGGCGGGGTGACCAGAACCCTTCTACAGAACATGACAGCACCGGTGCTCATGTCGCACTGATCCCAATGCCTCATGTCGTGCCTGTGTTATGACAACAGGTACCAGGCGGCATACAGGGCGGTTACCACCAGCACCGCTGCCACTTGCATTGTGACCACACGTTTGGTCGCTGTGATCTTTCTCATCATTGCACCTGTTGGTGAGTTTCAGACTTGAGCGAACCGTACAGTCAGGCAGTGACAAGAGCAATACAGCCCCGCCACCTGTCTACATCCGGCGACCGCTATTGTTGCAAGTGAGTGGGTCTGGCATCTGCTGCCTCACGACAAAAGCTACAACACGCCTTTCCAGCGCAGGGCCAGATACACGCCCAGTGCAACGACCAGGAGCTTGATGGCGATGTAACCGAGCCAGCGCCTGGGAAACGGCAGGGTGTCGGTCCAGGGTTTCCGGTGATCGGGTGTTGTCATCGCCTTCGTCTTTCTGATGCCATGGCATCTGCTTGTCCAGCATTCCGGGATCCGGTGAACCAGACGCTATCAGCAGTGCAGTGGGCTTCCTTGACCTGCGTCAATACGATGGCAATCAAATGGGGCAGGGGGACCGGACGGTGCCTTGCACAGCGTTGGCCAGGGTGGGAGCGGGCAGGCAGTTTGACGGTTTTTTGTCGAAATTGTGGGTGTTTTGCTGAAATTGGTGTGTGTCTCAGGACGGTTGCCACATTTTGTGTCAACTTTAAATCCGGTATTTTGTGTAACACAAACAAGTTTCACTACCGTCTTGCTGGAGTGTTGGAATAATTGCCCGCTTCTCACATGTGGCGGCAATGCGTCAAAATCCTGCCGGATCGCGGGGGCATCCGTTTTGCGGCGACAATTGGTGTGGACCCATGCAGCATCGACCATTAAGACGTTGAGGATGTTCAGCTTTGATTACGACAAATTCTCCAACGACAGGCTCACCCTGGTTGCCCCAATCAAGAACGAAATGTTCTTCCTGCCGTCATTCCTGGATCACTACCGCAAGCTGGGCGTCGAGCAATTCTGCTTTATCGACGACCACTCTGATGACGGATCCGCTGGATACATACAACAGCAGAAAGACTGCGTTCTTGTCCGGTCAAAGTACAAGTTTGGACAGCGCTTGTGGTTGCGGCCTGACATTACCGGCTTCCGACAATGGGGACTGAGAGCCGGAGCGGCATGGAAAAACTGGTTTCCCCGCCGTTATCTGAAAGGTAGGTGGTGTATCTATGCTGATCTGGATGAGTACCTGTTACTCCCGCCTGGATTCCCGACGGTGCAGGCGTTCCTGAAGGTTCTTGACGAAAAGGCGATTGCCGCGGTTCCCGCAGTCATGGTCGACTTCTATCCGCAGTCAACAGCCGACCTCGCCGAACCTCTCGAGGCGAAATCGCTGTCCGATTTGCTCGATCGTTACAGTTTCTATGATTCCAAGCCGTACGTGAAATGGACGGAAGGTGACACTGTCCCGTCTGACCTGGGGCAGAGTGTAACCGGCCGCCTGCTTGATCGCATGTTAGATGACGTGGCTGACAATGGTACAGCGCAGGCGTTTGAACACCAGCCAAACGTCGCGCTCAAAATCACTTGCAAAGTGCCAATCGTAAAATGGTTGGATGGCGTGGCATATCGTGGTTCTCACCGATTGAACAGTGCGCCATCGACCGAGTACATGTTGCCGATACTGCATTTCAAATACACGCAATCAGTATACAGCAAAATAGCATATGCCGTAAAAACCAACAGCTATGCGGGTAACAGCAACTATTACAGGACACTGGTTCTGGTATTGCGGTATCTGGACGAGAACGATGGACTGATCACCGGCTCAGTATCCAAGAAATTTGCGACGGAAAACGGATTCTATAAGGATTTTCAGGCGAACGTGAAAAACTAGCGCCGCTTCAGGTGAGCTTGTATTTCCTGTTTCTTTCTTTCGTTGTCCCTTTCACCGCCCACTTATCTGCATCCAGTCGATATGCCGGGCTTAAAAAGGAAACCAGGTCAGACACGGAGTGGCGGGTCAGATCAAAATGCATGAAGTCAGGCCTTCCCTGAAAATACTCCAGGACCTGCTTCTTGTGCTGGAAATATTCTGTTCGCCAGAAGTCGATTACCGCTTCGCGTGAAAGCCCGGTTGCGTTTTGCCACCTCTCGATGAAGCTGTTGTACGGACCGCCTACGTGATTTATCCGTGATCGTATCCAGTCCTCAACCGGGCGGTCATTGAATATGAAATGGGAGCCAGGATAATGACTGTCGAGTTCCCGAAAGAATTTGTTGGCTTCAATTGCCGTGTCATTGTCCACGTAGACCATGTCTGAATAGACCTGGTATCGCGAGACGCCATCCAGAATGTTCTTTCCGGACTTGGAATTTTCTTCCATGGATCTTGCCAGATGCGCGCCTTTGAAAGGCCCGTACTTTTTCCTGAAATGCAGACTCCTTAAGCCGTTTTTGCGGAAAAAGTCATGAAAGGTTTTGGTGCCGCATTTATTGTATCCGATTAGAAAAATTTTCGGACCGTTCACTTCAGGGAATATCTTGCCGGGTTTGAAATTCATCAACGTTGTCCATTCCACGGGTGAATGTTTTGCGTGCTGTAAAGCGAAGGATCGGTTGCACCCATTCGGTTCTCAACATTTTGCAGCGATATTGTGGGCAAAGTTGATTCTGCTATTGGTCTTCGGCAGAAGAGACCCAACACAGGTCGAAAATTACCCGAAACGGGAGTAAACAGTGTTTTGCGTTCTTGCACCATAATTCGAAAGTGCTCTTCCAAACAGAATTGTATTGAATTTTCAGCTGTGAGCTCGCCACCTTGGGTTGCGGGCCATCTTGACCCGCTGCTTGTTTTGAGCATCTCTCATGACTGAAAGAAAGTCTCAATATTTTTGGGCATAGGCAGATGGTGGAAAAAAAGAAACTCTTTTGTGTGTCCTACCACAAAACCGGAACAAGCTCCGCTCATCAACTGTTTCTGCAGAACGGTATATCCAGTTGTCATTCGCCGGCCGTGGTGGATGGAAATCGCTATGAAGCGATGGTAGCGAAAATTCTCTCGGACAAGGCCGGCGTGGTCCGCGTACTGCAACCCGTGATAGAAAAATATGACGCCCATTTCGACATTCCCTGGGCGGGCATCTACCATGAACTGCTTGATATGAGAGATGATGCCGTGTTCCTGTACATCGACAGGGATGCCGACAGTTGGTGGAACTCGCTTGCTGCTCACTGGTCTCTCAGTGTCATGCCAAGGGTACTGCGGCCTTATGAGGTCCTGCAGTACTCTCACGTACTGCCTGCTGACAAGAGACTGGTCAGATCGGCCGACGAGGCCTTGTTCAAAGATTGTTTTGCCCGTCATCGCGAACAGGTACATCGGATAATCCCGGCTGACAGATTGATTACCCTTAGGCTCGATGATCAGGATGTTGCTGCCCGGCTGAGTGACGCCGCAGGCTTGACTGTTTCGGGCTGCATTCCTCATGCGAACAGGCGAAAATCAAAAAGCTTCAGGCTGGCCCGTAATTTGTATTCCCTGTTGAGGAATGCGTATCGCTTCGGTTGGTCTTACTGACTGCATTTACCAGGACAAAACCCGAGCTACCTGTTTTATGTACCGGTCCTGGTTTTGCTGCTGCCGGCTGAAGGGCACACCCTGCGACTGCCGGACTGGAAATTCAGTTCGCTTTAGCAACTTCTATATTCCACCGGACAAACGAGTTGAAAAGCGCTTCCTGGTGCGGACTGTTGGTAACAGGAGCCTGGCCTGTCTTTTCAAGATAGGTTTGAAACGATTCAAACAATTCCTGTCGCGTTAGCACGGTTGAATCCACTGGTTCCTGGCTGACAGTCTGCTGTCCAGCGGAAGCAGCTTCTTCAGACCGGGACTGCTGTTGTTCATCCGAAGGCAGGACAAGCCAGTTTCCATTGGCAATGTCCGACAGTGCCTTGGCATTGGCCACATTGGCGCTGGCTTCAGGCGCTGCCTGCGGTTGTGACAGAGCGGCTGCCACGTGATTGCTGCCTGTAATATTGCCGGATACACCGGAACTGCCGGTACCCGATACTGCCTGCGCAGTCGGTGCCTGGAAATGAGAACTGGCCTGGGTAACCCTGTCATCTGCCGTCAGATAGTAAACCAGGGCAAAGGTGGCAGAGCAGGCGGCAAACAGGCCGACTGCGAAAAGGCCCGCTTGAACCTTCATGCCGCTGTTAACGTCCTTTTGCCGGCTGTGTTTTGCCATCACTGAAGACATCCGGTTTTCAAACATTTCATCACGGCTTTGCAGATGCCTGGTCGGCAGGTGTGTGCGTGATGCAGCGTGCCGGTGTTGTTCCGGTGGCGCAACAGGATGCGGCGTCTCGGTTAAGTGCCTGGGCATGCCTGGTTTGGTCTTGCCGGCGTGACGGGCGTGGGTCTGCTGGTGGTGGTGAGGATGATGTGGTCTCGTAGCCGGGTTGCCGTCCGGATACTGGCCCCGGTGCTCATCATTCATCCGGATCAGATCGGCCAGCGTCTTCCTGAAATCGTTGACGCTGTTCTGGTCGTGCCTGTTGCTACCCATAGCGCTGCTTCCCTGTTCTGACCACGACTTTGATGATCAGCTTGTCGGTCCGCCAACTTTGAAATCCAAGGATTGGATTTCTCCCGAATATCTGGCTCAACTAGATATTCCTTTACAGGAGATATCTTTGTTCCGACCTGTCCAGCACAGTGAACAAGGGAGTAAAACAGCTGGGTTCAGCAGGTATTTTCCTCCATGAAACCCTCTCCCTGACCAAAGGCCTGACAAGCTATCCCGGCGACAAAAGCGGACATAACCATACGAAGCCATCCCATTCTGTCAGTGTAAGGTATTTAAAAAGATAGATCAAAAACAGAAGTAAATCAGGCGGGATTGTGTTGATAAGCAGCTTGTCGTCCGGTCACGTTGGCCAGTTGAGATATTGCTGTTAAACACATGATGACTTTAACGCCAGATGAAGTTTCAAAATAGATATCGCACCAGCCGCCGTTTATGAAATTTGCGCCGGTAAAACCCTAAATGCTACCAGGTCCTGCGCTGCGCCTGATCACATTTGTCATGGAATCCAGAATGATAGGAAAAGTAAGTTTCATTTGTCAGGCATGCTTCTGGGCCGGAGCGTCGTATCGAGCCGCCGGTATCCTAGTTGTGTTGGTATTCGCTCCGATCAACTCTGCCCACGCTTGCGCCTGTTGCGCCGAAACGGGGTATCGGAGTGAGACGGTAAGCGAGGTTGGAACCCTTGGCCGGCATATCCTGCAGTCGATCAGGTTTACTTCCAGGGCCGAACTGGATGGAAGTGCGGACAACACATTGGGATTGATCAAGCCGTCATCTGACGAGCCCGAAGGCTCTCTTGTATATGCCCTGGAAAGTACCGTTGAGCCTGATATTTTGAAGTTCAAGCTATCGCGGGAGGGCCAGGAGCGAGGTGAGATCAGTTTTCCTCTGCCTTCAGTGATGACGCGGTTTGGGGTCGATACCCGTGACCCTGCAGACTCTGAAAATCGACTTGGCCCGACACTTTACCGGGAATGGCGGTTAACAGGTGATGCCACGCTGACCGGATTGGTCACGAAAGGAACGCAGACGGCTCAAATCCGACTGATTTTGCAGGGGCGGGGGAACTACTGTGTTGACGTGCTGGACTTCACACACTGGTCCCTGGCCGTCGAAGGCAAAGCCATCCGATTCTCACTGATCGGTGAATTGGAACGAAATGATTGAACAGGTTGCCAGAGAAAATACGTGTTTCCCGCATGCTTTCCTGTTTAGAGGAGCGCCGTCAAGCGTGAGAGAGCGGAGCCGGCTGCTTCCGTTAAACCGCAACAACCCTTGGTTAACAACCCGTTGATTCGACTTAAAAATGCCCGACACCAAAGGACGCACGTTGACACTCCCCAAAACACATTTTTGGTACCCATATGGTACCGGCAGTAAAAGCAGCTGCCTGTTATATTCTGCTAAGTTATTGATCTAACTGGTGCCGGCTGAGGGATTCGAACCCCCGACCCCCTGATTACAAATCAGGTGCTCTACCAACTGAGCTAAGCCGGCTCCTGAGGCACTGGTGTTTCAAGCGCGACTGCCGTTCGGCGTGGCGACTGAATACTTGTCCCTTATGTGAGTTGCAAGCCCATTTAAGACAATGTGCGTCGTTTTTGCGGTCCCTGTTTCTGAATTGCCGTCAATGGCGGCAATGAAGGGCAGGGTGGCGTTCAGCGCTTCAGGGCGTACAGGCACAGCGCCGCCGCGTTGGACACGTTCAGGCTGCGGATCTCACCGGGCAGGTCGAGCCGGGCGAGATGATCGCAGTTGTCCCGGGTGAGACGGCGCATACCCTTGCCTTCCGCACCCAGTACGATTGCGTATGGCGCCGAAACGTCAAGGGACGCAATATCCTCAGGTGCTTCACTGTCCAGTCCGATCAGGGTGACGCCGCTGTCGCGCAACTGCGCCATGGCCCGGGCCAGGTTACTGACCCGGACGAAGGGAACATGTTCTGCGGCACCGGACGCCGATTTCACCATTACCGCGGAACTGTCGGGACTGTGCCGGGCGGTCGCCACCAGGGCGGTGACGGAAAAAGCGGCACACGAGCGCATGATGGCGCCGACATTGTGCGGGTCGGTAACCTGGTCGAGAATGACGATTGTGCCGTTAAGGGGAATGTCATCCAGGTCGGGCTGATCGAGCGGCCTTGCGGTCAGCACAGCGCCCTGATGCACGGCATCTGAACCGGTTATGCGGTCGAGCTGGCTGCGGTGGACGACTTCCGGCTCCAGGTCCGGATGCGTCGCCAGGGCAGAGGCCAGCCGATCCTGTGCATTCACGGTGCATTTCAGTGACACAAGCTCGCGGCGCGGGTTATTCAGGGCCTCGGTTACCGAATGCAATCCGAATATGATATCGTTGCCGTCAGGTGCCTGCCCCGACCGCGGCTTCGCCCTGTCATGACCTTGGGACTTGTCGCGGATTTTTCGCTTGTGGCCTGATTGTTTGAAACTGTTCATGACCGCCTGTATAAAGAGACGGGGAAAATTGAACAGCCCTTCCGGCAAATTGGCGCTCTGGTGAGCGGCAAGTAACTGGCAGGCTTGAGAATTTGCTTGAATTTTTGCGACCGAATCCTGTTGACACAACTCAGTCGCATGGCCATAACACGGCTCTAAAGCGCCCGGCTAATCCCCGGGCATAATGTTTTATGCGCGAAAGTCATCTGAGCAAGGGTTTTGTGTTTCACTATAAGTCATTGGTTTTTCTTTGACTTTTGGTGTCGGCAGGTTCCGGAGGGATGCCCGAGTGGCTAAAGGGGACGGGCTGTAAACCCGTTGGCTATGCCTACGTTGGTTCGAATCCAACTCCCTCCACCACTTGTTCTGGTTGGTTGGCGTGCATAAAAGGCGAATAACGAGGAAGATGACCGAACGGTAGTTTGAAGTTTTTTTGGTGTGCCCTGAACCGAAGGCGGGTGTAGCTCAATGGTAGAGCAATAGCCTTCCAAGCTGAAGACGAGGGTTCGATTCCCTTCACCCGCTCCAGGGCATTTTCAGACCGTGAGTTAGGCTGGACCGAAATGCCGAACACTGCTGCTTCATGATTTTTTGATGTCCCAGGCAAAGGTAGAGACTGTAAAATGGCCAAGGCAAAGTTTGAACGTAACAAGCCGCACTGCAATATCGGCACGATTGGTCACGTTGACCATGGCAAGACGTCGCTGACGGCGGCGATCACGAAGGTTCTGGCTGAATCTGGTGGTGCGGAATTTTCCGCCTATGACGAGATTGACAAGGCACCTGAGGAAAAAGCCCGTGGTATTACCATTTCCACGGCTCACGTTGAGTATGAGACGGATAACCGTCACTACGCCCACGTGGATTGCCCGGGCC